>DATEIS010000170.1:0-4837 GCA_035278765.1 Pyrinomonadaceae bacterium | reverse complement strand
TGGCCGCCCGTGGTTTTGATAGGTTTTCGCAAAATCCGAGATCGTCGATACTTGAAGCTGTATGTTAAACCACGGGCGGCCACGGAGGGCCGCCCCTACAGTACGTCCGATGGTGCTTTACGTAATCAGCGGCTAGCGATGGCGGCCAAAACCGTGGAACGTCCGGGCGCCGCCGAACGAATGATGAAAGCCACCACCATAACCATAACGGAAGCCCGGACTCCGAAACGCGTAAGGCCTGCGGAACGCGTACGGGCTGCGATTGAAGACGACAACGCGTCTGTTCCAGTTGAATCCCCACGCCGGCCAGCCCCAGCCGAATCGTCCAAAGAATCCAATCCCGATCCCAGGACCAAACGCGACGTACGGTCGTCCATACCACGGCGAATAAACATAACCCGGATAGACGTCGAGCGGCGTTCCATAAACGATCCACGGATCGTAGTACGGCAGATAGCACGTGTCCGGCACAGCAGGTTGGATCACTATCGTTGATCCCTGCGTGGTCACATTCTGCTGCGGAGTGCTTTGCAAGTTACCCGCGGCCTGCGCTCGTTGGCGCATGACCTGAACTGCATCGAGCACGTCCTGTTGCTGATTGAGATATGCCTGGCCCAGCGCCGTTGTCCACTGCAAGTTCGTGTCGAGATTAGAAACGACGGACGGGAACGAAGTCAGTGCTTTCACACTGTCATCCCACGACTGCTGGTCCACTTGCGCGGCCAACTGCTCGGCCTGAAGATTCGAGTGGGATCCTAACCAACGATCGGCGTCGACGATCTGTGTGGGATAAGTCGACGCCGCGAGGATCTGGGCGACGAGCTCATCCGGATACAAAGCGATCGGCGCGACGAGTTGCTGCAATTGAGCCGGTGTTTCCGGAGCGCCGATCCCCTGGCCCAACGCCGTCGCAAGCATGATGCTCACGCCAAAACTCAAAATCACCAACCGCCAAATTATTCTTACAAGACTACTTTCTGATTTCATAACGACCCCCTGATTCCCTCTGTGCCACCTTCTGTGGCGGCACAGAGACTTATGAACCAGAGCAACCTGACGGTCCTTAATTCAATGCCACCGTCACTGTTTCCGGTTCAACCTGGTTCTTCGCCATATCGCGTCGAAGTGTGCGCTCTGCGTGCGAAGGGGCTAGTTCCTGGCCAGTCTCTTCTCCAGCAGTCACAACTTCTTCAAGGAAATAGCTGTCACCATACTTGTTAAAAACTAAAACGTTCCTGCGCGGTATCCTGCGATCCTCTTTCGGCTCAGTCTCAAACACCACGTGCTCGCGTTTGTCGCGAACATTTCGCATCAGTAGACCAGTCGGTTCGTCGCCGATTCGCGTGATCGTGTATTCACCCGCGGGAAGCGTTTTTCCACGC
This sequence comes from Pyrinomonadaceae bacterium, assembly GCA_035278765.1. Classification (GTDB taxonomy): domain Bacteria; phylum Acidobacteriota; class Blastocatellia; order Pyrinomonadales; family Pyrinomonadaceae; genus PSRF01. The sequence continues at coordinate 3,455 of DATEIS010000170.1, read as the reverse complement.
ACGGTAAAGTCAAACGGAATTGAAGCGCGGATTTCAGTTCCCGGCAGTTGTGCGTGAACACTTCCCACAAGTAACAAACTCAGCAGACATCCCATCGCGATAACACTCAAAAGCTTTTTCATGATTTCTCCTCGATGAATCAAATTTCTCAACCTGATCTAGACACATGAAATTGGCATGCCAATGAGTTGGACCACAGCATCGGGCTCGTTCCCGAACAGCAGTTGAGGCTTTATTTCTTTAGAAGGCAAAAAGGCCACACACCTGGGCGCGTGTGTTTAAGGAAAAGACGCGAGTTCGCGTTGGCATGATCGTTGCGCGCACAACGATTGAAGAGAACTTTCGACTCTCTTCACTAAAAACTTGAAGAGGAGAATAGCAACTGTGAAGCAGTATAAAGGAACGAGTAGTAGCGATCGCGATCCCCAGGGTGTCACGTCAGCACAACCACCGGCGCCGCCGCAAAAAGAAGCTCCACCACGCAGAGGTGAGGGACAGAAGAAGGCTAAGACAACCAAACCGCAGAAATAATAATTAGCCACGGATTTACACGGATGAACACGGGTTAATTCAGATCCGTGTTCATCCGTTTTATCTGTGGCTAAAAATCAAACCGTAAAGCCAACTGAATCACACGTGGGTGACTGCTGAACACGTGCGATGGAACGTTGAAATCGGCCTGACCCACAGTATTGATCTGCGCGACACCAGTTGTTCCTATCGGCTCGACCCCATCAACCGATCCGGGAACGTATTGCGGATGATTGAAAGCGTTATAAAAATCCGCACGTAACTGGATTTTCTTAGTGCCTTCACCAATCGCGAAGTTCTTGAAGATCGAGAAGTCGAGGTTCTTGATCGGCGGCAACAACAGCGTGTTGCGTCCGGCATTCGACAGCGCGCCCAAACCCGCTTGAATGTACTGCGCGTTTGGATTGTCTGCCAGATACCCGACGATTCTCTGCGCATCAGAAATCGAGCAATTGCCGTCTTCATCAAACGATGGACAAGTTCTCAACAACGGCGTCACCAGACTTGACGTGTTTGCCAAACCCAAAGGATTAACGATTGCACGATCGGGTGCCGGATCACCATTGAGATTCGAATCGATGCCACTCAACACCGTCGCCTTCTCACCGGATTCAAAGGCCAGGGTTGCAGCCATGCTGACCCCTCCGAACACCGATCGTGCAAAGTGATGTGAACTGTTCTTGAAAAACGGCAGATCGTAGAGCGTTGAAAACACAAAGCGCTGTCTGCGATCGAGCGCTGAGTCAGCCTTTTCTGCCGTCTGGTTCTGAAAATCCTGAACTCGACGTGGTGTAAGCACGGTGCTGAAAACTTCAGCGGTGCTGTCGTCAATCAAGTGACTCCAGGTGTATGCGGCTGAGAGTTGCAGACCGTTGCTCAGTCGCCTTGTAAGTTGTGCCGACCCAGCATGATAGGTCGAATTACCATTCGCGAGAAATGCAGCGATCGGCGACGTGAACCCCGCGGCTAAATACTGCGGCAGGATGTTCGAACGTGACTGAATATCATCAAGGCTCGTCGGTAGACTGTCGACCGTTGACTGTGATGGAGCTGAAAAGAACGTCGGCAGAAAGCCGCCTGGTCCATCAAACACAGCGTTCTGAATGTTGATGCGATTTTGCGTCGGCAGATGAATGCCGCGGCTCCCGAGGTAGCGCACTTCGAGTGCATAGTCTTTGTGAAACTCGCGTTGATACGTCAGGCTCCACGACAAAGAGTATGGAACCTGCTGATCGGGAATCCACGCAGAAGTAGCGGCTCGCGCTGCTACGGGGTCAGTAGTCGCACCGGCCAAAACCGTTGGTGGAATACCGCCATTTGCAAGAAAGTTTCCCGTAACCAGTGGTGTGCCGGGGAAGTTTGTGCCGACATCAATCGTCTGATTGAACTGTGGTGGCAACGACAGGATGTAGAGATTGTCTACGATCGTGTCGTACGCCATCGCGAAGCTGGCACGAATCGAGCTTTGATCCGCAGCACCAAAGATCCGGTGCAAGACTCCACTTTGGAAATCAGGCGCATACGCAAGCCCGAATCGCGGCGCGAAGTTCTTCTTCTGCGCCTTTGGTTCGCCGAAAGTAAGCACGCCCGGCACATCCGCAATAGAGTTGACAGTTTGCAGCCGTGCTGTGAACGGAACCTCCTGATAGACGTAATTCAATCCGAGATTTAGCGTGAATCTTGGTTTGACTTTCCAGTCGTCCTGAACAAACCCGTAGAAGAGATGTTGATTACCGTAATACGGAGACGAGCCGACCGTGCGTTCGCCAAAACTCGGCTGCACGTCGCGCAAAAACAGATCGAGATTCGGATACTCGTAATCGCCTCGCTGACGTTGCACGAACGATTGCGGCGAAATGATGTTGCGCCAGTCAACGCCAAACTTCAGCGAATGCCTGCCGAGGCTGTAGGTCGCCTGATCGACAACCTGGTAGCTGTTCTCGATCGTGAACTGAGGCGCGTTTTGATCTGGTCCAACCGACAAACCCAGATCGTCAAGGTCGAGATTTGGAAATTGATCCAGTCCCGGGTAAGTGATGTCCGGAGTCGGAATAGTCTGCACGTAGCGCCGGTATGCGAGACGCGTTTCGTTAGTTAACTTCGGACTGAAGTTGTGAACGAGCGTGTACGAGAACAACCGCCCGTCAGTTGGAATCAACGCGAAAAACTCGGGAAATGTCGCGAGATTGTCGATGGTTCGCTGTCGATTGAAAATGAAGCGCGAGTGATGAACTGTGTTCTCGCCCTGGTTGAAATCAAGATTGAAGACGATGTTCCGGTCGGTCTGGAAGTTCGGCGCCGCAAAGGAGATGTTTCCGATCGGCACGGCGAGTTCGCTGGAGCTTGGACAGTTTCCTGATGCATCGCGAGGAATCGCGCAGATCGGAATTGTCCCTGCGTTATTGCTCGGCGCTACCGGAACAAATTGTCTAAAAGCGGCCAGGTTAGTTTGCGAGATGCCGGAAAGTCCCTGAAGCATTGCGAGACCTTCTGCGGTCGGAGCCGAGACGTTGCCGGGCGAAGCTGCCTGGCCCAGGCCCGTCTGCTCAAACTGGAAAAAGAAGAAGAGCTTGTTCTTGCCGCTCCACGGATATGTCCGCGGTCCGCCTTCGCCAAAACGCGGCAAATAGAGTGGACCACCGATGTTGAAGCCGTAACGATTCTGATCGAAACGTGGATTTTCTTCGCGTGTAAGTCCGGAAAGCGTTTGCAGGTTGTCGAGCGCGTTCAGATCTTTGTTCCGGAAGAACTCGAAGACCGAACCGTGAAAGTCGTTACCTCCTGACTTTGTCACAGTGATGAATTGTCCACCAGTTGAACGTGCAAATTCTGCTGAGGCCTGGTTCGTCAGCAGGTTAAACTCGGCCACGGATTCAGGGGAGATGTAGATCTGCGGGCCGGAAACGGCTTTGTCGTTGTTGTCG
>DATEIS010000169.1:0-15138 GCA_035278765.1 Pyrinomonadaceae bacterium | reverse complement strand
TCTGAGAGGATATGGCGAAGGAAGAAGCGATAGAAGTCATGGCAAAAGTGCTGGAAACTTTGCCTAACGCTATGTTTCGGGTCGAGTTGGAAGACAGCCAGCATCAAGTGCTTGCGCACATATCAGGGAAAATGCGCAAGCATTTTATTCGCATACTTCCGGGGGACAGGGTTTTAGTAGAGCTTTCGCCATACGATCTCAATCGCGGCCGGATCACATATCGCTATAAATAGGTAACGAGGTTACGTCATGAAAGTCCGTGCGTCAGTAAAGAAGATGTGCGACAAGTGCAAGGTCATCCATCGCAAGGGTGTGGTGCGAGTGATCTGCTCTAATCCCAAACACAAACAGAGACAAGGATAACGAGAAATACAATGGCACGTGTAGCAGGAGTCGATTTACCACCAAACAAACGAGCCGAGATTGGTCTCACTTACATCTATGGCATTGGCCGCTCGCGCTCGAATTCTGTGCTCAAGGAAGCGAACGTCAATCTCGACACTCGCGTCAGGGATCTTACTGAAGATGAGTTGAGCCGGATTCGTGCCATTCTGGAAGCGCAGGGAGAAATCGAAGGCGACCTTCGCAAGCGCGTGCAGATGGACATCAAGCGTTTGATGGATATCGGTTGCTATCGTGGCTTGCGTCATCGTCGTGCTCTGCCGGTGCGTGGTCAGCGAACACACACGAACGCTCGCACACGCAAGGGCCCACGTCGTGCAACCATTGCGAAGAAGAAGGCTCCGGGCAAGAAGTAATTCATTGGCAATCGGCAATTGAAAATAATTTATGGCTAAAGCAGGCGGAAAAAAGAAGGTCTTTCGAAAGAAAGAGAAGAAGAACGTTCCCAACGGCATCGTGCATATCGCAGCGTCGTTCAATAACACGATGATCTCGATCACTGATCTCGAAGGGAATCTCATCGCACAATCATCGGCAGGCGCGCGTGGTTTTCGTGGCTCACGCAAGGGCACTCCATTCGCCGCGCAGCAGGCAGCTTACGAGGCGGCCAAGAAGGCGCATGAAGCCGGTATGCATCAATGCGAAGTTCGTGTGAAGGGACCAGGCGGTGGTCGCGAATCAGCGATCCGCGCGATCGCAAATGCAGGCATCCGAGTGATGACGATTCGCGACACGACGCCGATTCCGCACAACGGTTGTCGTCCGCCGAAGCGACGTAGAGTTTAAGCATTGCCAAATGCCGATTGCCAATTGCCAATTTTCTGAGAGTCATTGACTTGATAAATTGGCAATCGGCAATTGGCAATCGGCAATAAAAGATAAACCCAAAGGATGAAGGGTTCGTGCTCAATGCACAGCCTGTAAACTTTTCCGTCTAACTATTTAGACTGGAGGCAAAATAATTGGCTAGGTATAGAGATGCTGTGTGTCGCCTTTGCCGTCGCGAAGGCGCAAAGCTGTTTTTGAAGGGCGATCGTTGTTACAAGCCGGCTTGTCCGATTGAAAAACGTGGAACGCAACCTCCGGGGCAGCACGGAAACTCGCTGCGCCGCGGCAAGGCACTGGTCGGCTATGGCCAGCAGCTCAGAGAAAAGCAGAAGGTCAAACGTATCTACTTCATTCTTGAAGGGCAGTTCCGAAACTACTTCGAACGTGCCGCTCGCATGAAGGGAATTACGGGTGAGAACCTGCTGTTCCTGCTTGAGCGCCGGTTGGATAATGCGGTTTACCGTGCGGGTTTTTCGACCTCACGCCGTCAGGCGCGGCAGTTGGTCAACCACGGTCACATTCAGGTAAACGATCGCAAAGTAGATATTCCCTCTTTTCAGGTAAAACCCGGTGACGTGATCAGTGTGAGAGATGCGAGTCGCAAGAACTCTCACATCGAAGGCGCATGGCAAACCGCGTCTGGTCGTGGACGTCCGTCGTGGATCAATGCTGACGGCGGCGAGATGACTGCGCGGGTCGCCAGTTTGCCAGTGCGTGACGATATCGATCGCACCATCAACGAGCAGTTAATTGTTGAACTTTATAGTAAGTAGTTAACCCGATCAGGGATGACGCTGCCAGTCGTCATCCCTGGTCCGACGCATTTTTCTTAGGATACAACCTATGGCTATGGATCAAAATAATCTTTGGACAGGATTTCAAATGCCGCGACGCCTTGCGGCTGACGCAGAGACCCTCACCGAGCGATATGGCCGCTTTTCAGCGCAGCCATTCGAACGAGGTTTTGGGACCACTGTGGGTAACTCTCTTCGTCGTGCATTGCTTTCTTCAATCGAAGGCGCTGCTATTACGGCAGTAAAGATTGAAGGCGTCGAGCATGAGTTTTCATCGATCAAAGGGGTGGTGGAAGATGCCACCGACGTTATTCTCAATCTCAAACAGGTACCTTTCAAACTGCACAGCAGCGAGCCGAAGACGCTGAGAATCTCGAAGGAAGAAGCCGGTGAAGTTACCGCGGCCGACATCGAGGTTGATGCTGATGTCGAGATTCTCGATCCGTCAGTGCACATTGCAACCGTCAGCGATAACGGATCTCTGAAAGTCGAGATGCGACTGAAGCGCGGCCGCGGCTACGTTTCGGCTGACAGAAACTTCGACGAAGATCTCTCGCTCGGTTACATCCCGATCGATTCGGTGCACACACCCGTCAAGAAAGTTAATTACAACGTCGAGGCGGCTCGTCTCGGACAGAATACTGAGTTTGACAAACTCACGATCGAAGTTTGGACGGATGGTTCAGTGAAGCCGGAAGATTCGATCGGTCTGGCGGCGAAGTTGATCAAAGATCACATGTCGATCTTCATCAACTTCGAAGAAGACACGGACGATTTCGCTTACGCAAAGATGGAGCGTCCGCCGTTGCCGCGTAACGATCAGTTGGATCGGTCAGTTGATGAGCTCGAACTGTCAGTTCGTTCTTACAACTGTCTCAAGAACGCCGACATCCGCACGATTCGCGATCTGGTCCAACGCACCGAACGCGAAATGCTGGCCACCAAGAACTTCGGCAAGAAGTCGCTCAATGAGATCAAAGAGATTTTGAACGGCATGGGGCTCGACTTCGGAATGGAATTTGACGAGCAGGGTAATCCGATTCCGGGCACGGGCGGCCGCGATACTGCCGATCTTTCGGATTATGAAGGCGACGAGGAACAGTAGGTTAGAGTCATGCGACACCTGAAGGCACATCGAAAACTTGGTCGTACCAGTGAGCATCGTCATTCGATGTTGCGTAACCTGGCGACTTCTCTGATCAATTCTCGCGAGGAACGCATCGTCACGACTTTGCCGAAGGCAAAGGAGTTGCGGCCGTTTGTCGAGCGCGCCATTACGTTGTCACGCAAAGCTCTTAGTTTTGCCGACAATGGTTCTGACGCGCGTGCGTTGCACTTGCGACGCCAGGCTGCCGGGTTCTTTCATGCCGGCAACACGACAGTCAGCGAGCTTACCGGTAAGCGCGGACAGCTAAGACCGTCGCGCACTGCCGGCGTGGCAGCGCTGCGTAGACTCTTTACTGACCTGGGTGAGCGTTACAAGGATCGGCCCGGCGGTTATACGCGAATTTTGAAGTTGGGCCACCGCGAAGGCGATCGCGCCGAGCTCGCGATTATCGAGCTTGTCGACAATCCTCGTGAAGTTGAAGCCGCTGAGGCTGCAAAGAAACGAGCGAAGTCAGCCGGCTCGAAGAAGAAGAAGTCAGGTCGCGGTAAAGAAGCCAAGGAAGAAGCAGCCGAAACCGAAGCCAACGAGGGCTAGCAAAGGATCGCCACAAGGAAGCACAAAAAGCACAAATGCTGAATTTGTGTCGTATGTGCTTCTTTGTGGCTTTAATGAATGGCAGATAAAGAAAACGGAGAGAAGGAAGGTAAGCGCAATCGCTCCGCGCAACGACCGGCGGCGTCCGTTAACATGGATGAGCTGCGCGAGTTGATCGACCTCCTGCGTGAGAACGGACTGGCTGAGCTCGAGCTTGAGAACGAAGGCTTTCGTGTTCGACTCCGGCGCGAGTCTGAGCCGGCACACGCTGCGCTTCCGCCACCTCCGCCGCCACCTGCTCCTGCACCTCCGCCGGTGGTCGCTCCTGCGCATCCCGGCACACAAGCGACTACCGCAGCGGCACAGGATCAGGACTTACACATTATTCCGTCGCCCATTGTAGGGACGTTCTATCGTTCGCCTTCTCCGACTGCCGAGGCGTTTGTGAAGATCGGCAGCAACGTTGAACCGGAGTCGGTGGTTTGTATTATCGAAGCCATGAAACTCATGAATGAGATTCAGGCGGAAGCGACTGGCGAAGTCGTTAAGATCTACGTTGAGAATGGGCAACCGGTTGAATACGGCCAGCCCTTGTTTGGCATTCGTAGTTAGACCACAAAAAAACACAAAAGGCACAAAAAAGAACTTGTGCCTTTTGTGTTTTTTTGTGGCGAAGTTATATGGCTTTTAATCCGCGCAAATTTAAAAAGATATTGATCGCCAATCGCGGCGAGATTGCCTGTCGCATCATCTGGACCTGCAAAGAGATGGGCATCAAGACGGTCGCCGTTCATAGCGACGTCGATCGCGACTCGCTGCATGTTCGTTTCGCGGATGAAGCAGCGTGCATTGGACCAGCGCCTTCGGCCCAGAGTTATCTCAACATTCCCGCCATCATCAGCACCGCCGAAATCTTTAATGTCGACGCGATTCATCCGGGCTACGGGTTTCTCGCCGAGTCGGCTTACTTCGCCGAGATCTGTGAGGCGTGCAATATCAAGTTCATTGGACCACCCGCGAGTGTGATTCGATTGATGGGCGACAAGATCGAAGCGCGTCGTGTGATGCACGAAGCGGGATTGCCGATCGTTCCGGGAAGTCCCGGTGGTGTTACCTCAGAAGAGGAAGGTATCAAGCTCGCGGGCGAGATTGGTTATCCGGTCATCGTCAAGGCTTCAGCCGGTGGCGGTGGTCGCGGTATGCGCATCGTTCGTTCCGAAGAGGAGCTTGGAAAAGCGCTCGAGACTGCGTCGACTGAAGCCGCAGCCGCTTTTAACGATGGCACTGTTTACATCGAGAAGTATATCGAGCGGCCGCGACACATTGAAATCCAGGTTCTGGCTGATGAGTTTGGCGAGTGCATTCACCTGGGCGAGCGTGAGTGCTCGATTCAACGACGCCATCAGAAGTTGATGGAAGAAGCGCCCTCGACTGTTCTCACGCCTGCGATGCGCAAAACGATGGGTGACGCCGCGGTGTCGGCGTGCAAGAAGCTCGGGTATTCAAGTGCAGGTACGTGTGAGTTTCTGTTGGATGTGCACGGCAACTTCTACTTCATGGAGATGAACACGCGCATCCAGGTCGAGCATCCGGTAACGGAAATGGTCACGCTTGCCGACATCGTGCGCAATCAGATCCGGATTGCGGAAGGCGAGCCGCTGGGTTATTCGCAGGACGACCTGCTGATTGTCGGCCATGCGATTGAATGTCGTATCAATGCAGAGAATCCCGAGACGTTTGCGCCGTCGCCCGGAACCATTTCAGCGTTCAATCTACCCGGCGGACCGGGTGTGCGCGTGGATACTTTCGTTTACTCCGGTTACCAGGTGACGCCGTTTTATGACTCGATGATTGCCAAGGTGATTGTTCACGCCAGGACTCGCGAACTGGCCATCGCGCGCATGAAGCGAGCCCTCGAAGCGATGGTGATCGAAGGGATCAAAACAACTGTCCCGTTGCACCTGAAGATCATGGACGACCCGCGATTCCGCGCCGGCGACATCGGAACGGATTTCATGGAGTATTTTCTGGCTAAGAACGGGAAAAAAGCAGCCGCTTCATAGGCTCAGCCTATATTTGCGGTTTGGGCAGTCGGTGCCCTATAATGTCCGACTTTTCTACGACGACTTGACTCGTCTGAGAGGTGAATGAAATGTCGCACGCAGTAATAAAAGCCGGTGGAAAACAGTTCCTCGTTGAAGAGGGCCAAACGATTCGTGTCCCTTCAATCCAGGCGGACGCCGGAAGCTCAATCGAGCTCGATGCCCTCCTGAGCACTGGCTCTGAAAACAAGATTTCGGCGACCGTGGTCGAGCACGGCAAAGATCAGAAAATAGTCGTCTTCAAGAAAAAGCGTCGCAAACAGTACAAGCGTACGCGAGGTCACCGGCAGGGTTACACGACCTTGAAGATTGATTCGATTGGGTAAAGACAATGGCACACAAAAAAGGCGTAGGTTCATCTCGTAACGGTCGCGACTCGCAGTCGCAACGGCTCGGACTCAAAAAGTTTGGCGGTGAGAGAGTTCTAGGCGGCAACATCATTGCCCGCCAGCGTGGCACTAAGTGGAAGCCCGGCAACAATGTCGGTCGTGGCAAGGATGATACGTTGTTCGCATTGATCGATGGCGTCGTCAAGTTTGAAGACAAGGGACGCTCCGGAAAGTTCGTCAGCGTTTATCCATTGGAGCAAACTGCTGCTTAGAAAAGTTGGTGTAAAAGTTCGCGACGCCTGAGCAGCAATACTGCGCGCCCAGGCGTCGTTTTCGATTTTTAGGATGTTCATTGATCGCGCCAAGATTCACGTGCAAGGGGGAGACGGAGGTAACGGTGTTACAGCTTTCCGGCGCGAGAAGTTTGTCCCACGCGGTGGTCCATCGGGCGGAGATGGTGGCCGTGGCGGCGATGTGATCGTGCTGGCGGATTCGTCGCTTAACACGCTGCTGCATCTGCGTTATAACCCGCGGCACATTGCGCAGCGTGGTTTGCATGGCGAAGGTTCAAATCGGTCCGGACGCAACGGCGAGGACCTGGTGATTCGAGTTCCAGTTGGAACACAGATCTTTGACGCTACAACAGGTGATTTGCTTCGCGACCTGAATCATGACGGCGATCGTTGGCTAGCGGCGCGCGGAGGCCGCGGTGGTTTTGGAAACGCGCACTTCACGACCTCAACCAATCGTGCACCTCGCTACCATCAAAGTGGAGGCACCGGAGAAGAGTTGGATCTCCAACTCGAACTCAAACTGCTGGCCGATGTCGGTCTGGTTGGGTTTCCGAACGCAGGGAAGTCGACGGTCATCTCGACTGTTTCTGCCGCACGTCCGAAGATTGCCGATTACCCGTTTACGACGCTTGAGCCGCATCTCGGTGTAGTCGATCTCGGTGACTTTCGTACCTTCGTGATCGCCGACATACCCGGGCTGATCGAAGGCGCTCACGCGGGCGCAGGTTTGGGTGATCGTTTTTTACGGCACATCGAACGCACGAAGTTGTTGTTGCATCTCGTGGATGTTTCGTCGGTTTCGGGCAGGGATGCGGTCGCTGATTACGAAACGGTGAACCGCGAGCTGGCTTCGTACAACGAGGAGCTGGCGACGCGACCACAGTTTGTGGTTGCCACAAAGATTGATGCGCTCGATGAGCCGGAGCGATTGGAGTCGTTGAAGCAGAAGGCGATCGAAGATCAGAAGCCGTTCTTTGCGATCTCTTCCGCTACCGGAAACGGTGTTCGCGAGCTTGTAAACGCGATGGCGGCGAAGCTTGAAGAATTGAATGCGGAGAGCAACAGGGCCGACACGGTGGAGCTGACTTTGTAAGACATGTGCGCGCAGAGGCGGATAGCATTATATGGCGGAACGTTCGATCCGGTTCACGTAGGGCACATCGAGATTGCACGAAGAGTTTCACAGTTATTTGAGATTGAGAAAGTCGTTTTTATTCCGGCTCAGATGGCGCCGCACAAAGTCGGGCGTGATGTAACCGAGCCGATACATCGCTATGCGATGCTGGCTTTGGCGACGCAGGACGATCCGCAGTTATCGATATCGAGTTTTGAACTCGACGATCCTGATCGTCGTTACACGGTTGATACGATTGCGCACTTTCAGCGCGTGTTGGGTGACGAAACCGAGCTCTTTTTCATCATGGGCGCTGACTCGTGGTCGGAGATTACGACCTGGCGTGAGTGGGAACGCTTGTTGACGATGACTAATCATATCGTCGTCACCAGGCCGGGTTACGAACCCTTGACGACTCACGTCGGTGCGGTTGGCGAACGAATTGTCGATTTGCGCGGATTAAAGATCTCGCGCAAAGGCGCAAAGGCGCAAAGTATTTTCTTCACCGATGCGGTGATGAAAGATGTTTCGGCGACGAAGATTCGACGCCTGGCGAGTGAAGGTCGCTTTGAAGAGTTAACCGATCTTTTACCCGGGCCAGTGCTTGAGTACATAAAGAAATACGGAATTTATCGAGAGAATGAAGCCAAATTCAACAGTTAAGGAACAGTCGCTAAATCCGCAACCTAACGTGCGGCCCACACCTCAATCTGCGTCAGTTGAAGGACTCGACGAACGCGTGCTCGCTGCACTTCACGCTGCCAGCGAGAAGAAGGCTATCGAACCGGTCGTCCTGGACCTGCGCGAGATCGCAAGCTTCACCGATTACTTCCTAATCGTGAGTGGCGCAAACGAACGCCAGGTGCAGGCAATTGCGGATGAGGTATACGAAACTCTGAAGAAGTCGGGGCACGCGGCGGCGCGCATGGAAGGTTATAAAACGGCCGAGTGGATTCTTTTGGACTATGGTGATTTCGTAGTGCACGTTTTTGAGCAAAAGGCGCGGAAGTTTTATGACCTCGAACGTCTCTGGCGCGAGTCGAAGCGAGTAGAGTTGCCGGCGGAATTTACCGGCGGCGATGGTAGTTCTTTGAGAAGAGAATCGTGATCGAAATATTTGCGCGCTCTCAGGGAATGCGCGAGGCCGTCAGTCTCGCGGAGCGCGTGAGTTCAACCGATGCGAATGTTCTGATCACAGGTGAGTCGGGAGCGGGAAAGGATCTGCTCGCGTCGTTTATTCACTTGAAATCAAAGCGTGCGGCGCATCCGTTTGTAAAAATCGATTGTGCGACGCTTCCGGGCGAGTTACTCGAAGCAGAGCTTTTTGGTTTCGAACGGGGAGCTTTTACCGGTGCGGTTGAGGCGAAAGCAGGTCGCTTTGAGGCTGCGCATAAAGGCACGGTCGTGCTCGATGAAATCGCGCACCTCTCGACTGACGCGCAGGCAAAACTGCTACGCGTGATTGAGCGGCGCGAATTTGAACGCCTCGGTGGACGTAAAACCATCAAGCTCGACGTGCGTCTAATGGCCCTGACAAATGTCGATCTCGATGCGGCGGTGAAAGTTGGTCGATTTAGAGAAGACCTTTTTTATCGTCTCAACGTAATAAACATTCGCATTCCCCCATTGCGTGAACGCAAAGAAGATCTTTCTCAACTGGTCGAGCATTTTTTGAAGCTCTATTCGGCCAAGCATGGCCGAAATGTTCAGCGTGCCGCAGCAGATGCGCGGACGTTGCTGAAGGCTTACGACTATCCGGGAAACGCTCGCGAGCTCGCTAACATCATCGAGCGCGCGGTGATTGTCGCCGAGGGAAAGAAGCTTGAAGAGCACGACTTGCCGGCGGGATTGAGTGCGGCCGTGAGCGCACAGCAGTTGAAGGAAAAACCCCGCAGTCTGGCGCAAGTGGAGGCGGCTTACATTTCGGAAATGCTGGCCGCGACCGGCGGTAACAAGACCGAGTGCGCGCGCATACTCGGAATCAGTCGCAAGAATCTTTACGAGAAGATTGCGCGCTACAAGATTTAGCTAATCTGCGTAATCTGTGGACTGATGCGGCTCCGAATCATCTGGATCGGGAAGACTCGCGATGCGAGGCTGCGCGCGCTGATTGATGATTACGCCGAGCGTCTTAAACATTTTGCTCGTTGCGAAGTGACTGAACTGCGTGAACCTGGACGTACCGACAAGGCGGGCATCGATAAGGAGACCAAACGCATCTCAGACGGACTTCGGTCTGGGTCGATAACGGTGCTCCTGGATCCGGACGGCGTCGAATGGACTTCCCCACAGCTGGCTGCCCAGGTGCAGAGCTGGGAGGGAAGTGGGATCAAGGAAGTGGCCTTCGTCATCGGCGGACCTAACGGCGTTGCAGATGATTTTAAGGCGCGCGTTGACAAACGTTGGTCACTGTCACGGCTGACGCTGACGCATGAGATGGCGCGAGTTCTGTTGTTTGAGCAGTTATACCGAGCGTACACGATCATTCATGGTTTGCCATATCAGAAATGATCGCGACCGGCAGCTAATACAAGTAGGGTGGAGGGTTGAGAGAAATAATGGATAAGAGGCGCACAAAAGTTTTCCGAGACAAATTATTGGACCGTCGTGAAGGTCTGGTCGGACAGGTGCAGGCGGCGGAGCTTTATAGTCGCGAACGCGATGCGGAAGCCACGCAGGACCCGGCAGACATGGCGGCGAATGCTTATACAAAAGAATTACTGGTATCGATGTCTGACAATGATCGTCAGTTATTGAACCTGATCGATGAAGCACTCGAGCGAATCGAAACATCCGGTTATGGGAAGTGCGTGCACTGTGGTGAGGCACTGCCCGAGAAGCGTCTCGACGCGGTGCCGTGGGCGCGACACTGCGTTCGTTGCCAGGATCTGCAGGAACGCGGATTACTGGGCGACGATGAAGACTAAGCTCGTCTAACGGGTGAGATAGTTAAAGCGGCCTCCTCAAACTGGGGAGGCCGCTTTGTTTTAGCCACAAAAGGCACAAAGGAATGTTTAGTGATGCTTTGTTGACACTGGCGTATCCGCAGACTTGTGCGATGTGTGGGCGTAGTGTTGAAGAAAGAAAGTATGGGGTGGCGTGTGAGTCGTGTTGGCAGGGAACACGGATCTTCGCGGATGATGACGAGATTTGTTGGAAATGTGGCTCGCCGGGACCTGCTTGCGGGCGTTGTAAGCCACTGGCTTTCACCGTGGCACGCGCAGTGGGGATGTACAAGGGTGCACTGCGGGAGTCGGTCTTGATGTTGAAGCGACGGCCGTACGTGCCGCCACATGTCGAGAATCTACTGGTCGCGGCGGCCAGGCGCGAGCCGTTGAATATGAGCAAGGTGATCATGCCTGTCCCGTTGCATCTGGAACGAATACGAGCGAGAGGTTTCAATCAGGCTTCAGTGCTCGCGCAAGCGCTTTCAAAGAGCCTGCGGTTACCGGTGGACGACGGGAGCCTGTTGCGCGTTTCGGGGTCGGAGAAATACCGTGCTGGTTTGGACGTGAAAGGCCGTCGTGACACCGTCGCAGGGGCGTTCAAAGTCAGTCACCCACGGATTGTCGTGGGCGAGGATATTCTGCTCGTTGACGACGTGTTTACGACCGGCGCGACCGTGTCGGCCTGTGCCGAGGCGCTGCTCGGGGCTGGCGCCAAAAGCGTGTTTGTATTGACTTTAGCCAGGGCCTGAACCGGCCTGTAACCACATAATTTTGACACCCTCTTCCGCGCTCGCGTAATATCAGCGCTAATGAATGGCAGAGTTTTAGTTCTAAATACTTCTTTTGAGCCCATCAATGTGTGCACCGAAAGGCGCGCTGTGGTGATGATTTTCAAAGGAGTAGCCCGCGTGGAGGAGCACAATGGTCACGTCCTCCATTCGCAAAAACTCAACATTCACGCACCTTCTGTTATTCGTTTGACGGAGTACATCCACATTCCTTTTGAACGTCGATCACTCTCGCGGAAAAACATTCTTCTGCGTGACCATTCGACCTGCCAGTACTGCGGCACACAATATCCACCCTCGGAGCTGACCCTCGATCATGTGCTGCCACGCTCGCGCGGAGGGGAGTCCGCGTGGGATAATCTGGTTGCCTGCTGCAAGCGTTGCAATCATCGGAAGGGAAACCGGACTCCGGAGGAATCCGGGATGCACCTATTGCGCAGGCCTCGTGGGTTCTCGCTGCACGTTAACCGGCAAATCATGCGGTACCTGGGGAGAGCTGACGAGACGTGGAGGAAATATCTGTTCTACGAATCAGACGGTCGGGAATAACTGGCTTCAACTCAGCGCGGCCCCATAGAAAGAGGAAATCATGAATCAAACATTTTTTGCGATCGCGGGACTCGGCACCCCGGAGCTTGTAATCATCGTGCTTGTGGTCTTTTTGCTTTTCGGCGCGACCAGGTTGCCTCAATTGGCAAAAGCCCTGGGCCAAAGTAAGAAGGCGTTCCGAGAGGGAATCGAAGAAGCAGAACGCGAACCAGCGCGTAAGGAAGTCAAGGAGTAAGTTGGATCTTTGTACTTCGTGCTTTGTACTTTGAAGTGTCGCGCTCCTGCTCAATACCGAACCTACCAAGCACAAAGATCCAAGATCCAACCTCTGGTTGTCAGTGGCTGTGAGTTTTCTGTCCGACAATCAGAGTCGCTTTCACCGAAAGCGCGAACTCCGCCTCATGCCTCTCTTCGTTTATTAATCGAGAGATCTCGCTGAACAAACCGGCCCTCTTATCGTCAGGTACGAGGGCCAACCAATCCTGCATTAGAAACTCTGCGACGAGCGGAGAGTTTAGAAACTGTTCGCCCGACTCGAAATCAAACTCTTCGATTCGAGTCCAGGATTTAACGTCTCTTAATCCTTCGTCCTCGGCCAGTTGTTCGATGTCGGAAACGGTGGGCAGTTCGGTGATCAACTGCTCTACGTCGGACTCGTGATCGATGAGACCGTTGTTGTGGAGTGCCTCCCAGTAGATCGAAAAGAACTCGCCAAAGCTTGATGCGGTCGGCAGTGTCAGAGCGACAGTTGCGCCCGGCGCGGCCACGCGTACGAGCTCTGAAAACATCGCTCTAACTCTTTGCCGTGAAACGAGAGAAGCGTTTCCGATAACCAGGTCGAAGGTGTTGTCGCTCGAGTTGAGGTTATCGAGTGGCGCAGTAGCGAAAGTGATCTGTTCGTTCGTTGCGGTTGCTTTTGCTCGAGCCAACTCAGTGCATTCCGGATTCTCGTCAACACAAAGCAGCTCGAGCTTTTCGCCGGCTCGCTCGTATAACGCGAGCGCGTGTCCACCGGTTCCGGCGGCAACGTAAAGCGCGTTTCCTTCTTTCGGAAGCTCGACGTGCTCGTCGATTAACTCGGCGAAACGTTCGCCCCAATCAGGCGCGATGAATAAGTCCTGAAGGAATGCGATCTCCTTATCAGTCTTCCTGCTACTGGTCACTCTCAATATCCTCATCCCTCGTTTGTTCTGGCGGTAGTCCTTCGTCTGAAAAATACTTTCTGTCGCGTAGTTGTTCAGGCAAACATTCCATCTCTTCTTTGGCGGCCGGGTCGCTGTGGACATAGCGATATTCTTTGCCGTAACCGATTTGCTTCATCAACGGCGTCGCTGCATTTCTCAAATGAAGCGGCACTGGTGTTCGTGCAGTTTCTTCCGCATCTATCAACGCCGCATGATACGCGTTCTTGACGGCATTCGACTTAGGTGCGCGCGCCAGATAAATCGTCGCCTGTGACAATGGAAACAACGCTTCGGGTAAGCCAATCAGTTGCACGATTTCTGCGGCGGCGGCGGCTTGGACCATTGCTTGTGGATCTGCGAGGCCGATGTCTTCCGATGCGAGAATACACAATCGACGGGCGATGAAAATCGGATCGGCTCCACCTTCAATCATTCTCGCGAGCCAGTAGAGTGCTGCATCGGCGTCTGAGTTTCGCAGCGACTTAATCAGCGCGGAGATCAGGTTGTAGTGTTCTTCGCCGCCTTTGTCGTAAGCGTAGTGAGCACGGCCGAGCGCTTCGATCACGGTCTGCTCTGAAACTGTTCTTACGCCGTTTGCATCGGGCGCTGTGGATTCAACCGCTGCGTCGAGGGCGGTGAGTGCAACACGTGCGTCGCCGCTCGCAGAGTGTGCAATCCGTTCGAGGAGTTCGTCTGAAACTGAGGGATTAAAACTGGCGAGGCCACGTTCCTCATTTGCGAGAGCATTTTGGAGAACGGTTTTGATCTCGTCGTCAGAAAGTTGATTGAGTACCAAAACTCTGGAGCGTGACAGGAGTGCGCCGGTGACTTCAAAAGAAGGATTCTCGGTGGTGGCGCCGATAAGTGTGACCGTGCCGTTTTCGACAGCATGCAGCAGTGCGTCCTGCTGCGACTTGTTGAAACGATGGATCTCGTCGATGAATAGAACGGTGCGTTTGCCGTAACGCTTTTCAGCCTTGGCGCGGTCAATCGCTTCGCGCAGATCCTTCACGCCGGAGAAGACTGCAGACAAGGCAATGAAGTTCAGCCCGCTGCTGTCGGCGAGCAAACGTGCGAGAGTGGTTTTTCCCGTGCCAGGCGCGCCCCACAGAATCAACGACGGCAACGCGCCGCCGCCCGCGAGTAGTCGTCGCAGGATGCGACCTTCACCAACGAGGTGTGTCTGGCCGACAAATTCCGCTAGCGAACGCGGCCGCATGCGCTCGGCCAGTGGCGTGCCTTCCAGGGGTACGGCGACGTCCTTAGGGTCGTCGCTAAACAGACTTCTTGAATTCCATCGGTCCATCACGCGAAAAAGAGGTATAATTATCGCCGAAAAGAATTAAACACGCGACCAGCGGGATTATCTGAGGCGACTCTAACCCGAGAAAAAAGCTTCAAAAAACGCAATTTTTTCGGGTAAAGTATCCAGAATCTTCATTGGAACGCTACTACGGGAATCTGCGTATAGTTGGCTGCGGACGATAAACCCCCCAGCATTTAGGGGGCTGCGACGCGATTGGAGAGCAGACGATGAAAAACGGTAGAGACATTTTACGAATTGCGGGCATGATTGTCCTGGGGGTTCTTGTTTTCGTAGTTGTACTCCCCCTTGTGTTGAAAGTAGTAGGAATTACATTGGGCGTCATAATCGGACTCGCGGTGCTATTGATCAAGGTGGCTGTAACCCTGGCGATTGCGTACCTCGTTCTTGTCGGAATTCGTGCCCTGCTACGCTAACTGTTCACGGGCAACCGAGAGTTGATGCTCCTTCTCTCGGTTGCCCGTTTCGGTATCCCATCTGTAACCCTCTCGACCTCAAATCACAGACTCCTCGATTGCGCGTTCTTAAAGATTTAGATATCCACTTGAACCTTGGGGCTATTGGGTAGTGCATCAGTTTGACATTACGCCGAAGGCGTTCGCTAATTTCAGCCCAGGGTTCGAGCGTTCGCGAGAACCCTGGGGAAAAATTCAAAATCGCGACCAAACCCTGAAAGGGTTTCAATTGAGAGGAACCCTTTCAGGGTTGTACGAGACGGTAATGATCTGATCCCATCTATGAAGCGGTGTTCGCTGTCAAGATCTTTTAGGCAGACTTTGAC
>DATEIS010000168.1:0-7330 GCA_035278765.1 Pyrinomonadaceae bacterium | reverse complement strand
GTTTGAACATGCGAAGTTCATCGAGGCAAACGGTGGTAGTTTGAACGGTCATACGGATTTTGATTACACCAACTACTACCAAACAATGCCCAGCAACCGTGTCGAACTCGGATTATGGTTGGAATCCGATCGCATGCGTTCGCTCGACATCAGCGAAGAGAACCTCAAGAACCAGCAGGCCGTCGTGAGCGAAGAGGTTCGCGTCAACGTGCTGAACCAGCCTTATCAATTCTTCGAGTGGATCAGTCTCTGGGGGAACGCGTTCACAAACTGGCACAACTCGCATAACGGTTACGGCGAGTTGGCGGAAATCAACGCCGCAACGATCGAAGACGTTCGCAGTTTCTTCAAGACTTACTACGCACCAAACAACGCGGTGTTAACGGTTGTGGGCGACGTCGATGCGAACGAAGTGAAGAAGATGGTTGAAAAGCACTTCGCCGCTATTCCGTCACAGCCGATGCCGGCGCGCGCGGATCTAACAGAGCCACCGCAGACGAAAGAGAAACGTGTTTCGCAGACTGACAAGCTCGCAAATCTGCCGGCACTCGCAACCGGTTATCACCTGCCGCCACAGAACTCACCAGACTTTCCCGCGATGGCGCTGCTGGTCCAGATCCTGCAAGGCGGCGAGAGTTCGCGCTGGTATCAACGGCTGGTGAAGGAAAAGGAGTTGACACTCGATCTCAGTGGTGGACTCAACTACTTCGGAAACGAGTTTGATTACACCGGCCCGATGATCATGACCACGCGGACTACGTACAAACCTGGCCACACGGCCGACGAAGTCATCAAGGAAATGGATGCGGTGATTGCTGACGTGACGTCGAAGGGTGTGACGGATAAGGAAGTAGGGGATGCCAAGATCCGTTATCGTTCGAACTTCTACGACCAGCTTGAATCAGGCCAGGGCAAAGCCCATATGCTTTCGGCGCTCGCGCTCTTCCGCGACGATCCACAACAGATCAATTCGTTGCTGACTCCGTTCGAGAACGTCACCGCAGCGCAAGTAAAAGCCGCGGCGACAAAGTATCTGGTGGCAACCAATCGCACCGTGATCGATCGCGTTCCGGAAGCCAAGCCGCAACCAAAGTCGGGCCAGTGAGGTGATAATGATGAAAATACTACTTGCAATTATCCTGTTTACAGCAACCGCATTTGCACAACAAAAGACGCCGCCGGCGCCAGGCGCAGCGCGGCCTCTCAATCTCCCAAAGATCACGGAGAAGAAACTCGCCAACGGTCTCACCGTGGTCCTGGCTCCGTTGCCTAATGTGCCGAAAGTCACCTCGATACTGACGTTCCGCTCGGCAACGACGGCGAGTGATCGTAGTGGTCATCCTGGCATCGCCCAGATTGCGGCGTCAGTAGCAAACGAAGGCACAGACACGCGCACGAGCAAACAGATCAAGGAAGAACTACGCTCGATTGGCGGCACACTCGGGCTCGGCAGTGATGCTGATTCGACCACGATGAGCGCTTCGTCACTTTCAGAGTTTTCCGCACGGCTCTTCGATTTAATGAGCGACGTGGCCCAGCATCCGTCGTTTCCGGAAACTGAAGTAAAGCTGGCCCAGGAAAACACGATCCAGCAGATTCGCGCCGGACGCGCCGATCCGGGTTTCCTCGTCAACGAACGTTTTCAGAAGGCAGTCTTCGGAAATCATCCGTACAGTTTTGTGGTGCCGGATGAAAAATCGATTAGCGCGCTGACGCGAAACGATCTGCGAGCGTTCGTCACGAAGTACTACATTCCAAATGCATCGCACCTGGTCGTCGTCGGCGATATTGACGTCGACAAAACGTTCGCTGAAATCGAGAAGGCGTTTGGAAGTTGGAAGAGTGGCACTGTGCCGCCGGACGAGAATCCGCCGGTGCCAACGAGAGAAAAGCGACAGATCTACTTTGTGAATCGCCCGGGTTCGATTCAATCGGCGATCTACATCGGCAACGTCAGCATTCCACGTAAAGACAAAGACTACTTCGCCATCCGCACCGCAAACACAATCTACGGCGGTTCGTTCTATTCCCGGTTGACGCGCAACATACGCGAGTCGAAGGGCTATACCTATTCGCCTTTCAGTTCCTCGAACACACAAGCCAAGACCGGGTCGTTTCAAGCCGGCGCGTTTGTCCGCAACGAAGTTACTGGTCCAACGTTGCTCGAAATTTTCTACGAGCTCGATCGCATGCGTGTGTTGCCGGTGACGGATGAAGAGCTGAACGCGGCGAAGGAGTACAGCACCGGAAACTTCTCGGTCGAACTCGCCAGCCAGTTCGGTCTCGCAGGTCGCATCAGCACGGTCTACACGTACGACCTCGATAAGAACTTCATCAACGACTTTCGTCCGAAGGTCGAGTCGCTGATTGCGGCAGACATTCAGCGAGTGGCGGCGAAATACTTCGACACCTACCGCGCGGCGATTGTGATTGTTGGAGACTGGGAAAAGGTTAAGGACCAGGTCACACCGTTCGGTGATGTGACGATGTATGACTCGGAAGGCAATGTCGTCAAGTAAGTAAAACTATCCACAGATTACGCAGATTCATAAATCTGCGTAATCTGTGTTTACGACACCAGCCAGGTCAAATAATTCCCGACCTGATCGATCATCACTCCGCCTTCTTTCATCAATCCCGTCACGATCATGAACAATCGATCGCCCAGCACAAAGGGCGCGAACGCGAGTGTCACTGATCCGATGATCAGCAAATTGGAGCCGAGTTCTGAGAATTCATTTTTCTTCATAGCTTAGCCTCGCTCGGGGAGAGCTGTGAGGGGGCGGCTATACTTCAGCAAGCGATATGCCGAGTTATGAGAAATCTCCGAAGTTATTGTTTCTGAGACATTTACCGGATATTCCCAGCAAACCACACCTCGTCAAACTTCGGTCAGTCTGCGAAGCCGCAAAGCAATTTGATTTAAGCCTGCCACGGATCACATGAATCGCCATCGATCTTTTGTCTTTGCTTGTTCCTCTTCGTCGCGCAAATCAATTTGACTTTCGCGTAACCGAATTTGGACCAAACTGATTGAAGTTCTGTCAACTCAACAGAACTCTTCCTTCTCACAACGCTAAATTCATTCGGAAGAACTTTTGTGGCACCACGATTGCTCAATGGGCCACCCGTGGTCCTTCGACTTGGACCAAAACTTAAACCTGGACCACGACGATGGGCATGCAAAAGAGAAAAGCTAACAAACGCACACGGCGCACGAGCAACGGATTCTCAACCGTCCAACTGCTGATCACGGTAACAATTCTGACGGTCATTACTGCATTCGGTGTAATGGGAATCGTTCGAGCCAAAGCAAGCATTCGTCTTTCAGGCGCCGCGCGCGAATACGCTTCCTACGTCGAGAAGGCACGCGTCTTCTCTATTCGCAATCACGCCGACGATGCCAGTGAACGAGCAACCATCACCATCAACGACGATATGACCAGCTACAACGTGACGATGGATCTCGATGGCGATGGCGACATGGATACCAGGACCGTGCCCCTCCCGAGTGGCGTTACTTTCGACACCGTGGAAACGATTGCATTCGATTGGCGTGGTCGCACATGGAACACCGTCGGTGCGATTACAACGTCCAACGCTCAGGTTTCGATCCGATTGAAGAACAGCACCGGCTCAGTTTCAGTTGACGTTACGGGTTCCGGCGACGTCACGGTCGATAGCAAAGTGTTTGATGACTCAGTACCCAACGTCAGTCTCAACGTTGCTGATCTTGTTTCGGGTGCGACGCCAACGCCGACTCCTGTTGTAGTAGCAACAGCTACCCCGACTCCCGACGCAGAAGCAACACCCGACATCAGCATTGCTCCAACTCCGACGCCGACGCCGATTTTGGATCTTGGTGACATACTCCCAACGCCTACTCCGACGCCGACGCCAACTCCAACCCCGACGCCGACTCCAACGCCGACGCCTACTCCTACGCCAACACCAACGCCCACGGTCTGTTCTGTCACAGCGGACAAACTGACGGTGCTCCTGGGTAAGAACGCAACAACCACTATCAAAGTTAGCCACAATGCTTCGACGAGCCTGACAATCACTGCAGCTTCGAGCAAGCCATCGGACCTTCAGGTTAATCCCGGTTCGCTACCCGTAGCGGCGGGGGGCACAGGGACTTTTACGGTTAAGTCCAAGGGATCAACGGGCATCTATTCAATAACCTTCAGCACCAGCTGCGGTTCGAAGACAGTGCCAGTGACTGTGATTGCTCTTCTGTAAGCAGATCAAACCTACTCGACGCGAACACAAACGTTTATGAAGACCCAGACTCCCAAACACAAATCAACCAACGGCGAACGCGGTTTTACGTTGATTGAAACAACCATCGCCTCGCTCGTGATGCTAGTGGGCGCCCTCGGATGTGCCTCGCTGTTTGTCTTCTCGCTGCAGAACAACGTCGGCGGCAGCGAACGCGCCCTCGCGATGGCTGTGGCCCAGCAACAGCTGGAACAGATCAGAAGCGTTAAATATGCAGACGCGACGCTCAATGTAGGCACGACAACGTCGTCCGTGAGAAACGGCGAACGACCCTACACCGTGCAACGAACAGTCGCCCTCGAAACAAACAGCAACGGCAGCGCGCAGAATATGAAAAGAATCACGATCACAGTCACGCCGGAAACCGGTCAAACATGGATGCGCTCCTCTGTTGTGCTCGTCACTTTCCGTTCGACTCTCTCCAGTGGCCCCTACTTGGTTAGTAACTGATAGGTAAAGACAATGAAAATGCGACGTTCAAATAATCAAGCTGGCTTTTCCCTCGTAGAGCTGATCCTGGCGATGGCTATCACGCTCACGGTCCTCGGCTTGTCGAGCACCCTTCTTGCAGCCGGCTTTCACTCGCGCTCGCGCGAAGATCGTAAGTCAGATGGTATTGCAGACGTTCAACGAGCGCTGAATATCATGACCCGCGAAATCAGCAACTCCGGTTTGAGACTGCCCAACGCACTCGGCGCCGTCGCAAGCAATGGCATCGTTACCAACGATAGTGACAATCAGTCGGTTCGCATCGTCTCGAACCTCAACGGCATGCCTGATTCCGCCAACGGTTACTTCGAAGACTCCGACGTAGACGATATCGACGAAGATCTGAAGTTCCTGATGTACGTCGATGCCGATCTCAATCAACGTTACATCGTTCGTTATGAGAAAAACGGTTCGAACCAGACCACCGTGCTGGCCAATCGAATCGATTCACTCGTCTTTCGTTACTACGACGAGAAAGTTACTTACAGCACGACGGTCGACTCTTCCGGTGTTTGCGACATCACGGATGTGGTGAACGCATCCGGAGCGGCGAAGAGCGAAGTCTCTCCCGCAGAGGCAAAGTTTATTGTGATCGCCGTCGGCGTAACACTTCCCGCCGTTGGCACTCGAGGTCAGGAAGGTTATCAGCCCGCGTCGCAAGTACAACTCACCTCAGACGTCGTTTTGCGCAACTCAATCGTTTATTAAGGAGCCCAGTTACCAGCAATGAAACGCGAATCGAAATTGAACCTGAACAACCGCGCCGGTGAACGAGGCGCAGCGCTTGTAACGATGTTGCTGGTCTCCGTGCTGCTTCTCGGAGCCGGTGGCGCATTGATCATGACGACGATGATGTCGGCCAACAACTCTCTTGCCTCAACTGCAGAAATGCAGGCTTTCTACGTTGCCGAATCGGGAATGCAGTCAGCACTCAATGCGCTTCGCGGAAACACCAGCCCTCGGATCAACGCTAGCGATCGCATGAGTTTTCGTACTGCGATCATTCCGAGTATCTCGAATGGTGGTAACACGGGTACACCGAGATTTGCGGGCTGGCTTCCGTATAACAATCCTGCCGATCCAAATAGTCTCGTGCCGGTTTCAGTCGGAGCAATCACGGGTGGTTATCGAGTGACTGTCGAGAACATGGATCCGAATAGTCATATCGTCCTGTTTGAGACCTCCGCAAAGATCCTTAAGGGCGATACAGGCAAAACCTATCAAAGAACTTTCGGCACCGCCGGTGGCACTGATGAAGTGATCATTCGCTACTCGGGACAGCCATCAACCAACCTGAGCCCCGACCCCGATACCTTTCCTCTTACGCTTGATTCAGCCCTCGGAAGTTTCGTCATTGAACGACCGGTTACCAGCACTGCCGATAACGTCGTCATTGAGAAAACTGGTTTTGAAATCACGATCACACAATCTTTGCCGTGGGCGGCTGAAACCACACTCGAAGGAATTTTTGAAGGCGAAGTGGACAGTGCGAGCGCTAGTGTCAAAGTAACTTTCGACAAAGCGTACGTGAAGGCTGATGGCACGAAGTACGCGCTCAACCTCGCGAGCGGCACACAAGTGCTTGATCTCGCGTATACGTCATCACCGACGACGACGAACATACCGGCAAAAGTAACGTCCCCTGATCCGAAACGCTTGCTGCTGAAATCCTACGGTTTTGGACCACAAGGATCAGAGAAGCGTTTGGAAATGCTGGTGACGCATGCCAACTTTGAGTATGAGACTCCGGCTGGCTTTACGATGCGCGGGCCCGACGACTGCTCGACTATACCGTTCGACAGTGGAAGCAGCGGCGCCAAGATCTATTCAGGTGTCGACAATGGCAAGGTCGAACCACAGCGTCCCGCTTTTGCAGTTTCGGCGTGTAATGAAAGCGATGTGAATAATGGAATTAAGAAGCATGACACGGTTGTCGATCCGGAAATCGGTCTGCTTGGAGACGACGACACGACTCCCGGCACGGTCGAGATGCCATCGTATCTCGACACCGCTGACAGAGCGCGCGCTTACCTCAGTGCGTTGCAGAGCAAGGCACTGACGACAAATCGTCATTTTGGTAATAACACCACTGTGAACGATGCGCTTGATACTCCGATGTTTACGTTCGTCGATGGCGATTGCACATTGACGGGCGGGGCCGGAGTGCTGGTCGTGACGGGAACGTTGACGATGCGAGGTAATACTAGCTTCAACGGTATTATTCTCGTGATGGGGAAAGGCAAGTTGGTTCGTAACGGTGGTGGTGACGGCGAGATTTACGGCGGGATCACGATCGCTGCCTTCGACCGTACGAGTGGTAATTTTACGGCGCCGTCGTTTGAAACGAATGGTGGTGGTAATTCAACGATTCAGTACGATTCGACGGCCCTGACCAGTGCACTCGCATCCGGCACAAACGTCTCCGGGATCCGCGAATTCTAATTTCTCACCCCGCGCAACGGGCGCCTCGACGGCGAGGCGTCCCCTCGGAACGTACTGTAGGGGCGGCCCTCCGTGGCCGCCCGTGGTTTTGAATCGTGTTCACGAAGCCGAGGCCGTC
>DATEIS010000167.1:0-23968 GCA_035278765.1 Pyrinomonadaceae bacterium | reverse complement strand
AACTCTTTTCCAGCGCCCTCCTGCAAGCGCTCAATCGCCGACTCCTGAGTCAATGCCTGCTCTTCGTGTCTGGGATTTGTAAGCAGATCAAATTCCTTTGCAACTCGCAAAATCCGCGCGATCAATGGAATCTGATCTCCGATGAGACCGAGTGGTGTACCGCTGCCGTCGAAGTTTTCATAGTGATAACGCATACCATCGGCCACATCCTTCAACTCCTCGATGTCCGAGATAAGCTCAGCCGCACGGGCTGTATGCTGCTCCAGTGGGCGTAATTCGTCGGGTCCCGAATAGATCCTGCTATCAGTTCCCACCGCGCCAATGTCGTGCAGAAATGATGCCGCAGTCATATCGGAAAGCAGTTGCTCACTCAGTCCGAGCTTTTCACCGAGAAGAAGCGCAAACCGGCTGACGCGAACAGCGTGCGACCCGAGATATGAGTCGTGCATCTGCATGATGCCCGTCATTGCCCGGACGAACCCCATCCGCATTTCTCTTACACGACTTGTGAGTCGTTCGTTGTTGGCGGCAAGCGAATGCTGGCGTTTGTTGTTCTCGTAAGCTTCCACGGCGCGTCCAACGCGCAGTTTCAAATCGTCGTTGTTCCACGGTTTGCTGACGTACATGTAGACGAGACCACAGTTCACGGCTTCAACGAGAGCATCGAGGTCCGTGTAACCCGTGAGGAGGATCCGAACCATGTGCGGACGCCGGTCGGCACTTCGTTTCAAGAGCTCGATGCCAGTCATCTGCGGCATGCGCTGATCCGTGATGATGACCGCAACTTCGTGCTGGTCCAAAAGACTCATCGCCTCTTCTCCGGAGGACGCCGTCAAACAGTGATAGTCGTGCTGAAATAATCTCTCCAGCAGACGTATGTTTGGCATTTCGTCGTCAACAATCAGAAGTTTGTAGGTCATGCGTTAGTTAACTCCTCCGTGTGCTTTCATCGATGGGAATTGTTACTCGAAATGTTGTGCCTGCGCCCGGAACACTTTCAGCTTCGATCGCGCCACCATGTTTTCTGATGATTCCGTAACTGATGGACAAGCCAAGCCCAGTGCCTTCACCGACCGGTTTTGTAGTGAAGAACGGATCGAAGATTCTCCGCAGATCCGCTGGATCGATGCCGCCACCCGTGTCACTGATCGTGATAACGGCCGATTGGCCTTCGACCCGGCTCGAAATTTTTACCTCGCCGGTTTTCTTGATCGCCTGCGCCGCGTTGACCAGAAGATTGGTCCAAACCTGATTGAGTTGACCGGCATAACAATTGACGAGCGGCAACTTTCCATACTCCCGCACGAGTCGAATGCGACCTGAGCCGTAGTAACCTGACAACAGGCGAATGGTTGAGTCGATGTTTTCATGCAAGTCGATTCGCTTAAACTCGCCATCGTCGAGACGTGAAAAGAGCCGGAGATTCTTCACCACGTCGCGAATGCGCTCAGCGCCTTCAACACAATCAGCAATCATCGATCGCAGATCGGGCAGTAGCGAGTCGTAACCGATCTCTTTTTTTGTTAACACCAGTTCCGCAGCTTCAGCGGCAGGCAGGTTGACGCGTTCGTATATTGAAAGCATCAACTCCAACCGGCCCAGATAACCTCTGATCAGATCCATGTTGCCGTAGATAAATCCGGCGGGATTGTTCAGTTCGTGCGCGACACCGGCGGCGAGTTGGCCCAGTCCGGCCATCTTTTCGCTGTGAACGATCTGAGCCTGCAATCGTTCGAGTTGGGCTTTGCTGGCCGCGAGCTCGATGTTTTGGCGTTCGAGATCAGCGCGATAACTTCTGGTGGTCAACATCAACTCGCGCCGTTCGAGTGCACGATCGACCGAGAATCCAAGCACGTCCAGTTCACAGGGTTTGGTTAGATAGTCGACCGCGCCGATGTGCAGCGCGTCTCTGATTCGCTGTGGTCGATCGATTCCCGAAACCATGATCACGGCCGTGTCCGGATAGCGGTGACGAATCTCGCGCAACAACTCGACGCCGTTGCGACCGGGCATCTGAATGTCTGACATCACGAGGGCGTAGGTGTTTTTAGCTAACAGGGCGAGGGCTTCATCACACGAAGATGCTGTGTCGCAAACGTATTTCTCTTCCAGAAAACTGGAATAGATTGTTCTGATGATTGCCTCATCATCGACGACAAGAATTCGCTGCTCCACCCGATCCATGACCGGGTCAAACATCGTGTCGTCGATCATCTGAACCTGAAACATGACCCTGGATTTATGGCTTGCGAATTACCGGCGTGTCGTCCTCGACCGGTTCCTCCCCCTCATCGACTTCGAGCGGCTTTGGTTGCGTAACGCGTTTGAGCGGAGTTGTGGCGAGGCGGTCGCGAGAAACACGGCTCGTAGTCTTGTTACTTTCGATCGTTATTCTCGGCAAGATTCGATCGACGCGGCGCTGGAGCTTGTACACCCCACGAACAACCTCCAGATCGCAGGCTGAAGGCGCAAGCAGTCCGTTATCGTTGTTGATCCCCGGAAAGGCGTTCATGATCGTTTTCTTCTTCTTGCACGACTTGCAATCCCAAAGACCCATACCGTGTCCGAGCTCGTGAGCCATGTAACCCTGCAACGCGGTGGGACTCGTCGTGGCAAAATCGAAATCGATCCAAGCCGAGACGAGCAGACCATCGCTGCTCTGTTTCAGCGGATTAAAGAATGCGTAGTGCTTGCGATCGTGCTTGTGAACCTCTCTGCGTGTGACAGTCAAACACCCACTGCAATTAGCTACGCGGTCGATCTCGCCGGCGTATGAAAAACTGATTCCCGCATCAGTGTGTGCATTCGAACCGGACCACGTCTCCATCGCATTGAGGAGCGTGACGCGCTGTTCCTCGGTAAACATGCCGCGCGCGAAGTAGACTTTGACGTTCGTGTCAGGCGGCCAATAGTAAGCATTGACGGGGGGTGCATTGCGATTTTCAACGCAGCCTTCAGACTTTTCCTGGGCAACAACCTTCACGGCTGCGATGAAGAGGACAATGGTCAGTAGGAAGATGGCTTTCATGGTTTGTTTACCGGTTGTCACGGCTGGCAGGTCCTGCAATTTCCTTGACCGTTACCGTGCTGGCGAAGAGTTTGTAGTCGTAGTACCGAACGCGAATGCGATAGTTGACGTCGCGATTAGGAAAACGCAGCACGTCGTCAGCTTCGGTGCGTGTGGGAAAGTTGAGTGTCGAGGTAACCGGCTCGCGCCAGGTCTCAAAGGTGGGAAAACGTTGCTTGCCCTGCGGTTCGACAATGCCGCGGACTCGCACGATCTGAAAAGTGACAGCGTCGATCCAGATCGAGCCACGAAAGAATCTCTCGCTCATCTGGTGTGGATTCGGTTTGAAGACAGGGTCAACCGTCAGCCGGTAAACGCGCTTGCCGGCGAGCAGTTCCTGACGCTCGTAAGTTATTAGATACTTTGTCGATTCGAGAATATCGACGCCGAGCAGTTGTGCGCCTGCAAGATCCTTGATGTCTTCCTTCGTGATTCGCATTTCACGAATCGTTGAGGGCGGGTGATACGTGACGCGCTCGATGCGATTGCCGCTGTCGTCAAAAAGAAATTGTGAGTTGCGGATGTACTCGCCAGTGACGTTGCCGTTTGGACCAATCGTTTGCAGTACGACGTCGCGCTTGAAAGTGTGTTGATTGAGCGATTTGCGCACGCGTGTTTCAGTTTTGAGG
Source organism: Pyrinomonadaceae bacterium (assembly GCA_035278765.1). Lineage (GTDB taxonomy): Bacteria > Acidobacteriota > Blastocatellia > Pyrinomonadales > Pyrinomonadaceae > PSRF01. Next base: position 20,272 of record DATEIS010000167.1, on the reverse strand, counting down.
AACGACTCCACGATGTTTGACGGTGTCCGCAGCGTCATCGGCGGCGGCTCGAGGTCCTGTGTGCGCGCGATCCGAAGGCCGGTGAGCGTCAGGATCATTAGTGTCAGGAAAGCGAAGATGTGTTTAGTTCGGGCTTTCATCTTGGAAGTACTGAGCGAGAACTCAATGTGGCACTGTGGGACGAGGCGGGAGCGGAGCCACGGTCTCTTGCCCCATTCATGAGCAGGAGGCAGCGTTTTATCGCTGCATCCTCAGGAACGGCATCTTCCGTGCCGTATTTTTTCCGTCACAAACCGGGAGCGGCGGGTGTTATCACTCTGGAACCTGAAATCTCGAAAATCACCGGAGGACCCAATGCCAAGAACTGTCTGGAACCGCTTTTTTATCGGAATGGCTTTGATCACGAGCGTCGCGTTGCTGATTTGGATCGCGGGCGCGAGTGCCGTCGCTCAAAACACCTACTCAGGTGAGTGGACGGCCACCATCTCAGCCAAAAACGATTCCAAAATTCACCTCAATCTCGAACGTAAAAGCGGAAAACACGGCCGGAATCAGATGGGTCAGGACTTCGCCTTTTCCGATCTTCAGGGGTTGACGCGGGAGCAGGCTCTAAGCGGAGGTCCGGTTAACTTTAGTCTCGTGCGTGAAGCCGGAAGAATCGATATGGAGGGTAGTTTCCAGAATGGTAAAGGTTCCGGGACGTTTCGATTTACCGGGAATTTGAGTTTCATCTCCGCGATGAAGAGCCGCGGTTTCGACTTTGAGGCGAATGAGGATGATGACGACCGCGATTTCGAGAGTCGCCTGTTCGCCGCCACAACACTCAACGTCACTACAGCCCTGGCCGACGATCTCAACTCCGCAAATTTTGGGAAACTTCAGGTCGAGGATCTTTTCAAAGCGGCGATTTTCAAGATCAATTCACAGTTCATGCGAGAGATGAAGGCTAGCGGGTTCCAAAACCTCGGCATGGAAGAACTGGTCAAGGCGAGGATCTTCAAGATCGATGCAGAGTTTGTCAGGCAAGTGAGTCAGATGGGTTTCGACAAGGAACCGTTTGAGAGTCTCGTGAAAATGCAGATCTTCAAGGTGACGCCGGAGTTTGTAACGGAGATGCGAAACGAGGGGCTAAATGATCTTCACATCGAAGAACTCGTCAAGCTGAGGATCTTCAAGATCGATACCGACTTCATTCGGGCCGCAAAAGCTGATGGCGTGCCACTTGAGGTAGAGCGACTGGTGCAACGAAAGATCGGCGTCGCTCGCAGGTAAAGACACAAAAAGCACAGAATGCACAAAAGGCACAAAGTTCAGTTTTGTGCCTTTTGTGCTTTTTGTGCCTTCTGTGGCGTTATCTGATAGACGCAGCGTTGATCGCCTTTGATGATGTGTTCGGCGCGTTCGACAGTCACGCCGGGGCCGAGGACGGAGCGAAAGAGATCGAGTTCGGTTGAGCAAAACCCCTGGCAGGCGTTTGCCGCAGCACAGATCGGACAGTGATTCTCAACGAGCAGAAAACTCCCATCCTCTGCCGTTCTGACCTCCGCCATGTAGCCTTCTTCAGTTCGAACCTTGGCCAATTCACGCAACTTCCGCTCGATCGGATCAGTAGGTTTTATTCGTTTTCCGTAATCCGTTCGCTGTTGCGCACAACGTGAGGTTAAAACGCGCTCCAGGCCTTCATCACCAAACGCATCCTTGACCGAGTTGATCAGCGCCACACTCAGCTCAGCATACGCTTCGGGAAACAGGTGGTCAGCTTCAGGTGTCAGTCGCCAAAACTTTGCCGGACGGCCAATCGGCACCGGCCTTTCCTCCGCTGTGACCAACCCTTCACGCTGAAGCGCATAGAGGTGCTGGCGGACGGCCATAGCCGTCAGTCCCAGTCGCTCGGCCAGTTGCGCCGAGTCGATTGGACCCTCGGTTTTCAGAAGTTTTGTGATCGCTCGCCGCGTCTTTCGCTCACCCGGCGCCTGCACTCCAGCACTCATACCAACATTTCTAAAGAATTCTCTTTACAAAGTCAAGGCTTAATGCTACGCTCCGACTTAATAAAGGTAAACCTTTAGAAAGGATCAATGCGATGACAAAATCAGATGAATTCAAAGGGCTGCGGGTAGCCGTCACGGGTGGGACATCCGGACTGGGCCTGGCTCTCGTTCGTGAACTAACCAGCAGAGGCGCTCACGTCGCCTTCGTTGCACGTACCCGCGAACGCGTCGAACGAGTGGCAAAGGAAAACCCGGGCTCGCATGGAATCGTGGCTGATGTCTCGAAAAAAGAAGACATCTACCCGATGGCGATTCAAATCACAGGTGAACTCGGCGGTCTCGACGTTCTCATCAACAACGCTTCTTCGCTTGGCCCAACGCCGCTTCGACTGCTCTCAGACACTGAGTGTGAAGACTTCGAAGAAGTGTTCGCCGCCAATCTTCTGGGTCCATTCCGACTTACAAAAGCACTAATGGGAGCTCTCGCTGCTTCCGCTCGTGAAGGCCGCGGCGCAGTCGTTCTGAACGTCATCAGCGATGCGGGCATTAGCGCCTATCCACACTGGGGCGCGTATGGCGCGAGCAAAGCAGCGCTGAATCAATTGAGCCGGATCTGGAACGAAGAACACGAAGCCGAAGGCGTGAAGTTTCTTGCGCTCGATCCGGGTGACATGGATACGCCGATGTACCACGCCGCGATTCCCGGCGCGGACCCAGCGACGTTAAAGCGTCCCGAACAATCCGCGCATGAGTTTGTCGAGGCAATTGCAGTAGCTTTGCCACAAGTAGCACAAGTAAGCGCATAGTCATGTTAGCCGCCACATCAGCAGTACAGCGTCCTGCGGATGCAAAACTTTTGGTAGTTGATCCGCAACGAAACATCATTCATGTTCCGCGCAGCGCGTTTGTTGAGTTCCTACGTCCGAACGATCTCGTCATCGCAAACGATGCGGCAACCCTGCCTGCAAGTCTCACTGGCGTTCACGGGCCGACCGGTCAACAGATCGAAGTGCGACTTGCAGGACGTCCTTCATTGGAGGCGATGGAAGTGAGTCGTTTTAGCGCCGTCGTCTTCGGTGAAGGCGACTTTCACACACGCACTGAAGACCGCCCTATGCCTCCCCCGCTGACTCCAGGCGACAAGTTGCTGCTTGGTCCATTGCACGCAACCGTGGAAGAACTACTCGGACATCCACGACTCGTCTCCCTTCTCTTTCACGGCACTGCTGACGAAGTTTGGGCAGGACTCGCGAGTCACGGCAAACCGATTCAGTATTCACACCTGCAGACGTCGCTTGAGTTGTGGGATGTCTGGACCAAAGTTGCAGGCTTGCCGGTGGCTTTCGAGCCGCCTTCAGCCGGTTTCATTCTTGATTGGGAAGTGTTGTCGACGATTCGCGAACACGGGGCACGCTTCGCGACAGTCACACACGCGGCAGGTATCTCGTCGACCGGCGACGACGATCTCGATCGACTACTGCCATTCGATGAGCCGTATCACATTCCCGACGCCACTGCGAAAGCCGTCGAGATCACGCGGCAACGCGGCGGCCGAGTCATTGCTGTCGGCACTTCGGTCGTACGCGCGCTCGAGGATGCGGCGATTGACGATGGGCATCTACGCGTTGGTGACGGTATGGCAAAAGGAAAGATTGGTCCAACGACTCACTTGCGTGTGGTCGATGCGATTCTTTCCGGAACTCACGAACGAGGAACGACTCACTACGAATTGCTGCGCGCCTTTCTCGAGGACTCAACTCTCGAACGCGCCACTGAAGAACTCACTACTCACGGATATAAGACTCATGAGTTCGGCGACTCCGTATTGATCCTGTAAACTACCTCACCATGAAAATACCCCGAACCCTTCTCGCGCTATTCCTGTGCGTCGGTCTCTGCTGTGGTCCAACCTTAGCCCAGGTCAAAGGCCCGATTCGTGAAGACAATATCCGCGCGGAACTCGGCTTTCTGGCGAGCGATGCGATGCAGGGTCGCGGCAGTGGCACTAACTTTGAGCGCCTCGCCGCGGAATACATCGGTTCACAGTTTCGCCAGTTTGGACTCGAACCTGCCGGCGATACAGATAACGCAGGCAACAAGAGTTTCGTGCAACGCGTACCGCTCGAATCAGCAAAGTTTGTTGAGCCTCCGACACTGACCGTTACTTCGGGCAGCAACACTCAGAGGTGGCAATTCGGTCGCGACTTTCTTGTTTCGGTCCTCAGAAGTCCAAAAGTAAGCGGCGATTTACAGGTAGCGGAAGCGGGAGACAATTTCACGAAGGGTGCGGTCGTGGCGGTTAAGCTGCCGGAAGGCGCCAACCGGCAAGAGGTTGTGAGAAAGGCATTTGGAGCGGGCGTCGCGGCTCTTGTCCTGGTTGAAACCGAAGCGAACCGAAAGACGCGCGAATCCGGTGAAGCAAAACTACCGACGCTCTCGCCCCGCATCGCCGGCGCAGATGCCAGCGCCTCGTTTGTCGCAATCTCTCTCAAGAAAGATGCACACGATACCCTGACTGCCATACCCGCGGGCGCGAAAGTCGAATTCGGCGGTGTGACTGAAGCTTCGGACGGAAGTGCAACATGGAACGCAATCGGCGTTTTGAAAGGTTCTGATCCGCGTCTTGCAGCCGAAGTGATCATGCTTAGCGCTCACCTGGACCATCTCGGTGTTAACGAGTCTCTTACCGGCGACAAGATCTTCAACGGCGCTGACGACGATGCTTCGGGTTGCGTGGCTGTGTTAGAGATGGCCCGCGTTCTCGCCTCAGGAAAACGACCGAAACGCACGATCTACTTCGTGACCTTCGGCAGCGAAGAACGCGGCGGTTTCGGATCGCAATACTTCATCGCGCATCCACCAGTGCCACTCGAAAAAATCGTTGCAGATATCACTTTCGAGATGCTCGGGCGTCCCGACGCCAAGGTCCCTCCGGGAACATTGTGGTTGACGGGTTTCGAGCGTTCGACACTCGGTCCCGAGCTGGCGCGGCAGGGCGCGTCGCTTGTCGCCGATCCACATCCGGAGCAGAATTTCTTTCAGCGTTCCGACAACTACCCGCTCGCATTGCGCGGTGTGATCGCGCACACGATCTCCAGCTTTGGTTTGCACACGGATTATCATCGTGTCAGTGACGAGGTTGGAAAGATCGACTTCCCTTTCATGACGCGGTCGCTCAATTCCCTTGTGAAGCCGATTCAGTGGTTCGCTAATTCCAATTTCCGGCCCACCTGGCTGCCGGGAAAACAACCGACGCGCTAACGATGAAACCCAAGTTCTTCAGTACGCCCGAAAAGTTTCGCGACTGGCTCGAGGAAAACCACGCGGGGACAACGGAATTGCTATTGGGTTTCCACAAAAAGTCGTCGGGGAAAAAGAGCATCACTTATCCTGAAGCACTCGATGAGGCACTCTGTTACGGTTGGATCGACGGTGTGCGCAAGAATCTGGACGAAACAAGTTATACGATTCGATTTACACCGCGAAAGCCAAGAAGCATCTGGAGTCTTGTGAACGTAAGACATATTGAGCGTCTGACGAAGGAAGGCCGCATGCGACCGGCGGGAATCGAAGCGTACGAGCGTCGCGATCCTAAGCGCACCGGGATCTATGCATTTGAAAACAGACCGCGTGACTTTTCTCCTGAGTTTGAGAAAGCCTTCAGAAAGAACAAGACTGCATGGAGCTTCTTTGAGAAGCAGCCTCCGGGATACAAGAGAGTCATTGTGTTCTGGGTCATGGAGGCCAAGAAAGAGGAGACGCGGCTGAAGCGTTTCAAGCAACTAGTTGAGCTTTCTGAGAAGGGGTTGCGGCTTGGTCAATTTCAACCCAAATCGAAGGATAATGCCTGACCTGCTTGTCAATCTGCTGAAACTGCCGCCACGCGAAGATACGCAGAACTTCATCCTGCGGCGAGCGCAACCGTTTGAGTTAACACCTGTCCGCAACTTCGTCGCAGAAAACTTCTCACGCACCTGGGCGGATGAAATATCAGTTGGATTCGCACGCCAGCCGATTTCGGTGTTTGTCGCTACGATCGATCGAGAACTCGCCGGCTTTGCCGGGTATGAATGTACGCGTCGCGGATTCTTTGGTCCGACCGGAGTGATTGAAGCCGCAAGAGGAAAAGGCGTTGGCAAAGCCTTGTTGCTTGCTTCACTCGAAGCCTTGCGTGAGATGGGCTACGTCTATGCAATCATCGGCGCCGCGGGTCCGGTCCGCTTTTACCAGAAGACAGTCGGTGCGATTATTATCCCTGACAGCGAGCCCGGTATTTACACCGACTTGCTAAAGACTTAAAGCAATGAATACCGCAGAAGCAATTCCGGCAAAGCGACAGACAGGTCGCAACGCCGTTCCACCCGGTCCGAAGGGCTCGTTAATCATGGGAGTGATGCGCGACTTTAATCGCGACACGCTCGGCTTTGTCACGCGTTGCCGCGACTACGGCGACGTCGTTAACACCAGATTTCTGTGGGTTCACGCCTACTTTCTTTACAACCCGGACGACATCGAATCGTTGCTGACGACTAACGCGAAGAGCTACCGAAAAGCTCAATCGCTGCGTTCGCCGTTCTTCCACCGTCTGGTCGGGAATGGTTTAGTGACCAGCGAGGGTGAATTCTGGCGACGTCAAAGGCGTCTGGCGCAACCGGCCTTTCATCGTCAGCGGATCAGCTCGTACGGCGACGTGATGGTCCAATACGCCGAGCGCGCGATAGCGTCGTGGAAGCCTGGCGAGAAGCGAGACCTGGCGCGCGACATGACTCGTCTCACGCTCGAGATCGTCGTTAAAACACTCTTCAATTCGGACATCTCCAACGATGCCGATCACATTGGCGACATCCTCACGAGTCTGGTGAAGCCGTTTGCGTCACAAGCAACGCTGAAATGGATTCTCGACAATCGTCTGCCGACGCCGGAACACCGCAGGTACTTTAACGCCGTCAGTGAAATCGACCGTATCGTGTTTCGCATCATTGCTGAACGTCGTGCGAGTGGTTACGACGAAGGCGACTTGTTGTCGATGTTGCTCCAGGCACAGGACGACGATGGGACCAAGATGAGCGATGCACAACTCCGCGACGAAGTGATGACGTTGTTCCTGGCGGGTCATGAAACAACGGCGCTCGCGTTGTCGTGGAGTTGGTATCTACTCGCAACTCATCCTGACATGGAGCAGAAGTTTCATGCTGAACTCGCCGAAGTTCTTGGCGGACGTGTGCCAAATGTTTCAGATCTTCCGAAGTTGAAATACACGGAGATGATTGCGAAAGAGACGATGCGCCTCTATCCACCTGCGTATGCGGTTGGGCGCGAGGCAATCGAGGAAACAGAGATTGGCGGTTACCGTGTGCCGAAAGGAACGCAGCTCTTTGCGTTTCAGTGGGTGACACATCGCGATCCACGTTACTTTGAGGATCCTGAAGCATTCAAACCGGAGCGTTGGGAAAACAGTGAGCAGATCCCCAAGTATGCTTACTTCCCCTTCGGCGCCGGACCACGGCAGTGTATCGGGAATTACTTCGCGATGATGGAGGTCGTTTTACTGCTCGCCACGATCGGGCAGCGGTTTAGATTTGTTTTGGATCCGGATTACAAGGTTGGGGTGTTGCCGGTGTTGTCGCTTCGTCCGAAGGCCGGCATCAAAGTCATTATTGAGTCATTGCCTGGACGAGACGACCCCACTCCTCGACTGTGAGCGTTTCAGCCCGGCGTTGTAATTCGATCTGAGCTTTGCAGAGGACAATACTCGCGCCGCCGTTGCGTTTCAGGATTTCTTTTAATCTACCAGAAGCATTTCGTAGGTTGTTGAGTATCGTCTTTCTCTTCTGTGCAAATCCGGCACTAACGGTCTCCCACAACAAGCTTTCATCCTTAACATCCGCGTTAATCCGTGTTCTAAAACGCAAACGCATCACGCTACTCCAGACTTTTGGTGGCGGTCGAAACGCACCCGGTGCGACGTCGAAGAGTTTCTCAGCCTCGCAGTAAGCCTCGACAAGAACCGAAATAAACCCACGATCACTCGTTCCCGCCGGAGCGAGCACTCTTTCGACCACCTCCCGCTGTAGCATCACGACCATCTCGTCAAAACACACGCGCTGAGCGATCAGTCTTTGCAGGATTGCAGTCGAGATGTTGTAAGGAAGATTAGCTACCAGTCTCGCGGACCGCGCGGGCAGTATCTCGGCGCAAAAGTCTACCGTCAAAGCGTCTGCCATCAGTAATTTGAAATTCGTGAAGCTGCCGAAGCGTTCGTGTAGCAACGGTGTGAGCTTATTATCGAACTCGATTGCGATAAGCCGGCCGGCACTCTCCACCAAAACGGACGTGAGCGCACCGGTGCCTGGTCCAATCTCTACGATAGTTTCGTCGGGTTTTGGTGCGAGAGCTTCGATTATGCGATGAATGGTGCGCTGGTCCCTGAGGAAGTGTTGGCCCAGTCGCTTGGATGGATAAGGTTCAATACCTTCATCCTTCATCCGGCGGAATTCCTTTAGCCGTGCTCGGGTATCCGGTGACTTCAATGTCGTTGCCGCGTTTGATCATGGTAACCCTTTCGAGGTCCAGCGCTTCCGACATCATGGCCACGCCGCTTCCGCCAATTGCGCTCGGAGCGGTAACGCCGCCGATAATCTTTGGCGCGATCAGAAACGTCACCTTGTTAACGAGGCCCGCATCGATAAATTCGCCGGCGACAGTTGACCCACCTTCCACAAGCAAGCTTTGAATCGAACGACTACCGAGCTGACGCAACACTCTTGGCAGATCGCCACGCGTCGAGTTCACAATTTCAACACCTTGTGCTCGCAGTACGTCCGCGTGATTTGCGCGTTCGTTTCCAAACACGATCACCGGTGCTTTCGCGGTTGTGGCAGCCAACTGTGATTCCGGAGAAAGTCGAACTTCGTCATCGAGCACTACGCGCACGAGTGGACGCCGTCGCGGCAAACCGGATCGATCGCTTAGTTGCGGATCATCCGTCTCGGCCGTTCCGGCCCCAACGAGAATCGCATCGTAATCGTGTCGCAGTTGTTGCGCGCGCGCGCGTGACTCAGGGCCGGTGATCCATTGAGAGTCTCGCGTGCGAGTTGCAATTTTTCCGTCAAGCGAAACGGCCAGTTTCAGATGAACGAACGGCATCCCGGTTGACATGTAGTGCAAGTACGCTTCGTTTATCTGCTCCGCTTCCTCGCGCATCAATCCGGTTTCAACGGCAATGCCTGCGGCGCGGAGATGAGCGAAGCCTTTGCCGGAGACTTTTGGATTGAGATCTTTAATCGGCGCCACGACACGCTTGATTCCCGCCGAGATCAAAGCATCAGTGCAGGGAGGCGTGCGGCCGTGATGTGCGTGTGGTTCGAGTGAGACGTAAGCAGTGCCACCGCGCGCTTTTTCTCCGGCGATTTCAAGCGCGATAGTTTCGGCGTGCTTGAGTTCTTCAAAGATGTAGAAGCCTTCACCAACAATTTCCCCCGCCGGACTAACAACAACACAACCCACGAGTGGCCCAGGACTAACCTGACCAATCCCTTTCGCCGCCAACTCGAGCGCACGAGTCATCATGCGTCGATCAGTATCGGTCCAGGTTGGTGTTGTTTCTGTTATTGTCGTTGTCTGCACTGCTCTGTCTCTGAGGTCGTACTTGGAGAAGGTCAGTATCGTAACGCGGTAGCGTCGGGTTGACGATTCGCCTTAGATATCCCGAAATCACCCGACGCTACCGCGTTACGGTACTGACCTCTTCCAAGCACGTCGCCCTATTCCCTAGTTCCCGAACAAACTATTCACGTACTGCTCCGGATCAAAAACAACCAGGTCGTCGACCTTTTCCCCGATTCCCGCATATCGAATCGGCAAGTTTAACTCTTTCGCTATCGCGACTGCGATTCCACCTTTGGCAGTACCATCAAGCTTCGTCAGCACGATTCCCGTCACGCCCGCAACTTTTAGAAACTGTCGCGCCTGTTCGAGCCCGTTCTGCCCCGTAACGGCATCAACGACCAGCAACGTTTCATGCGGCGCACCCTCGACTTCACGCGACGCGACGCGTTTCATCTTTTCCAACTCAGCCATCAAGTTTGACTTCGTGTGCAATCGCCCGGCGGTATCGACAATCAGCACTTCGGAACCGCGCGCCTTCGCTGCCTTGAGCGAATCGAAAAGCACTGCGGCCGGATCAGTTCCCTGCTTCTGCTGAATTAGCGGAACTCCCGTGCGCTCAGCCCAGATCGCCAATTGATCAGACGCTGCTGCACGAAACGTATCCGCCGCACAGATCAACACATCGTTTCCTTCAGCCTTAATCCGTTGCGCAAGTTTGCCGATCGTCGTGGTTTTACCGACACCGTTAACGCCCACGATCATCATCACGTAAGGCGCAACGCTTTCGGGAACGGTCGTCTCTGAAGCGATGCCCTGGCGTTCAGAAGCCTGAAGGATATTCAGCAGCTCGCCCTTGATTGCAGCTTTAAGCGCGTCGAGATCGTTGATCTGTTTTCGCGCCACACCGCGACGCACCTTTTCGAGAATGTCGAGCGTAGTCGGTACACCGATATCGGCCGCAATCAAAACTTCCTCGAGCTGGTCCAATAGCTCGTCGTCAATCTGTTTGCGCCCGGCAAAAACGGTATCGAGTCTCTCAGATAACGTATCCCGCGTGGCTGCAACAGCGCGCCGGAACCTTGCAGAGAATTCCTGTTCGAGAGCCGCTTCCTGCGCCTGAAGCTCTTCCATCGAAAGGTTAAGACCGAGGACGGAGCTTTGAAACGGAGATCGCGTCGGCGCAACCGGTTCCGGTTTGACCACCTGTACGGGCGGTTCTTCTTTCTTTACTGGCTCTGTTACTGGCTCAGTGATTGGCTGGCGCGGAGGCTCAACAGCTGCCGGCGGCGGGGTTTCCGGTGCAGCTTCAGCAGGTTCATTTAGACGGAGTGAGACAAACTCATCCTTTTTTCTTCTCCAAAAAAGTCCCATGTGGGGTGGATTATAAACAGAAATCCACGGATTAATCACACAGGCACAGATTCGCTCACCGGAGCGCTCTGCGTAATTTGCGGATTAAGGACTGATTTGGCTGGTTTCCTGAGCTTTACTTGTCCGGGTTTGATCTGGCCTTCCTTGCACGCTTCCGAAAGCGCGGCGACGACGCCGGGGTCATAGCGCGTGCCGACAAAGCTCTCGATTCGAGCAAGTGCGTCTTCAAACTTCATCGCTTTCTGGTACGGACGGTCAGTCGTCATTGCGTCGAAGGTGTCTGCGACGGCCACGATCTTGCCCATGAGCGGAATCTCGTCGCCTTTGAGTCCCTGCGGATAACCCATGCCGTTGACCATCTCATGATGCATGTACATGCCCGGCAGAAACTCCTTCATCGCCGGAATCTGCGACATGATCTTGTAGCCCTTCTGCGGGTGCCCCTTCATGATCTCGTACTCTTCATCCGTGAGCGCCGCGGGCTTCTTGAGAATATTGTCGTCGATCGCGATCTTGCCGACGTCGTGTAACAACGCGCTGATTCTGATCTTTTCGATTTCGTCGTCAGGCAGATCGAGACGCTGTGCGATCGCCATCGAGAAGCGTGAGACGCGTTCGGAGTGACCACGCGTGTACGGATCCTTACCGTCGATCGCGGCGGCCAGACCCTTCACAGTGCCAAGGAATAGTTCGCGGTTTTCCTGCGAAGACTTTTGTAAGTCGATAATGAAATGTTCGACCTGATCGGTCATCATGTTGAAGGAATTGCCGAGGTCGCCGAGTTCAGTGCGGCTCGTTACTTCAATTCGTTTCGAAAAGTCGCCTGATGCAATGCGATGGGCACCGCCGGCGAGTTCCCTGACCGGATGCGTGAGTTTGTTTGCGAAGAAAATTCCGACGAGTGTGGTCAACAAAGCAGCGATCAAACTGATCCAGAGCGTTTGCCAGCGCATATCCGAGACTGATGCCAACGCAGCGGCTTCGTCCTGAATAGCAATCACGCCGAGACGCGAGTTCTTGTCGAGTTCGGCGGTCGCGTACGAACCAAGCATTTCGACGGTGCGACCATCGCGAGTTGCCGAAAATGGAGCGAGGGCCGACTGAACCTGGGCGCCTGTTTCTTGCCAGTCTTGCACAACTTTCAAGTCCGTCATCGGCTTTTCGGAGAAAGCGACACTCGCCTCAGGATGTGCCACCGCGCGCCCGTTTTGATCGACTACAAAAACAACCGGCAGACCGGCGTCCAGCAGCTCTCGCTCGCTCTTTGATGTCGGCTGTTGTACTGCTTCGAAAACTTCCTGAAACGAAACAATTGCAACTACCGCAGCGACGACGTCCTGATTATTAGCGCCACCCAGAACAGGTGCGGCAATCGTGAGTGCCATTTCCGGTCCCGACCGAATGATTTGCGGGCGGCTCACGACGAGGCCACGCCCATTCATGCGTGCGAGCACCTCGCTGACTCGAGCATCTACTTCTTCGAGTTTGATCACGTCGGGCTGGAAAGCACGATGAAGCGTGCCATCGACCGGCCACAGAGCGAGTGCGATAAGGTTCGGGTCTTCCTGAAGTGTGGCTTGGAGACGTTGATCGTAACCCAGATTGTCCAATGCCTTAATGCCGCCTGAGATTTCAAAGGCTCGGGCCAGACCGGTCACGACGTCTCGATACCGCTGGCCGTAGAGTTCAATCTGGCGCGCCTTGTCCTGCACGAGCTGAGCCTGGTAGCGACCCTCGATTGACCGGAGTTCGTCGGCACTGCGACCGGACAGCAGAAAGCCCGTAAAGGTCAGCGGCAAGAGGCCCACGAGCAGCAGGACTCCCAGAACAATGTATAGGAGACGGATTCGTCCGAGTTTTTCGAGCATTCTTGGACTCTGGCGGTACAATCGACGGCAGGTCGTCGGGATTGGCAGGCGACAGTATTCACCGAGTCACGTAGCTCGGCGTCTGGCTATTATTGTCGAGCGTGCCGGAAGGTGTCAACGAGTTTTAACATCTGTGGCTTGGTCCCGGCGGGACCAAATGTTTATAGCCCACGAATCTAAAGGATTCCGGCTCCAGCGGAGCCGAATGTGATCACTGAACCACATCGCGCTCCGCTGGAGCGCAATCGGATATCTGGACCAAAACTATATACATGTGGCCGCGCTGCGGCCAAAACAACATTCCAGATGAAATATCGACCTCCGAGCCACTTAGGGCGTCTAAACCCCTGAGCCCTAAGGCTCCGGAATGGAAACTTTGAGTACCGACGAGATCATCGTTGAGCGTGCTTTAACGGGCGATGCGGAGGCTTTCGGCGAGATTGTGAGACGCTGGGAGCGCCGCATCTTTGCGCTTACTTACGGCATGCTCGGCCGTGAGGACGACGCCCGCGACGCCACTCAGGAGACGTTTATCGCCGCTTTTCGGAACCTGCGTAACTTCCGTGGCGAAGCGAAAGTCTCCTCATGGCTCCACCGGATTGCGGTGAACCAGTGCATTTCGCGGCAGAGACGCTCAAAAGTAAGAAGTGAGTCGGCCCTTGAAGACGAACATGAAAATGACGCCGGAAGCTTCGCCACACCCTGGAGCTACTCGCCCGCGCGTGTCGCCGAGGGCAGACAGGAAACGGCAGCGGTCCGACGAGCGATAAACAGTCTGCCAATCGAACTACGGCAGGTGGTAGTGATGAAGGAGTTTGAAGAACTCACGTTTCGCGAGATTTCCGAAGCGCTCGATCTGCCGTTGAGCACGGTCAAGAGCAGGTTGTACACGGCGTTGAAGCAGTTGCAGATGCGTCTGCAGAAGTTTGAAAGCAGGAATTGAGATGAAAGAAAGAGACCACTCTCCCGGTTGTGAACGCGCATCGGATTTGATTGCGTTCATCTATAACGAAGCTGACGAGCGCGAAGCGCAGGACTTTAAGCTCCATCTTCGCGAATGCAACAGTTGTCGCGAAGAAGCGGCGTCGTTTGGCGTGGTGCGTGAATCAATCGCCATCTGGCGCGACGAAGCGTTAGCGGGTTTCGTAGCTACGCCAGTGGTAAAAAACAGAAAGTCGGCGCTGGCTGCGTTGCGTCAGTTTTTCGATCTGTCGCCGTTGTGGTTGAAGGGTGCGACAGCATTTGCTCTGGTGACGTTCTGTGTGCTCGTTGGAATCGTGATTTTCAGAAATCGTGAAGTGGAGATAACGAATCATAATCCGAACGCGATCTACACGAAGGATGATGTGAATCGCATGGTGAACGAGGCTCTGGCAAAGCAACAAGATACTCCCAGGCCAACTGTCGAAACACCCGCGGATCAGACAGTCAAAAACCAGAAGCCCAAAAGCGTCAGACCTTCGTCGTCAACGCAGTTTGCCAAAAGCAGACGTCCACTTTCACGCGCAGAACGTGAACAACTGGCAGCCGACCTGCGCTTGCTTTCAACGGCTGAAGACGAACCTCTTCATCTGCTCGGAGATCGAATTAATCAGGAATAATGTTTGAGGTAAAAATGAGATTCAGAATATTAATAGTCTTACCGGCGGCAGTTTTACTCTTCACGGTATCCGGCTATGCACAGGATCCGGCGCCAGCAAGTCCGGATCCGATCCAACACCTTCAGCTCACACCGGAACAGCGCCAGCGGATCCGCATAATCTTTGCGGATAACAAAGACGAGCGCCAAACGGCGAATCGAAGACTAAGAGAAGCAAATGCCGCCCTGGACCAGGCGCTGGATGCAGATCCCGTAGACGAAACCGTAGTCGAGCAACGAATTAATGAATTGGCGGCCGCCCACGCGGCTCAGACACGAATGAGAGTCCGTATGGAACTCAGAATTCGTCGCGAACTGCGTCCGGAACAGTTAGCAATATGGCGACAATTCAGACTACAGCTAAAAGACTTCGCCGGCGCACAACGGCCCGTCGACCAGCAGAATCGTCAGAACCGGCGCCCGAACGCCAACACACTTCGTCCTCGCCCGTAGTGTTTCTATCCACAGATTACACGGATCCCCGCCAAGCTATTACTTGACGCCTCGCACACAATTTGCGCATGATAGGCCGCTCTTCTAAACGCGCAGTCCTAAAACTACTTAACGCTCTGGCGCAACCGAAAGACCGACGTCTGATAAGCTCTCCATGAATTTCGCTACGCGCGCCCTGCTTGAGCTGCAAGAGACCACGCTTCTGGCCGCTCGCGCCTTTCGCGGCATTTTCAAGCGACCTCGGTATATCCCCGAAACCATCGCGCAGATGGACGCTATCGGCGTGGGCTCTTTAACCATCATCATCCTGACCGGCTTCTTTACCGGCGGCGTCTTAACTGTACAGACATTTCCAACCCTGAAGGCCTACGGCGCACAATCGCAAACCGGATATCTCGTCGCTGTTTCGCTCGTTCGCGAACTAGGGCCCGTGCTGTGCGCACTGATGGTCACTGGAAGAGTTGGCTCGGCGATCTCGGCCGAGCTCGGTTCGATGGTCGTATCTCAACAAATCGACGCCATGCGCGCGCTCGGCACTGACCCGGTGCGAAAGCTCGTCGCGCCTCGGATGTTCGCGTTGCTCGTCAGTCTCCCACTGTTAACCGTGTTGGCGGACGTTTTGGGAATTTTCGGCGGCTGGGTCACTGCCGTTGCGCTCTACTCTGTTTCGTCGAGCGTTTTTATCTCGGCAGTCCGCGACGGAATCACCACTGACGACCTGATCGGAGGTATAGTTAAGCCTCTGGTCTTTTCGCTGATCATAGGGGCCATTGCGTGCCGGCAAGGTCTCAGTACTGAAGGTGGAACTGTCGGCGTCGGCCGGTCGACCACGCGTGCCGTCGTTATGGCCTCGATCATCGTGATTATTGCCGACTATTTTCTCGCGAAAGCGCTTCAGGTTATTCTAGGAACCACATAAATCCGCTCGATGTTTATCGCATGGCAACCGAAATACACACTTCTTCTCCCACGATCAGCGAGAATGCTGCGGAATCGACCTTTCACGAAGTAGACGATCTCCACCGCGCCATACCCGCTATCGAGTTTCGCAACGTTCTGCTCGCCTTTGACGATCGCGTCATCCTGGATGACCTGAGTTTCAAGGTTATGAAGGGCGAGACTAAGATCATTCTCGGCGGTTCAGGCGGAGGTAAGTCGACGATCATCAAACTCGTTCTTGGTCTACTTAAACCAGACGAAGGACAGGTATTGGTTGACGGTGAAGACATCACGCACTACTCCGAAGATCAGATGATGAGCGTGCGCAAAAAGATCGGGATGGTTTTTCAGGAAGGCGCACTCTTCGATTCCCTTTCGGTTTACGACAACGTTGCGTATCGCCTGCATGAACAGGGCGTGCCTGAAGACGAAGTGGAACCGGAGGTTCGTCGCATGTTGCGATTCGTCAATCTTGAAGACGCGATCGATAAAATGCCGATCGAACTTTCGGGTGGTATGCGTCGCCGTGTTGGTATCGCGCGAGCACTGATCGGCGATCCGAAGATCGTTCTCTTCGACGAACCGACTGCAGGACTTGACCCACCGACGGCGCGAACGATCTGCGAGCTCGCAATGAAGCTACGTGATCTCGAAGACGTTTCGTCGATCTTCGTGACTCACGAGATGAACAATCTTCAATACATCTGTTCGGAGTATGCAGTAGTTGACGAAGACGGCAAGGTAGTTTTCGAGCGTGAAGGGGAGCGGCTCTGTCTAATCAACAGCAAGGTGATGATGATGCGTACGGGCAAAGTCATCTTCAGCGGAACAGACGAAGCCTTGCGCCGCGCCGAGGATCCATACATCCAGAAGTTTCTGCGGGGACATTAAAGAAAGAGTGAGGACAACACCATGCCTCGATCAAGTGCGGGTATCAGCCTGAGCCAGGTACGAGTCGGTATTTTCGTGCTGCTTGCAATCGTGGTGCTTGTATTTCTGGTACTCAACGCTTCCGGCGACATCAACCCTTTCAGCCGCAAACTGCACCTGAAAGCTCGCTTTGTTGATGCGAATGGATTGCGCGAGGGTTCCGAAGTGCGCCTCGCAGGTGTACGCGTGGGCAAAGTCGAGCGCATTGTTCTGCTTGAGCCGTCGCCGGTGCCTGGTGCGCCGCGAGTTGAAGCGCAGATGACGGTGGACTCCACGATCGATGGTCGACCGGCGAATGAACGCATTCGTTCCGATTCACAGGCTCAACAGGGATCGCCCAGCCTGCTCGGCAACGAAATGCTCATCAACATCACTCCCGGATCAGCAGTGGGCCAACCTGTGCAGGATGGCGCCCTCTTGCCTTCGTCGTCATCAAATACCGTTAACGACTTCGCTACCTCCGGCACGGACCTGGCCCAACGTCTGAGCAAACTTTCAGACGAGATCAACGGCATCGTGAGAGATGTAAAGGACGGCAAAGGCACGGTGGGACGTCTCTTCAGCGACGAGGCTCTCTACAACAACCTCAACGCCACGATTCGTGAAACCGAAGATGTGATGCAGGCGATTCGATCGGGCAATGGATCGGCGGGAAGATTCATCAACGATCCCGCGCTCTACAACAACGCGAATGAGATTTCTATTTCTCTGAAAGCCATTGCTGACGATCTACGCGCCGGACGCGGTACTGCCGGAAAGCTTTTGACTGACGACGAATTTTACAATCGCATCAACCGCACGGCCGACCGCCTCGACAAGTCGGTGGACTCGATCAACCTCATGGTTGCGGAAATTAACGCCGGCCGCGGCACGCTCGGCAAACTGATTCGCGACGAACAGATCTACAACGACGCACGCGCCGCGATTGCACGCTTCAACACGACCGCCGAACGCATCGACAACATGGTCGCCGCAGCTCAACGTGGCGAAGGTACCGTGGGCAAACTCCTCAACGACGACACGCTGTACACCAACGTCAACCAACTCTCGTCCGAAGGCGTCAAAATGATCTACGATTTCCGCCAGAACCCGAAAAAGTATCTGACGATCAAGTTCGAGCTGTTTTAGAAGACTGGTGTTAGAATTCGTCTCACGCAAAGGCGCAGAGGACGCAGAGAAACGCTCAGTACTTTCTTTGCGTCCTCTGTGTCTTTGCGCGAAATGATCCTGGAGGACGAGACCATGCAAAGTTGTTATGTTTCCATGCAATTCGGTACGAAGACGTCGCCCGATGGAATCGTGCTCGACTACGACTTTCTCTACAGAGAAATCATCCGGCCGGCAGTTGAGGAACTTGGGTTTGAGTGTCATCGCCTCGACGATCTCATGACCGGTTCGATCTGGCACAAGACAATGTTCACGGCGATCATTTCCAGCGATGTGATGATCGCGGACATTACTTCAGGTAACGCCAACGTATTTTACGAACTCGGTATTCGACACGCCCTGCGCCGTGGTCGCACGATTCTGATATCGGCGGGCGGTAAGCAAGCTGCAAACATCAGTCTTCTGCCTGTCCTCTTTTACAAGGCCGACGGCACGGGCCGTATCGAAGGAGCCGAGGAATTTCGAAGTCAGCTGCAGTCGTTTGTTCGTCAGACTCAACCATCGACTGCCAGTGACAGTCCGATATTCGAATTTTTTCCGGACCTGGAAGTGACGCTACCGACTGACCTTGAAAGAAAGCCTCGCAGACGAGGTCCTCGACTCACAAAAAACCGAGCAGAGTTTGTGCAGAGTGTCCTTGAATCGCCGGCACAGGCCCGAGGCGATCTTGAAGTTAGTGAAGCGGCGTTCCGCGGCGCTCCCGAAGCTGATCCGACTGCTTTCATGGACTTGCTAAAACGCTATCGCGATCTTTCAGAGTGGGATCGTCTTGTTGGTCTTGCCGATGATGCACCACCGGAAATTAGACAGTCTCCTGAAGTGCGTAACATGTTGGTGCTGGCTCTCAATCGTAGAAATGGTACAGGCGATCAGGACCGAGCGATCGCCTTGATGGAGCAACAAATCGCGGAGACAGGGGGCGACAGCGAAAGTTTCGGCATCCTCGGACGCATCTACAAAGACCGGTACGACCAGGCCAAAGAACGCGGTGATTCGGAAGAGGCAACAAAGAATCTGGACAAAGCCATCGAGACCTATCGCCAGGGCTTTGATAAAAACCCCAGGGACTATTACCCCGGCATCAACGTTGTGAATCTACTTTTGCAACGCGGGGATGATGCAGCACGCAAAGAACTCGAGGAACTCGTTCCACGTGTTCGAACTGCCGTTCAGGCGAAGCTGCAAGGCGACCGTGTTGATTTTTGGGATCTCGCGACCGATCTGCAGCTTGCGGCCGTCGCGCGCGACTGGACACGTGCACAACAACGCGCCTCAGCGATGATGGCCCAGTCGCCGGCCGAATGGATGGTTGAAACAACCCTACGAGACATACGTGCAGTGGGTAAGACTTTCGACAACGAGACTGATCGAAGTCAATTAGAAAGCATAATCGGGTTGTTAAAGGTTCCGGTTCCGACCACCACCTACTCGGGAGGTATCTCATGATTGACCTCGACGATGCCCTGGCCGCTCTCAAGGTCGACATCCTGAGAATCGCAAAGCTCGAAACAGAACGGCTGGAGCTCTTGAACTCACCGCTGAATCCTGCAATGAAGGATGAGCGCGACTCGGACCTGAAAAGCGATATCGAGCGCCAACGGAAACGTATGATCAGCGTGATACAAAACGTGGTCGAGTTTCCACCTCAGCACACGCGCCATAGTCCGTTGCTGAATCAGTTTCACCAGATTGCGCCGTTTGATAAGTCAGTTTTTGTAATGACGAAGTTTCCGGATCCAAAGAAGCCTGCGATTATGGACCAGCAACTTGCGGATGTGATTGATGCGGTGCGGGATGCGGTGAAGGGTTGTGGTTACGTTGCGCGGGTTGCCAGCGACAATCAGTATCACGGAATACTTTGGGACAATGTTGAGTTGTACTTGCTCGGGTGTGTTCGTGGGATTGCGATCGTTGAAGACAAGTATCTTCCTGAGTTGAATCCGAATGTTGCGATGGAGTGGGGTTGGATGCGCGGCATGGGGCGCAATGTTCTGTATTTGGTGGAGAAGGATTTCAAGAAGCAACGTGCCGATTGGGGTGGCTTGATCGAAGCCCAATTCGACTGGGCCAACCCCGCCCCCGATATCAAAGCCGGCGTCGAAGCGTGGCTTAAATGAATAAGATCCCATCAAACGTACTGTAGGGGCGGCCCTCCGTGGCCGCCCGTGGTTTTGATCGTGTTCGCCAAATCCGAGGCTGTCGATACTTGAACCCTGTGGACAAACCACGGGCGGCCACGGAGGGCCGCCCCTACAGTACGTTTGATGGGATCTTATTCATTTAAGCCACGCTTCGACGCCGGCTTT
>DATEIS010000166.1:0-9994 GCA_035278765.1 Pyrinomonadaceae bacterium | reverse complement strand
CTTCTCGTCCGTATGTACGCGAACGCGACTGAAGTCGTGACCAAAGCGCGGCTCGAAGTACGCGCGCGTTGCTGTGTCGAGCGGTTCGCCCGAAGAGTTCAATACTTCATGAACGATCGGTGGCACGTCATTGGAAGGAGGTGTAACGGGATTAGCACTTTGGATTGAGCGCGAGAGAGCAAGTTTCTTGTTCTCACATTCTGAACATCCGCCACCGCTGCTCTGCTCGCCGCACGCACACGTCCGTCGTAGCGACCCTTGCTGATCAGAGGTTGGGTTACGTTCGGTTTGTGTCTGAAACGATCTAACAGCAGACATATCAAGGTGCTAAAAGTTGCAGAAACAGTTCCTGCACTCTCGGTACGGCTTCGGGAATGCGCGGTTCGATGATCGTTCTTAGCTGCGTACGGTCATAGGCCAACGAACTCCTCCAAATCTTTGCAACGGCGTTGTAGTCGAAAGTGACAATGCCGCCCGCAAGTATCGTCGAAACGAAGCGAATCTTTTCTTTAGTTGGTAAACGCTGCAAGTCTGAAGGGCGAGCTCTTTCGACCCAATCACGGATCTCAAACTTGCCCGTCAACTCGGTCGACTCTGGCCCACGCTCGCGCGGTGGTTTCTGTGTTCCCAGGGGAATTGCGATTTGTGGAACAACGGCAAGATCGAGAGTGGGATCGCTTCCTTGCGTCAGGTTCAGGCCAACTGCCCCTTGCACTGCAAACTGTACCGCTCCGAGACTGATCGTAAGCTGGCCGCCTGCCGCAGGTTGCAACGTCAGCGCGCCCGACGCCGGTGCGCCAGTCAAAGCAACACCCGCCAGAACCTGGACAAAGCCACTCGCTTTAATAATGTCTTTGTAGAGATCGCGCTCGCCAGAGGCCGCCACCTGTCCCCCGGCGACGAACTGCACTGTTTGAGTGTTAACGTTGTAATTAATCTGAAAAACACGCTGCACCCGCCCACTGTCGGTAATTTGAACCTGCATAGTGGCATCGTACGAATCGGGCGGGCTGACAAGATTGACGTGGTAGCCAAGAATGGACGCAGCTGTAGCTGTAACATCCTGTGAACTCGGGCCTGTTGGCAGCGTTGGCCGCCTTGACGGCGTTAGAAGCGGCGGCGGCGGCAATACAGTCGGTAATTGAACCGGAGGAAGAGGCTCAGGTCCTTCGGGCCGCGTCACACTTATGCGGCTGAAGTCATAGCCCAGGCGCGGCGCTGAAATTGGTCGCGCGTCGGATTCCGAATCTTGAGTTCGGGGATGAAGTGAGAGTGAGCTTCTCTTACATAATGGACTGGACTGCGGATCGCAAGGGCGCTGCAGCACGTCATAAACGGACATACGAAACTCCTGTGAGTTTTGCGAGGTTAGAACTAACGAAAGGTATCACAAGAAGGCACCAAAAGCACAAAAGTTGATCGATCACTTTTGTGCTTTCTGTGCCTTTTTGTGGCGAGTCTTAGAATTATGCCTGGACTGTTGACGCGCGTTGTTGCGTGGCCTCGGCGGCTTCACCGATGATCTTCGCAACAGTCGCGGGTTGTGAAACGAACGGAACGTGACTCGACTTCACTTCATGAGTCGTGGCGCCCATCCGGTCCGCGAACATTCGTTGCAACTTGGGATTAATCGCCTGGTCCTCGGTGGCCAGCAGATACCAGCTCGGAATGTCTTTCCACGCGGGTGCTTCATAGATCTGACCAAACGTCACCGAGTTGATCGGTTTCTGTGCGGCCGACAGGATACTCAAGTCACGCTCGGAAACATCTCCTGCGAATGCTTCCCTGAACTGTGCGCGGTCAATGTACAAAAATCCCGCGGCATCGGGAACAAGCGCCGCGCCAATCTTCGATGGATATTGCTGCAGCAGTGCTTGCAAATTTTCACCCTCGTCCGGGCCAAAAGCAGCCACATAAACGAGTGCACGAACATTCGTGGCACCAACAGCAGCCTTCGTGATAACTGCGCCACCATATGAATGGCCCACGAGAACAACTGGATTCTTTTGTGCGTCTATCACACGACGAGTCGTTGCCACATCGTCGGCATACGACGTAAGTGAATTCTGAACTGCGACTACATCGTAGCCGGCCTTTTCAAGCAGTGGAATAACATCACCCCATCCGGAAGCATCTGCGAACGCACCGTGAACGAGAACGACGGAAGTCTTCATGATTTGATCTCCATTATTAATCAGGATTTGAAAGCTATTATTGTGGGGGTTAATAATTTGCGCATCACGCAATGTAAGAGTTTTTAACTAACCCTGCCGGATGATCGCTTGATACCACTATAGTGTTAAACTAAATCGCTTTTTTGAGCCGTTTGTGCTTCTCTGTGGCAAATCTAAAAGACCCCAACAATCAGATCGGTATCAGCACTCACATTGACACTCAGGAAGCAGCGGGTGAGTCCACACATGTGATTGGCGAAGGGACCGGCGACTTTCCCACGCACAAAGCCGAGGAAGGCACCGGCCGTTCTGCCCTGCTGGTCGGAATGGGCATTCTGATCAGTCGCATTGTTGGCGTTATCAGACAAAGAGTCTTCGCACATTACCTCGGCACGTCTGACGCTGCGGGCGCGTTTAGTGCCGCGTTTCGAATTCCAAACTTTCTGCAAAACGTCTTCGGCGAAGGCGCGCTCTCGGCTTCGTTCATTCCTGTTTATGCGAAGCTCCTCGCCGGCGGTGACAAGAAAGAAGCGACTCGTGTTGCGAATGCTGTCCTGACGTTGCTGGTGTTTGTAACGTCTGTCATCGTTCTGGTTGGAGTTTTGACAACTCCATACTTCGTCGATCTCTTTGCGTATAGTTTCAATCCCGCCACGCGCGAACTCACGATTCGGCTGGTCCAAATTCTCTTTCCCGGCGCGGGACTGCTTGTGCTGTCTGCCTGGTGTTTGGGAGTACTAAACAGTCATCGCAAATTCTTTCTTTCGTACATTGCGCCGGTTGCGTGGAATCTCGCGATTATCACGACGCTGATCGTTTTTGGCGGTGGTGAGGATCAGGCTCGTTTGGTAATCATGGTTGCGCTCGGATCTGTTGTCGGTAGCGTCCTCCAGATTGCGGTCCAGTTTCCGACTGTTCTGAAACTGCTGAAGTCTTTGCGGCCCGTGATTGACACCACGGATGTGAATGTTCGGAAAGTGTTGACGAACTTTATTCCGGTGTTTGTCAGTCGTGGTGTGGTCCAGATCTCGGCGTTTGTCGATGCGATGCTCGCAGGGTTGATCAGTTCACAAGCTGTTGCGGCGTTGACGTACGCGCAGAGTCTTTACACGTTGCCGGTGAGTCTTTTTGGAATGTCGGTATCGGCGGCGGAACTGCCGGCAATGTCAGGCACGCTCGGCACCAAGGACGAGATTGCGGTCAAACTTCGCAGTCGCTTAAACGCGGGGCTACAGCGGATCTCGTTTTTCATCGTGCCCTCGTCGATGGCGATGTTTGTCTTTGGCGATGTGATGACTGGGGCGTTGTACCAGACGGGCGAATTCAAGCATGCCGATTCAGTTTACGTTTGGGGAATTCTCGCGGGTTCGACGATTGGGTTGCTCGCATCGACACATGGGCGGCTTTATTCATCGACTTACTACGCGCTGCACGACACGCGAACGCCGCTCTGGTTTGCAGTTATTCGAGTATTTCTAACGACTGTGTTGGGTTACATCTGCGCGATCATACTGCCGCCGGTTCTTGGTCTTGATGCGAAGTGGGGTGTGGCTGGATTGACGGCATCGGCGGGTATTGCCGGGTGGATTGAGTATCTGCTACTCCGACGCTCGTTGAACTCGCGGATTGGTTCAACTGGGGTCGCGGCGATTTATCTCGTCAAGCTCTGGGTCGCAGCCGGTATCTCGGCGGTTATCGGCTTTGGTCTCAAATGGATCCTTCCTCCCGTTCATCCGATTCTACTCGCGATCCTCGTGTTGGGAACTTATGGCGTTCTTTACTTCGCGATCGGTGCCGGATTCGGAGTTCCCGAAGCACGTCGCATATTTAAGAACTTCATCGACGCGCCGAAGCGATTCCTCCGCTGATCACGTGGAACGTACTGTAGGGGCGGCCCTCCGTGGCCGCCCGTGGCTTTGATCGTATTCGCCTAACTCGAGACTGTTGTTTCTTGAACCCCAGCTAAAACCACGGGCGGCCACGGAGGGCCGCCCCTACAGGGCGTTCAAAGACCTCAATTCCGCTTGCGTCGTTCAAACAATATGGTGTCACGCCAGACGCCGTTGAGCATCGCGATTCGCTCACGTCTTCCGACTTCGCGAAAACCGCATCGCAGGTGTAATTCAACACTAGCGGTATTCTCGGGAAAGATCGACGCTTGCAGTGTCCAGATACCATTCTTCTCCGACTCGGCAATCAATGCCTCAAGCAACGCGCGACCAATTCCCTTTCCTCTCGCGCTCTCAGTCACATAAACCGTGACTTCAGCGACACCGCGATACACATCACGCTTCGAAACCGGACTCAACGCGGCCCAACCGAGAACATTTTCTTCTTCGCGCATCACTAAACGCGCAAATGG
This sequence comes from Pyrinomonadaceae bacterium, assembly GCA_035278765.1. GTDB lineage: Bacteria > Acidobacteriota > Blastocatellia > Pyrinomonadales > Pyrinomonadaceae > PSRF01. The sequence goes on along the minus strand of DATEIS010000166.1, from coordinate 5,458 downwards.
TAAATGACCCTCGTTCCAGTTCTTCCACGATGGCGCGTCCGTTTCAAACGTACTGTTTCCACTGCGAACGCCTTCGAGATAGATCGAGCGCACCTGCTCCCAATCACTCGCTCGCATTTGATCGATCATATACCTGTCGTGATAGCATGGGCGGCCTTTAATCCCAAGCCCAGTAAGGAGAATTCCATTGAGCAACCTTGACTCAGTTAAGTCCGTTTACCAGGGACTAGCCAAAGGAGACATTCCGTCATTACTCGGATCTCTAAGCCCGGAAATCGTCTGGACCGAAGCCGAAGGCTTTCCCTACGCCGGAACGTATCATGGACCAGGCTCGGTGCTGACCGAAGTTTTTATGCGCTTAGGCACGGAGTGGGATGGATTTGCGGCTGTGCCCGAGGAATTCATCGACGGTGGCGACACAATCGTCGTGCTTGGCAAGTACAGTGGAACGTACAAGGCGACTGGAAAGAGCTTTCAAGCGAATTTCGCACATGTCTGGAAGCTTCAGGATGGAAAGGCGGTTCGCTTTATTCAGTACGTCGACACGCTTCTGGTCCATCGCGCCGTGCAAGCCTAGCCACAGATTACACGGATTAATTCCGTGTAATCTGTGTATTCTGAAACGCTGCGATTACCCAACCCTGCTTTTCTTTCGTCATCACTAGCGTCAGCATTGCATCCTGCTTCAGTTCATCGGTAGGTCCGTCCCTGTGTCCTGTGACGTGGACAACCGCGACGTCACCTCTCAGAAATCTGATCTGTTTGACGGTTAATGTGATTTTGGTGTCCTTGAAAACCGTGTCAAATATCCGCTGATGTGCGGTCTCGATGGCGGCGCGGCCTTTGAAATACATTCCGTTGATGACAACGTAATCGGCGTCTTCAGCGAACGGTTTGGCAAATGCGGCGCCGCTCTTTGTATTCCAACCCGTTTCCATCTGCTTCACACTCTCTCGCATCGCCGCTTCATCCGCACTTTGCGAATCAACCGCCGGCCCCGAAAAACCCAGCATAAGTAATGTTACGAATACCAATGTCTTCATCGTCATCCTCCGTCTAAGTTGTGGCTTCATTGCCACTCACCTCCAATAGCGACAAAAGAAAACAAAAGTGGCCACGGTCTGTTTTTGTGCTTTTCGTGACTCTTTATGGCAGAATCTCGCGCGATGCCCGACATGTCGCCGCAGGATGTCACTCAACTGCTTGCCGATTGGGGAAAAGGCGACCGCTCAGCGCTCGATAAACTCTTTCCGCTCGTACACTCGGAACTCCGGCGTATTGCGCAACGCCAGATGAATCAGGAACGCGCCGGTCACACGTTGCAGGCCACCGCGCTCGTTAACGAGGCTTACCTGAAGCTTGTCGGTCAGCAGAGTTTTGAATGGCAGAACCGCGCTCACTTCTTCGCCGTATGTGCCCAGGTGATGCGCCACATCCTGGTCGATCATGCGCGTGCTCATGCGCGTGACAAACGTGGCGGCGGTGCGATTCAAGTTTCACTGAACGACGTTGCAGTGATCGCGGAAGATCAGTCGTCGACTATCCTTGCTCTCGAAGAAGCACTGCGCCAACTCGAAGGTCTCGATCCGCAAAAAGGCAAGATCGTCGAGTTGCGTTACTTCGGTGGTTTAAGCATCGAGGAAACAGCAGAAGTACTGAACATCTCACCGAGAACTGTGCGACGCGAGTGGCAGCGCTCGAAAGCATGGCTCTACCGAATGATCTCCGAAGGGACCGAGAATGAAACCCGACCGCTGGCGAAAAGTCGATGAACTCTTCGAGGCCGTGCTCGAGCATGAGCCCGGCCGTCGCGCTGCATTCCTGGATCAGGCTTGCGGCAGCGACAAAGATCTTCGACGCGAAGTCGAGAAGATGCTCGACTTCGCCAAACAGTCAGAGGATTTCATTAAGACTGACGTCTTCGACGTGGCAGCGAAGTTGATTACACAGCCCCGCGTCAAAACATCACCTACTGCCGACTCAATCGATGATGCGAGATTCGTCTCCGGCGACGTTCTGCTGGAACGCTATCGCATCGTCGGACTACTCGGCCGCGGTGGCATGGGCGAGGTCTATCGCGCTGACGATCTAAAACTCAAACAGGCAGTTGCACTCAAGTTTCTTCCCTCTTCACTCAGCGTTGACGGCGCCGCACTCGCGCGCTTTTACAAAGAAGTGAGCGTCGCGCGTCAGATTTCACACCGTCACGTGTGTCGTGTTTACGACGTTTCGGAGTTTCAGGGAGAGCACTTCATCTCGATGGAATACGTTCGCGGTGAAGAACTCTCATCGTTGCTCAAACGCATTGGCCGTTTGCCGCAGGACAAAGCGATCGACGTAGCGCGCCAGCTCTGCGCCGGACTCGCTGCCGTACACGAACGCGGCGTGCTGCATCGCGATTTGAAGCCTGCAAACATAATGCTCGACGAGCATGGCGAAGTGCGTATCACTGACTTCGGCATCGCCGCACTCGCCACTGAAGACCGTCGCGAGATGTCAGGAACGCCCGCGTACATGTCTCCCGAACAACTCGACGGTCGCGAGTTAACACCAAAGAGCGACATCTACTCGCTCGGTCTCGTACTTTACGAAATCTTCACCGGCAAGAAAGCTTTTGAAGCTTCGAGTATGCAGGAGTTACTGAAATTGCGCCGCAGCGATTCGACTCCGACCAGTCCCGCTCAGTATGTGCCTGAACTGGATCCGTTAATTGAACGAGTAATCTTCCGCTGTCTTGAAAGAGATCCAGCGAAACGACCTGTCACTACGTTGCAAGTCGCGGCCGCTTTACCCGGCGGCGATCCACTCGCCGCGGCGCTTGCTGCTGGTGAGACTCCGTCGCCGGAGATGGTCGCCGCGGCGCCGAAAGTAGGTGGCTTGAAACCTGCGGTCGCAGTTTCCTTACTCGCCTCGGCAGTAGTGCTGCTCGTCGCGATCTGTCTGCTGTCAGGAAAGGTGACGTTGTACCAGCAAGTTCCATTGAACAAGTCACCTGAAGTTTTAAAAGATCGCGCGACGGAACTGGTCAAGAAGTTTGGATACACCGCGCTACCGGCCGACTCCGCCTACGGCATGGCTCTGGATCGTGGTTATCTCAATTACGTCCACGACAATGATCCGTCACCGCAACGCTGGAACAGATTGGGCACTGGACAACCAGCCGCGATTTATTTCTGGTATCGACAAAGTCCGCGACCGTTTGAGGTTGAGGATTCCAACATAACTGAGTACGAACCGGCGCGAGATTTTCCCGGCATGACCACTGTGACATTGGACACACTCGGTCGCCTTCGTTCGTTCGACGCAGTGCCGCCTGAGAAGGGTTCGTCCTCTTCGCGTGAACCCGATTGGTCGCCGTTGTTCGTCGAAAGCGGATTGGACCAGACAAAGTTTCAGTCAGTTCCGAGTGTCTGGACGCCGCCGCATCAAACCACAGAACGCGCCGCCTGGGATGGCTTCTATCCCGAAGCACCTGATTTCAAAATACATATCGAGGCCGGTGCGTTTGAAGGCAAGCCTGTTTACTTCGAGATTTTCGACGCGTGGGATCAACCGCGTGAGACACGGACTTCTTTGGCGCGTTTTCGTGAACGCGCCCTGATTGTTCTGCTGCTAACGCTATTTATTACTGTAGTAATCGGTAGCTCACTGTTGGCGTTGCGAAATGTGAAGCTCGGACGCGGCGATCGCAAAGGTGCTTTTCGACTCGCTGCTTTCGTGGCGGCTGTATTCTTCCTGCGTTGGTTGTTCACATCGCATCACGTACCGGCAGTGGGCGAAGCGTTCAACTTCATTTCTGGTGTTCAGAACATCTTATTCTGGACGTTTTTCTTCTGGGTGGTCTATCTCGCTTTCGAGCCGTTTGTAAGACGCCGCTGGCCGGATCGAATTGTTTCGTGGAGCCGCCTGCTCGCGGGCGGTTTCCGCGATCCACTCGTGGGTCGCGATATTCTCGTCGGCGGAGTGTTTGGCCTGGGCGCCGTTCTCTGCAACTTCTATCTCGCGAATGTAGTTCCGAGTTTATTCGGTTATCCTCAGGGAATTCCGTGGATGGATTTTCCCGCCACACAGTTACTCGGCATTCGTTCGTTTGCATTCGGCGCTACGCAACAAATCTTTGGAGCTCTTTTGCAGTCGTTCATGTTGCTGTTTTTTCTGTTATTGCTGTACATCATTTTGCGGCGGGAACGACTCGCGGCCGTTGTGTTGTCGTTGATCATGGCTGTAACGCTGAGCCTGACGCACGAAACCGCGGCGGGTGTTCCCTTCGCCTGCATCTCAACGTTACTGATGATCTGGCCGTTGTACCGGTACGGATTGCTGGCATCAATCACGGCAATTTTCTTCGTGCACTTGACTATCTTTTTCCCAATCACGTCCGACCTCTCCGCGTGGTACGCCGCTGATTTCGTACTGGCGGCGATCATCGGTCTGGCGCTCGTGGTATTTGGTTTTTACACCTCACTTGCTGGCCAACCGCTTTTTCGTAGTTCGATTTTCTCGGATAATGCATGAGTCATGTGCGGTCGATTTACACTTAAGGCGCCTCCGCGTCGAATCAACATCATCAATTTTGACGACGACGATTTTCCAACCTTGCCGCCGCGGTACAACATCGCTCCGACGCAGGATGTCCTCAGCGTCGTGGAGCGCGAAGGAAGTCGTGAAGCGACGCTGCTTCAGTGGGGATTGATTCCGTTTTGGAGTAAAGAGCCCAAAGGGATCATCAACGCGCGCGTGGAGACGATTGCTGAGAAAGCGAGCTTTAACGAGTCGTTTCAGAAGCGCCGGTGTCTGATTTTTGCAGATGGGTTTTACGAGTGGGAACGAAGTGGCAAGATTTCGCAGCCTTACTATTTCCAGTTGAACGATGGCGAGCCGTTCGCATTCGCCGGTATCTGGGATCGGTGGCGAACGGGCGATCGTGTCATTACATCTTGCGCAATCATTACCACTAAAGCCAATGAGCTGCTATCCACCATTCACACCCGCATGCCCGTGATCCTGCCCCCCGAGCTTTACGATTTCTGGCTCCGTGAAGATTCCCGCGAACCCGAGCTCAAAGAAATTCTTCTGCCCTTCCCCGCGGCCGAGATGACGAGCCACGCCGTCAGTTATGAAGTGAACGACGTAAAAAACGAAGGCGAACACCTCCTCAACCCCGTCCAACCCAACATCGGCGTGAACCTACGATTGTTTTAGCCACGGATTTCACCGATTTGATCCGGATTTCATCCGTGTTTATCTATGGCCCAGCTTCAGTTAAGACTCAGGGGGCGACGAAGGTTGAGGCGCGTCGCTTTGCTTAGCGGCTTGCTGACTCTGCATTAGCTTTTCCCTTTCTTTGCGCGAGCGATGAGGCCGGAATCAATCGTCTCGCCGGTTCGTGAAATCGCCTGAAAGTGCATCTGATCTCCAGCTACTTCAAACAACATGAAGTGCAAGTCGCGGTCGTACG
>DATEIS010000165.1:0-3684 GCA_035278765.1 Pyrinomonadaceae bacterium | reverse complement strand
GGGCGGCCACGGAGGGCCGCCCCTACAGTACGAATTTTTGCAACGCGAGGCCCACCTCACGCGTTAACCAACCCACAAGAGTTTCGTCGCATCAGTAACGTTGCCTTTTGGTGGAAAACTTTACCGTTTGAGAGTGTGTTTCAACTGTGGTGTCCGGTTTGACACCCTAAAAAACCGTGTGGTAACCTCCAGTGTGATTTTGGCTCCTTCGGCGAGTCCCGCAGTATTCAAATCATAGAGGAGCCATTAGATACCGCACAAATTAAGGAGTAAGACGAATTGATGTCAGCGAGCTTTCCTCGTCTGAAAGCCTGTGTGGCTTTACTAATGGCGCTCGCCGCTTCGGCGGCAACTTCTGTCGCCCAAATTCCAGTCGCTTCTTCTGCGAGAACAATCCCAACTGAAGTAGAGCAGTCTGAGGGACGCATCTCACAGATCATGACGCGTGCGGAAGATCACTTCCGCAAGGGCAAGCTCAACCTCGAAGACAACAAGCGTAACCAGGCTCGCGAAGAGTTTGATAAAGCGATCGATTCGATCCTTGAATCGGGATTTGATGTCAGGGCAAGTCAGCGTTTGCAGACTTACTATCTCGAGCTCGTCGAGCGTATCTATCGAGAAGAAGTTCCGCTACAGCAACCGAATGCCGCTCCGGTCAACGCACAACTCGTTGCACAGAACACACAGACTCAGGATCAGAAGACTCCGCCTCCATCGCAGGTCGGCTTCCGCGATCAGAAGTTTGAACCTTCGCCACTCGATGAGTTGAGCAAGCTGGTTCTCACCGAGACCGAGCAGCGAGTGTCGAGTGAAGACATTGTGGCGTTGGAGCAAGCACAGAAGAACGTCAATTTTTCGTTTACTCTTAATCCGCTAATTCAGCAATTCATCAATTACTACCAGGGCCGCAATCGTTCCACTATGGAGAATGGTTTGCGCCGCTCGGGTCAGTACATGAAGTTGACGCGAAAGATCTTCGCGGAAGAAGGCGTCCCACTCGATATCGCCTGGTTAGGCCAGGTTGAGAGTGCGTGGAAAACCAAAGCGGTTTCGTGGGCGTCTGCATCAGGCCTCTGGCAGTTTGTCCCGGCCACCGGCCGCAGATTCGGTTTGCGACAAAACGCTTACATCGATGAGCGGAATAGTATTGAACAGTCGACTCGCGCTTCTGCTCGTTATCTCAAGTGGCTCGCATCTCGTTATAACGGCAATTGGGAATTGGCAATGGCCGCCTATAACACGGGCGAGGGAAATATCGATCGCGCCATTTCTCGTGCGGGCACGGCCAACTTCTGGACGATTTATCCGTACATCGCGCAGGAAACTCGCAACTACGTGCCAAACATTCTGGCCGTAATCCTGATCGCCAAGAATCCCGAGAAATATGGATTCAAAGGAATCAAGCCGGATGCACCACTGTCGTACGATGTGGTTCAGGTGCCAACAGCGACCAGTTTGCAGTTGATTGCCGACGCTTCTGACAGCAACGTTGAATACATTCGCAACTTGAATCCGGAGTTGAAGCGCGAAATTACGCCGCGCGGCGACACTTACAACGTTCGCATTCCAGCCGGTCGCGCGAAACAGTTTGCTTCGCTGATTCAGAAGATTGCCCCGGAGAAGCGTGAGACCGCCAGATTGATTTCCGTGGCGCCGGGTGAAGACTGGCAGAGCATCGCGAATCGAACCGGCTTCAACGCCGCTCAGCTTCAAGCGATGAACGCCGGCATCGATCTGAAGTCAACGACAAAACTCGTGGCGCCAAGTAGCAGTCTTAAACTCACAAAGTGGGTTAGATCGACTGCGAACGAGACGGTTGCACCGGCAGGACTCAACAAGGTTCGTGCGCGCAAGGGTGATACGATCGCCAGCATCGCTGCCGCCCGTAGTCTCGATGCTAATGACGTAGCGCGACTCAACGGAATTCCAGTTGACTCTGAACTCAAAGCTGGACAGGAAATAAAGATTCCATCGACAACGACTGCCCCTTCACGGCGTCGTTAGTAAGTATTCAAATCTACAGATTACACAGATTGATTTTTAAGAATCTGTGTAATCTTTGGATGCTCATTCTCAAATTAGGAGCTTCCTCACATGCTCTTTCGCACACTCTCTGCCGCCGTCTACGGAATTGATGCCGATCTTGTCGACATCGAAGTCGATCTAACTCCAGTTCGTGGTGAAAGCGATCAGGCGCCGCCCGTCACGATTGTTGGTCTTCCTGACGCGGCCGTACGCGAATCTCGCGAACGCATTCGGGCTGCCATCCAAAACTGCGGCCACTTCTTTCCTTTTCAAAAGACGACAATCAATCTCGCGCCTGCGGATGTGCGAAAGGAAGGCGCGAGTTTTGATCTGCCAATCGCACTCGGAATTCTCGGCGCGAATGGCGAGCTCGCCGAAGCGCACAATCTGATCCACGTTCTCTGTGTTGGCGAACTATCGCTCGACGGTCGCGTGCGTCCGATTAAGGGTGCACTGCCGATCGCGATGCTCGCGCGGGAAGGCTCGATCCGGCATTTGATCCTGCCGGAGGAGAATGCAAAAGAGGCCGCCGTTGTTTCCGGCGTCAATGTCTATCCCGTCGCTGATCTACGCAGCGCCGTGAGTCTTGTCGAACAGTTACGTTCGTCGTCGCCGCCCGAGCCGATGAGGGTCGATGTCGACGAGATACTACGGCGGACCGGTCATTACAGTGTCGATTTCAAAGACGTTCGTGGACAGATGTCTGCCAAGCGCGCTTTGGAGATCGCGATTGCCGGCGCGCATAACATCCTTTTGATTGGTCCGCCGGGTTCCGGCAAGACGATGCTGGCAAAACGTTTGCCGACGATCATGCCGCCGCTCGAATTTGATGCTGCGCTCGAGTTGACGAAGATTCACTCGGTTGCGGGGTTGACGGGACGTGCCGGACTTGTCACCGAGCGCCCATTTCGCTCGCCGCATCACACGATCAGTGACGCAGGGTTGATTGGTGGCGGATCTTTGCCCCGTCCTGGTGAAGTTTCACTTGCCCACCAGGGCGTGTTGTTTCTTGATGAGTTGCCGGAATTTGATCGCAGTGTGCTTGAAGTCTTGCGACAACCACTGGAAGACCAGCAAGTAACCATCAGTCGTGCTTCGATGTCTTTGACTTTTCCCGCTTCGTTTATTCTGGCCGCAGCAATGAATCCGTGTGCATGCGGATTTTGGAATGACCCGACACGCGAGTGCCGCTGTTCACTAAATCAAATCCAACGTTACGTCGGAAAGATCTCCGGACCATTGCTGGATCGCATCGATATTCACATCGACGTGCCGGCGGTCAAGTTTCGCGAGCTGCGCGGCGAGAATGTACCTGAAACCGATAGTTCCGCATTGATTCGCGAGCGTGTGATCAACGCGCGCGAACGTCAACATCGTCGTTTCGCAAACGAAAAGATCTTTTCAAACGCAGCCATGACCCCGCGCATGATCCGCACTCATTGCCACATTGATTCAAGCAGCGAAAAGATGCTCGAAACCGCGATGCGTCGCCTTGGGTTATCGGCTCGTGCTTACGATCGCATTCTCAAAGTCAGCCGCACCATCGCTGATCTGGAAGGCGCGGACGCGATCAACTCGAATCATGTTTCCGAAGCAGTTGGCTATCGCTCGTTGGATCGAACTTATTGGACCTAAAGCGCAAACCGGATAGAATCTCCG
>DATEIS010000164.1:0-11481 GCA_035278765.1 Pyrinomonadaceae bacterium | reverse complement strand
GCGCGCGCGACCAGAAAAATGGGAGAAATCGAGGCGTATCACTTCGATAATTTCATTCGTCAAACGCTTCCAACGATGCTCGACAAAACAGTGGTGCTCGGCGCAACTCGCTATCGCATGCACAACGGCTACGCCACGCAGACCGGCGGTGGTTACAATTCTTACTACTCAGCCATCGTCAACTCCGCGCCAAAGACCTTGGCCGGCCGCAGCAAGATCAAAACACTTCCGCTTGCTTTTATCATCAACGACCAATCGCCGGCGTTCGCCGACGTTCTGAGTGGCATGCAGTCGGCAGGTCGCGCTCTGATCGTTCAGGAAGGTGGATCATCGGCCGTTGAAACGTTCACTATAAAGCTGCCGGACGGTGTCAAAGTCGAGATGCGCACGTCGGAACTGGTCAATCCTGACGGTTCCGTCGATCTTCAACCCGACGTGACTGTTGCCAAAGGCGCGACCGAAGAAGCCCTGAAAGCACTTCAGGAAAACAAAATCGCGCAACGACCGGTTCGAAACACGGCTCCGTTAACAACGCAAACAACCGAGAAGGATGAGCCATATGCGGACATGGTTTTTCCGAACGTCGAGTACCGTCTGCTGGCGTTGTTTCGTTACTACAACGTCATCAACTACTTCTTCCCTTACAAACATCTCATCGGCGACTCATGGAACACCGTGCTCACGCGCTACATTCCGAAGTTTGAAGCAAATAAAGACGCGCTCGATTATCAGTTGACGGTGCGCGAGCTGGTGACGGAAATGCGCGATTCACACGGCGTCTTGCGAAACGCAAATGCGGCGGCGGAAAAGCTCGGCTCGTTTTTTCCGCCTGTGGTTTCGGGTTATCGAGAAGGCCAGTCAGTGATTACGAAGGTATTGGACGACAAGTCGCCGGTCAAAGTCGGTGATGTAATTTTGGCCGTAGATGGCGAACCGGTTGAGAAGAGGCGCGAGTTCCTGGCGCGCTACACGGCTGCGTCGACAGAGCAGTACTTGATGAGAAACGTGAATGGTCGTTTGCTTTTTGGTACGAAGGATAGTGTGCTGAAATTAAAAGTGCGTGGTGCGTCCGGTGATGTTCGTGACGTTGAGCTTGTTCGTTCATTGTCTTTCGCTGCCGATCCAAAGCTCGCTAGCATTGTCACGGAACGGACCACGCCGGTTATTCAAGTGTTGCCGAGTGGCTTCGGCTATATTGATCTCGATCGTTTGCAGGTTGGTGAAATCGACAAGATGTTCGAAACCATCAAAGGCACCCCGGCGGTAATTCTCGACATGCGTGGCTATCCAAATGGGACAGCATGGTCCATCGCTCCACGTTTGACTGACAAGGGAAACGTAGTTGCGGCGCTGTTTTCACGCCCGCTACTCGAAGCTACGAGTCTTGCAGACTCAGAATTGGCCGAGACGCCGAATTATTCCTTTTCGCAAAGACTGCCGGATGGACCAGATGATATTTATCGTGGCAAGGTTGTTGTGCTGATTAACGAAGACGCCATCAGCCAGGCCGAACACAGTTGCATGATGTTTGAGGCGGCAACCGACGTGACATTTATCGGAACGCCAACCGCGGGTGCTAATGGCGATATCACTTACATGGTCCTGCCGGGAAATCTGACGGTTAGTTTCAGCGGGCACGACGTGCGACATGCTGATGGGCGACAGTTGCAGCGAGTCGGAATACAACCGACGATCAAAGTGACGCCGACGATCCGCGGCTTAATTGACGGTCGCGACGAGATCCTCGAAGAAGCCGTCAGGTTCCTCCAGAAAAAGGGAAGCGAATGAATCTGTGTAATCTGTGGACAGATCTAACCGAAGTGGAGAAACCAGAAGAGACTGATCACGAGCCATGCCAGGAACGAGTGCGAAAAAATATTTCGCAACAGGACCGGGCGGCTTCCGCCGTCTCGCGCGAGCTCCCAGAACTCAATTCCTCGTTCTCTCCAGAATAACGTAGTGGTCCAAGGTGAATAGACAGTTCGATTTGGCGCGGCAAGACGCACCCGCACAATCTTAGGTCGCAGGAGCTTTCGATTCTGTGCAGCAATTCGAGCGGTGAACACTACTCCAAAAAGCAAAACGATGAATGTGATCCAGCGACTTACCTTCTCGTTCCAGAACACCCACGCCTCATTGATAAGGTTTTCAGCAATTGTTTTAATCCGCGCCCATCGCGAAGGCCGTGGAGCAGGCTTCGGTGGCACTGCCCAGCATGGTCCATTATTGACGGTGCGCGTTGAAGGCTGCCAGCCAAAGGTGCCTCGTGGTAGTTGATACGTCGGATAAGCAGCCTTAACGTCGGTGTAGGTCACCATCCGCGCGCCGGCATGAAGACCTGCTTGGTAGATGTCGCGCCAGTATGGGTTGTAGCCCGACAAGCGTTCGTGACAGACGGCGGCGGTGTAGAACGCGTCGCGTGCCGCGCGGGTATGCGGGTACCGGTCGACGATTTCAAGATAAATCTTCAACGCACGAGCAAGCGTCTCATGCTCCTGCATGTATGCAAATAGACGGTACAACTCATGCGGCGTACGGTACCTGCCTTCCAACGCGAAATACGATAGATGCCAGTACCGGTTGCCGGTCCATAGAACGGGGTTGTAAAAAAGTAGACTACTCGCTTCGTACTGGTAACTCGCAAGTTGATAAAGCGCCTCGGCCGTTGCTTCATTGTCACCTGCGCGAGTCACGGCTTGTTCCAACCGTTCGAGATCATTTGCGGTCTGAACGTCCAGCATTAACAGTTGATTGGTAATGATGGGATTTTGATCAGCGTCCCACCTGGGGTCTTTAGCATCTTTGCAGTTATTAGTTCCGTTCTCACAGCCGCTCGAATAGAAGCCGGCTTCCGGATCCGCAACAGCCCGCACTTTGGCAAACGTCGCGCGCGCATCGTTCCACAGATTTGCACGCAGGTAACGAAGTCCGAGTGAGTAAGTTAGTTCATTCTTCTCAGGTAAGTTTGGATGGCGATCGATGAATTTAGCGAGCTGCTCGATCGTCATCAACGTGTCGACAAAGTAAGCGACGTCAACTGTGTACTTCAGCGTCAGATACTGTTCGAGAGCGCCGTCAATGTCGCCCGAGTCTTCAGCCACCATGGCAAGTAAACGACGTGCGCCGGTGAGCAACTCGCTCTTCGGATAATCGTGGATGAGCGTTTCGAGATTCTTTTGTGCTGAGTCAAAGTGTTGCCGGCGATGTTCCGCGACGCCCGCGGTCCAAAGAGCCTGGGCTCGTTCGTTGTTCTGCACACCGCTTTGCAGTGCGCGTTTTGCGAAACGCACTGCATCGTCGTTATTGCCGAGTTCGAGGTTTGCTTCCGCAACTCGCAGTGCAAAGCCACCACCGACCGCGAGCTTGGGATAACGGTCCAACAGACGCCTGCTAAATGCCAGGGTGCGCTCCACTATCCGACGACGAGTTGCAGCAAGGCTCTTGTTCATTTCCCGGATTTTCTCCTCGCGCAGGCGACTGGATGCCGCAGCATCGTAATTGCCATTTGCATCGTTCACGTCCTCGTAGTCTGGAAATCGCACCTCGCCAGGATCGATCGAATAGTTGAAGATACTGTGATACGCATATGTGAGAGCCACTTGCGGCTCGCCGGCAATCTCTTCCTCCACGCGTGACAGTTCTTCGTCAGTAGCGTGGTGCCGGACCATCTGAAGGGAGGCTGCCCCTTCGATCCGCGCGTTTTGGTCGTTCTGATCGCTCAACAGGCGGTAATACTCGACGAGGGCCGCAGCACGATCGCCTTTGCGAAGCATGAGATACGCAATCCAGCCTCTCGCGTCGTTGCAGTAACGACCGCGCGGATACTCCGCCATGACATGTTTGAAACCGGCAAATGCTGCGCGCCACGCGTCGTCGATTGTTATTTCGTGACGTTTCGCATCTTCGCCTTCATGTAGATGAGCTTCGTCGCCGTTGGTAGGTGTGTAAGTGATGCTGGTCTTCATGATGGAGAGCGCAGCCATGAAGAGTGCGGCCTCACGCTTTTCGCTGTGCGGATACTTGCGCGCGAGAGCACTGAATGCGCGAGAAGCTTCTTCCAACTCGTTGTCACGATAGAGTCCCGCGGCTCGCAGATAAGCAACGTTGTCTTTGAGATTGACGTCGGATGCGGCTGGGCCGAGTGCCTTTTCAACTTCCTCGGCGGATTTTTTCTGATCGTGAAGCGTGCGCGCGGCGAGGTATGCCTGCACACGTGAGGCCGGTGAACCCTGGTTCAGCGCGGTTAGTGCATCGAGTTTGTCGATTGCTCCGTTGCGTCTGAGTTCGCGATCGGCTGGATTGAACCAGACATTGCGCGCGTGACGAGTGCGATTTAAATAGTCAATCAGCCGGTTACGTGTTTCTTTAGTCTTTCCTTCCTTTTCAAGGTCTGCGACGCCTTCCCAAAATTCATCAACGGCACGCGAGCGTCTTTCGCCGCGCGTGTAATTGTCGTCAGCGGTGTTTTCATCCAGCAAGGTAGCGCTCCACGTGTTGGTTGCATCCGCGAAAATTGGCAACGGCGGCAGACGCCCCATGTCGTCGTAGTCCTCGGAGTCGTTGAAGCGGACGGAGTCGTATGTTCCGACCCAGACACAACCGAGCGCAGTCGCGGCGAGTGTGGCAATAAAGAAGAATGCGCGTGTTAGGTTGCGAAATTTGGAATTCATTACTCCACTTCACCTTCGATGAGTATTTCGTTATTTGTTGAATATGACTGCTGAGTGTCGGTTTGCATCGCAACTGAAACACTGGTTGTTCGAGACAGGTCGCTGTTTAGTATCAGCATCGTTGTTAGAGTCTGTCCGGGAGGCAGGAAGTCGATACTTACGCGCAGGAGGTCCGCGCGTCGCTCGCTACATGGTTGTGGGCCATTCGCAGCTTCACCATTGCACAGCGGTTGAACCGAGACGCCGGGGCGGGCGCTTAATTTTATGAAGCTTCCTGCCGGGACCATTAAATCCGCTTTTAGAGATCCAACGGTGGGGCTTGCGGAGCCGCCGTTCTTAAATTCAAGGGTAAACACGTACGTGGGGCTTAATAGCGGCTCTCGCTTCAAGCGAACGTAGATACCGGGGTAGGAGTCCTCATCGTTGAGCGCGTGAGTTACCTGAAGAAGGGTGAGTGTGGCCGGATCGTCGCGCGCTGGAAGTCTGAAAACGCAGATGCCCAGCAATCTCTTGCCTGCCAGACTGCGTACTATTCGTGACGCGATCCGTAAAGACTCTGAACTCGGTAAGTCAATGACGAGCACATCGCCCGCGCGTATGTTGAGACCATCGATAACGTCGTCTGTCCTGGCGCGAAACGCGAAACGCCGTTCGGTTGACGCAAACGAACGCTGATCGATCAATTCCAGACTGGGATACGAAACAACGACGGCTGGATCAACGTCGCCGCGTAAGCTGATAAGCGAGCCGGAAGCGTTGTAAAGCAGTGCGACGCTGTACGCCGCGAGACCCGCATAAAAAGGCTTATCGATCTGGCGCGCTTTGTTGACAAAGTGAGTAATACTTTCCGGGGACGAGATCGGGATGATCTGGCTGGATTGTTTTGGAATTTCTCCGCCGTAGAACTGCGGTATCCAGAAGTCGACGTTTTGCAGAGCGCCATTCAACGCCGGCGAGTGCATCCACGTCGGCAGGCCGGTGATCGAGAGTTTCATGCCCGGCTGGAGTTGTCCACGAATCGCGCTCAGAGTTTGTTCGTAACGCGACAGGAGTCTGGTGGGAAAATCGATATCGAGTTGTAATCCTCGTACGTCGGCGCCGTCGCGTCGTGCTCGTTCTGAGTCTCCTCGGAACGACGTGACAATCTCGTTCGCCAAGGCGTTGAAATCAATCGACTCGAGCTGCTCGAGAACGGCGCGGGTTGTGTTGTAAACAAGATGCAGCTTGACGCCTTTGGGAGGTAAACCAGCGAGGGGACGGATGCGTTGCAACTTCCTGTCCTGGTAATCGATCTGACCGGCGCGCAGGAAAAGCACCTCGCCTTTTGTTTTTTCCACTGCTTCATGAACGTCCAGTTCATCCGGCGAATGTGTGCGCCAGGCCCAGAAGGCAACCGGCACTTCGTCGACCTTCCAAACGCGTGGTCTTGAGATGAGGATGGAAGCGAGCGAAAGGAAAATGAGAATGACAATCGCACAGACCACACGAGCCATTCGCGACGTTGTCCTTAGTTGAATCCGCTTGAGAAGCATTTTGTACTTCGGAACGTACTGTAGGGGCGGCCACGGAGGGCCGCCCCTACAGTACGTTCGATGACGACCATTTGGCAGTATCGCTGCTCTCGGATTGAGCCCAACACGTTCCGCCCATCAGTGAGAAACCGCGCTTTCCGCTAAATGCATTTGTGGGTATCCACATCCTGCAAGTCCTGTTGTAAACTTTCCGACGCTTTGCCCAGATCGCCCACGTCCAAGGAGGTTCCCCGTGAAAAATATGTTGCGTCTTACTTTCGCCCTCATGCTCGCGTTTGTTAACACTTCAGCCACTCAGGATCAGCCCACGATTGCCAAGGATTCCATTCAGATCAGAGCGTTCACCGTCAACTCCTACAAAGGTAACTTCGACGTCTGGAGTTGGGTGCCGGAGATGAAGTTTCGTGTCAATGGTCCCATCGAGAGCGGTAGTCAGCTTTACGTGCAATACTCGCTGCCGACCGGACCATGGGTGAAGTTTGACTGCGACACCGGCAACGTCCAAAAGGGTTACTGGTGGAAAACAGAGTGCGGCGGTCGCCAGATTGAGGAGAAGCAGCAGCCCAGCCTTTACACCGGACCCGTGACGTTCACCATCAAGATGCGCAACGAGCTACAGGGCACGGACTCAACGCTCTTCACCGGCAAAATGAAAGTCGGAAAGTACAAAACGAATGAGGTGGGACCGAAAGCGGCGCAGAAGTTTGTCTACTACGTGGACCACGATTTCAATCTGCCGATCGGTTACGTTTATCTCACGCCGTCTGACGTATTTGGCTGGAAGCTTCCCGATTTTCACGTGGCTTTCTGGGTGCGCGGCGATGCGTATAAATTCGATCCGCACCTCTTTTACCAGGGCAAGGAGGTCGGGAAGACGTTCCTGGACGGCATGGAGATCGCGAAGGCCGGTTGCGAGGCGGAAGTCGAGATCAACACGACTCACTACGTCGAAGAAAGCGTGCCGCAAAAGGCAAAATGGGCGCGCGTTGAATGCGACTTCCCTGGCATCAAAGGCAGCAACACGACGAACGACGATACGACTAAAAGCATCTTTACACTCGCTGCGAATCCCGGTGAATACGAGTTCAAACTGCTTTGGAACAACAAGCTCGCGCGGTCGATCAAGTTCACCGTTCAGCCCGGTGGGAAGTTTGACAACGGCATCGCCATCGCTAATCAACTTGGCAGCGATCGCGTGATCGTCCCTGTCACAATCATCGGTGATCAAGACGGAGTGTGGAACAAAACCGCCTGGCAGACCGACGCTTTTTACGGCAATCCACTAAAAGGTTTCACACCCGCACCATAGCCACAAAAAGCACAAGGCACAAAAGGCACAAAAGAAATCAAAGAATCTCTTTGTGCTTTTTGTGCCTTTTGTGCTTTTTGTGGCTCTAGTCTGTTTGTGGATTCAGTTTTGTGGCGGTGCGCGCGAGGCTGAAGAGAATAATGCCCAACGCAATGCTCGAGGCCGCGAGCACTAGATAGATGAGCCACGGAATGCGTTCGGTAAGTGGCAACGGTTCGGGTTTGTATTCACGATTTTCAAGCACGGTCGTAATAGCACTATTAACCGGTTGCTTAGTTGCAAGGCGCGCCTGTAACTCTTTCTCAAAGTCGTAATGCGGCGCGGTGACGTTTGCGTTGCCAACGAAGAGTCGTAGCGGCTCTGACTGTGGCGCCTTCAACTCGAACACGAGTTCACGCGCCGGCGCGCTGGCGTCGATCGAATTGATATCCAACGTTGGATTGCTGTAGTCAGTAATCTGAAGCCGGAACTGGCGCACTTTCTCTTCCTGGTTAAAAACAATCACGAGTGGCTTCTGCTGGTCGCCTACCCGACGCGTTAGATCGCCCGTCGCCACCAGTCGCACGTTCTGATCGTCATCGATTGCCTCCACTTGAAACGGACGCGAGAACGATTCATCAGCAATCGCAAGACTCAGTTGGTCACACGGCGTCCGCGCGCCGATATCGATGATCCAGGCAGACGCATGCGCACCCTGATTGCGCAGTAACTGATAAGAAGGAACGGGCACGTTCCACGCCGCCCGCCAACCTTTTTCACGCACCGCCATCGTCACTTTTACGTTCGTAATCTCTGGCGCCTGGTGATCTGTCAGTTGATCGCGCGAAACCTTCACGCGCAAATACCGGTAACGACTCGTCGGATACGTCACGCGCCGCGATTCCGCCACGTTGTTCTGTGACGCAAAGCTGAAGAGCACGCCGTCGTTATTCAGCGTCCGCCACTCGCTGCCCGAGTCGCTTCCTTCAATCACAACCTGGCGCCGAAAGTTTTCTCCTCTCGTTTGGATCTCGATTTCGTTGTGTTCACCGTGATTCTCACCAAGATCGACAGATGCTTCACTCGTTCCCGCACCAGCAAAGCCGGCATTGAACAAGCGCACCGGAATCTCTCGTTTCTCATCGACCTCGCGGCGAATGCGAATGCCGTAAGGAATTTCCCCGTTGTTGGAGTCGAATAGTCGCAGGTCTCCGAGATCCGGACGTGCTTTATCCATTACCCAGATGGGCAGAGCGACCTGGTAAATACCGGGCTCGGACTTTTCCGGAGTGACTTCAACGTAGTAGGGCCACTGGGAGAGTGAAGTTTGCGCGGACACTGAAACAACCAGCACCGTTGCAGCGACAAGAAGGAAAAGAAACAGACAGGCGCGTTTCATGTTGTTGACTCCCGCGAATGAAATGCCCGGTGATACCCCCACGCGACAAGCAGCAGAAGTAGACCGAGCACAGCGAACACGATGATGCGATAGATCTTGTCTAGTTGTGCGATATCGATAAGCATCGCCTTGACGATTGTTAATGCGAACAACGCAAGCGCCGCCCAGCGAGCTGCCGGGATGCGACGCACGAAACCGAGAGCTGCGAGTCCGGCAGCATAGCCTGCCCACAGAACTGAAAGAGCCATCTGGCCCAGCCAGCGGAGGTGCTCGGCGTCGGCCGACGTCTTTTGCACGAGCGCACGCGCGACGAAGAATGTGTGTGTCTCGATCGAGCTCAAAAGCCAGAACGCCAGCGCCGCACACAGCCCGAGGACGATTTTTGTTACGCGGCCGTCAATCAGCTTTCGTTCGCTTGCACGGTGATAGAGATACACGGCGGCGAGAAAACAACCAATCACCAGGAGCGACGACAGAAAGTAGCGGTTGAAAACTGGAGTAAACGCCGGACGGCGACCGTAAGGGGTGTCCCAAAGAAGAAACTTGAAGAACGCGAGGCCAAAGAGTGCGAACGCGTGAGCGCGCAGTCGTACAGATCGAATTTCGAGCGCCGCCCACAGAATTGCGAGTCCTTCAACGGCCCAGGCGATGGTGATCCAGTTTGAGCTTAGTTGGATCGGAATCGCGATCGTTACGAACGTTAGTGCCACTGCGATCAGCAGCAGAATCTCGCGACGACTCTTCATCGAGCGCGCCAGCAACAGCTTCGCGGCGCTGGCGTAAACGAGCGCCATGCCGATCGCAAACGCGCCCATCCAGTCGTGATGTGTGGGGTTATAAAGATGATAGGTAGTGGCGAAATATGTGAACGGGTTGGCCAGTAACAGCAGCGCGTCTTCGAGAGTTTCCTGCTCGCGACGGATCAGTTCTCTTGTAAGATGGCCCAGTAGGAAAAGTAAAAATATCGCGGTTTGAAAGATGAAGACAGCGCCGCGTATCTGGTGATGATAGTGTTCGTTGTACCAGATCCAGAAAATCAGTTGCGTGCCGAAGTAGGCGAGCGAGCTGAGTCCCCGCCAGTGTTTGAGGAGAGCGAGGGCTCCGGCGTCGAGTACGAAGAGATAGACGAAGAGCGAGCGATACTGATTTCTACCCGAGTCAAGCAGACCCGGGGTGAGCAAGCCGCCAATCAGCGCCATGATCGCGATCGCAGGCGCGTTGTAGATAAGAGAAAGCGCGGCTGCTTCGGCGATCAGGATCACCATGAAAAGAAATGCGGTCTTTTGGCCGACAAGATGGTAGTAGCCAAAGGCGGCATAAGTTGATAGATAGAGCAGGATGATTCCGCCCGCGGTGAGAATCTGTGCAAAGACGCGCCAGCCACGCCGTTGATACCTGTAACCACCGAGGCACATCGCGATGCCGAACGTGATGCCGATCGATACTCGCCCGAGTTCTCCGATCCAGCGATTGTCAAATGCATACTTCAGAAAGAAAGCAGTCGCGAAAAGGATCAGCAAGACTGCGATCCAACCGACCCAGCGACGACCGATTATCGATTCAAGCTGATAAGCGCTGAATGCTGGAGTTGGTTCAGGTGCGACTGTTGGCGGTGGCGGAGTTACAGGTTCGGGCGCCGGTTCCGGTTCTGGACGCGCTTCCGGTTCAGGTTTGGGTGCGCTCGGGAATATCGTGTGCGCGGCAAGAGTCTTCTCAATGCGGTCAATGCGCGCGTGAAGTTCTGAGATTCGTGTTCGAGTACGTGAAGAGATTATGAGTGAAACAATCGGCAACACGAGCACAGCAAGGACTACCGTAATCGCGAACAAGGCAAGGACCAGGGTCAGGAGTAGGTCGTCCATTCAGGCGCGAACAATATCACAAATCCGAGGTCGTTATTGTGTACAATGCGGTGGGTATGGATAGACACGCCATTCGTGAAGAGATAGCAAACAGCATCAGTCATGGCTTGGGACTTGTGCTCGCTATTATCGCCGTTCCGATACTCGTTGGCGCGGCGGTCCGTGGCGGGAGTGTTCATTTCATCGTGGGCGCCAGTGTGTTTGGCGGTACGATGATTCTGCTCTATCTCGCGTCGACGCTTTATCACTCGATCACGCATGAAGTTGCGAAGGAGATTTGCCGGGTGTTCGATCACACGGCAATCTTTTTACTGATAGCCGGCTCTTACACACCGTTCAGCCTTGGTGTGTTGCGTGGACCGTGGGGGTGGTCGCTGCTGGCGGTGATTTGGACGTTGGCGCTTGTCGGCATCACGCTCAAGATCAGAAAGCGAACGCGTCATTCCCGGATCACGATTGTGCTGTACGTGATCATGGGGTGGCTTGCGATCGTTGCGGTGAAACCGATGGTGATGTTGATACCGGTGCCGGGTCTATTTCTAATCTTCGCGGGCGGCATTGCGTATACCGGTGGCCTCGCGTTTTTCGCTGCACAGAGAATTCGTTACAACCATTTCATTTGGCATCTCTTCGTCATCGCCGGCACGACCTGCCACTTCTTCGCCGTCCTGTGGTACGCCTCATAAATTAATTCGGAACGTACTGTAGGGGCGGCCCTCCGTGGCCGCCC
>DATEIS010000163.1:0-2945 GCA_035278765.1 Pyrinomonadaceae bacterium | reverse complement strand
CTTTTGGACCAGCACGAAGTTGCGGTCATCATCACGGATCAGCGCATGCCGCAGATGACTGGCATCGAGCTCTTGAAACGAAGTGCCGACCGGCGTCCGCACATGGTGCGGATCCTCCTCACGGGTTACACGGACCTCGATGCTCTCGTTGAAGCCGTGAACTGTGGTCTCGTCTACATGTACGTCAGCAAACCGTGGAACAACGACGACTTGAAACTCCGTGTTGGACGCGCGGTGGAAGCTTACGAGAACAACAAACGCCAGCATTCGCTCGCCGCCAACAATGAGCGACTCACCAGTCGTGTAAGAGAGATGAGGACGGGTTTCGTGCGGGCAATGACGGGCATTATGCAGATGCACGACTCATATCTCGGGTCGCACGCTGTTCGCGTCAGCCGGTTTGCGCTTCTTCTCGGTGAAAAACTCGGATTGAGTGAGCAACTGCTTTCCGATATGACTGCCGCATCATTTCTGCACGACATTGGCGCGGTGGGAACTGATAGCACGATCTATTCGGGACCTGACGATTTACGCCCACCGGAGCGGCATACGGCACGCGCCGCAGAGCTTATCTCAGACATTGAGGAGTTGAAGGATGTGGCCGATGGCGTGCGTTATCACTATGAAAATTTTGACGGCAGTGGTGCACCACTCGGTCTCATCGGCGATCAGATTCCATTGATCGCTCGGGTTTTGAGAGTCGCAAAGGAATTTGATCTGCTTACTAATCCCAGACACGAAGAGCAAGCATTGAATCAGGAGTCGGCAGTGGAGCGATTGGAGCAGGGTGCAGGAAAAGAGTTTGACCCGGTTGTGGTGGAAACGTTTTGCGAGGTTGTATCTGGATCCCTTGTGCTCGCCTGAGTTCGGCATTAAAATCCGGCCTCAGAAGTCATTCGACTGTGTGTGCCTGGTCGGCACGATCGCCCCGTGTTCCCACGCCACTCTTAGCATCACTTTATTTGCCGCATCGCTGAGTCCAGAGGCGCCGGCAACAAGCATGCTGTTCTCTTGATGGATGCCTTAACTCCTGGAGGTTCCTGGTATGAGAGACACGGATATAAGTCTGAACGCTGTCCGCTTACCTGAAGAAAGTTCTCAATCAAGCGAAGAGCGTTATCGTAAGCTCTTCGAGAACTCCAAAAACTATTCGAGACGTCTGATTGAGGCGCAGGAAACGGAACGGCGTCGTGTAGCGATAGAACTGCACGATCAAGTGGGCCAAATCCTCACGGCAGTAAAGTTGAATCTCCACTCGCTCAAACAGAAGTGCACCGCGCCCGAAATCCTCGCGTCGATCGAGGACAACATCATGGTTATCGATGAAGCCGTGGATCAAGTCAGAGATTTATCGGTGGATTTGCGTCCCCTTTTACTCGATGACTTCGGTTTAGTGGTCGCTTTGCGGTGGTACCTTGATCGACAGGCCAGCCATTACGGCATCGAGACGGAGTTTATTAGCGACTCTCTGTCCGACGATACTCGTTTTGTCTGGGAGTTGGAGACAGCGTGTTTCCGGATCGTACAGGAAGCTGTGACAAACGTGGTGCGACATGCAAAAGCCAGCAAGGTTTTGGTCGTTCTTGAAAAACCTGGACCAGATTTAATTTTGTCGATTTCGGATGATGGAATCGGTTTTGATTTGAAAGCTTTGCGCAGCAGCTGCGCGACGCTCGGGCTCCGTGGCATGGAAGAACGAGCGCAGTCACTCGGCGGATCGATCACGATCGACTCGACACTGCAATGTGGTACGCAGATTAGCGTGCGTCTGCCAATTTCGCATCCGCAGGGCCAGATTCATAGTGTGGCAATCTCTGCCGGGGTATAAGTCTTGCTTCTGATCGGATAAGGATTTCAGTTGCGTACTAAGCCAGGTCAGGGGGAGGTGTGTACATGCCGGAAAAAGAGACACTGGAACGAGCTCGCAAGGATAAACGAGAAGGGAAGGCACCGAGCACGCAGGCGGGTGAATTCGTCAGAGAAGAGATAGAGCACATTCGTGAAGGGAAGCATGGTGCTCGGTCCACGAAGCAGGCAATTGCAATCGGACTCTCGAAAGCGCGACGAGCGGGTGTAGATTTGCCGCCGTCGAAGGGCGCTTCAGAGGAAGTTAAAGAACAGGCAAAGCGCGACACTCGCAAAGCGAAAAGTCGCAAGCGTCCATCGGCAACACGCTCGCGAGCGACGCGAAAAGCGTTGAAGCGCGAAGGGCACAGCGCCGCCTCGAAAGAAGCACTCTCGCGCCAGGCGCGAAGCGCAGCAAAGAAACGTTCGGCTGCATCACGTTCGCGTTCAGCAAAGAAAGCCGCAGCCACACGAAAAAAGTAAGCCACATAAAACACAAAAGGCACATAAGGCACAAAATCGTTTTTGTGTCTTTTGTGCTTTATGTCCCTTTTGTGGCTAACTTCATTGACAGCTTTCGTGGCTGCAAGCTAAGCTGTTGCCCCGTGAATCGCACGGTCGCCATCGTTCCAGCCCGCCTCGCATCAACCCGTCTGCCAGGAAAAGCCTTAATCGACATTGCGGGAAAACCTATGGTTTGCTGGGTCGTAGAGCGCGCACGTCTGGCCCGTAATGTGGACCGTGTGATTGTTGCCACTGACAGCCAGGAAATTGCTGACGCCGTTCAGTCGCGTGGTTTTGAAGCGACTCTTACTTCAACTCATCATACGAGTGGAACCGATCGCGTTGCCGAAGTTGCTGCTCAAATTTCCGACGCCGAAATCATCGTTAACGTCCAGGGCGACGAACCGCTGATTTCGCCGGAAACGATCGAGCGTGCAGTCGATGTGATGGCCGCAGAGATTTCGAAACAAGACGGCGCCGGGATCGTAACAACATGGGAGCCAATTGATTCACTCGGCGATCTGCTGAATCCGGATCTGGTGAAAGTTGTGGTCAATGAAAACGAAATGGCCATTTACTTTTCACGTTCGCCAATA
>DATEIS010000162.1:0-11040 GCA_035278765.1 Pyrinomonadaceae bacterium | reverse complement strand
CAACAACACTTGAAGCAAAGCCTGATCCTGATTGTCGCCGCCCGGCGTACTGAGAACCATGAATGGTTCGCCGCCTTTGAGCACGAGCGTCGGCGTCAACGTGATCCTTGGACGTTTACCGGGCGCGACGACGTTCGGACTGTTTGGATCAGTCAACGACGACTGCAGTCTTTGGCCCATCAACACGCCAGTGTCTCCGGCAACAACAGCCGGCAGCCAGGCGCCACTGGGAGTCGCGCTAAACAGATTGCCGTCTTTGTCGACGACGTTGACGCACGTCGTATCATTGGCCCGTTCGATCTCGGGCACCGCGGACGCTTTGCCGATCGTCTGCACGGCACTGGCAAGCACTGCCTTCATGTTCATCGGATCACCCGGCTGCTGCGCCAGGGATGCATGACTTTCATCGATCAAAGGACGTCGCAGGGCTGCGTAGTTCTTTGACAACAACTCGGCCGCGGGAATCTTCACAAAGTTTGGATCCCCATAGTAACGATCGCGATCTGCGAGCCCGAGTTTGAGTGCTTCAGCCAGAGTATGAATATAGGCGGGCGAGTTATGGCCCATCTTCTTCAAGTCGAAACCCTCGAGCATGTTGAGTGTTTCGAGCATCGCCGGACCTTGCGTCCAGAATCCGGCTTTGTACACCTGATACCCGTGATAATCAGTTTCGACGGGTTGGCCCACCTTCGCTGCGAACCGTGCGAAATCATCGGCGGCAAGCAATCCGCCGTTCGCCTGCATGTAGTCGCCGATACGGCGGGCGATTGGACCCCGATAGAAATAGTCGCGTGCGGCCATCAAGCCGGCATGGCGCTTGTTGCGTGCGCCCTTTGACGCGAGCTGCTCAGCATGAACGATCTCTCGAAGCGTGCGGGCCAGATCAGCTTGCACGAAAATGTCGCCGGGTTTCGGGATTTCGCCGCCGGGTAGAAAGACTCGTTTTGCGTCCGGCCACTGCGAGAAGATTGGCGCACGCGTCCTGATGTACTGCACCCTCAGTTCATCGATTGGAAAGCCGTCGGCGAGCTGGATAGCGGGTTCCATCACTTCTGCGAGTGTCTTCGTGCCGAATTGATCGAGAGCTGTTACACACGCGTCGAGAATTGCGGGAACAGTCGCGGAAAGTGGTCCGGTGGAGGGGATCATTCCGCCCCTTCTGGCGCCCGGCTGGGTTGTTTGACTTGTCCCATCCTGGAATCTGTTGACAAAGAATTCACGGGTCGCTCTCATCGGCGCCTGGCCCATGCCTTCAATCACCACAACCTTCTGACCTTTCAACTTGATCAGAATCGGCACCTCGCCACCAAACGAAAAGTGTGAGAATTCGATCACCGACGCGGCGAGGATTGTCGCCACGCCTGCATCAACTGAGTTGCCGCCACGTTGGAGAATTCGCAATCCGGCTTCCACCGAGAGTGGCGAGCCGCCGGCGACCGCACCACGTTTGCCGCGAACGACTGGCCTGAACGTGTCGGCACTCGTGGTTGTCAAAGGCAAACCGGCAAGGATGAAAGACGTGATCAGGCAGAAAACGATCAGGGTTCGTTTGCGAATGAACATGGGCGGGCACCTCTTTCGATTTTGACTGGCGAATTGTGCCACAAAGAGGCACAAGAATCACCAAAATGCTGAGTGAAAATCTTTTATGTACCTTTTATGCTTCTGGGTGGCTGAACTGGTAAGATGGCGAGCAGACAAAAAGAGAGGGCGCTGACCTCCCCCAAGACCAGCGCCCTTGCCTTTATCTCAGTTCTCCCATGGAGAATTAACGACGGGCAGATACTAACTGGCAAACGGCGGAGGTAGGTTGCAGCTAGCTTGTAAAGCCTTTGCGAGGTTGTGACAAAAGTTTGCCGAAGTCACACAAAAGTGAAGAACTACCCAAATTCATAAACGATGAATCGAGGATCGGCCTTGCTAAATTCACCGAAAATTGCGCCTTACGGCTCCTGGAAATCACCGATCACCTCAGACCTGATCGTGGAAGGATCGGTCGGTCTTAGCCAACCGTCATTTGATGGCGATGACATTTACTGGATAGAAATGCGGCCGAAGGAAGCGGGCCGCAACGTCATAGTTAAGAGAAATCTAACAGGTGCTTGTGTCGATGTGAACCAGCCACCCTTCAACGCTCGCACTAGAGTTCATGAATACGGCGGTGGCGACTACACGGTCAGCAATGGTCTTGTCTGTTTCTCGAACTTTTCCGATCAAAGGCTTTATCGCCAGGATGCGCCCGAAGCAGCGCCTCAGCCACTAACGGCTGCAGGTGAGATCCGTTACGCGGATAGCTGCATGGACCAGTTACGAGGTCGCCTGATTTGTGTTCGCGAAGATCACACGCGTGAAGGTGTCGAGGCGGTCAATACAATCGTCAGCGTCAGCGTCGAACCAGGTGACGAATATGGGACCGTGCTCGTCGAAGGAAACGACTTTTATTCGACACCAAGGCTAAGTCCGGACGGATCACAACTGGCATGGCTGACGTGGAATCATCCGAACATGCCTTGGGACGGCTGTGAACTGTGGGTCGGCGAATTTGCCGAAGACGGTACTCTGTCTTCGACAAGATGGGTGGCGGGTGGCACGGCGGAATCAATTTTTCAGCCTGAATGGTCGCCCGACGGCGTTTTATATTTCGCTTCAGATCGCAGTGGCTGGTGGAATCTCGAGAGAATTACTGCGGATGGCGGAATTGAAAGAGTTTGCCAGTCGAAGGCTGAGCTCGGCATGCCGCAATGGGTTTTCGGTATGTCCGCTTACGCTTTTGCCTCACCCGAAACGATAGTCTGTAGCCACATCGATCAGGGCGTCTCCACTTTCTCCGCAATCGATACGAACAGTGGAAAATTAACGCCAATCGATTGTCCTTACACGGACATTCAGTTTCTGCGTGCGGCAAATGGTCAGGCTGTTTTTCGTGGCGGTTCGCCGACGGATGTCGGTTGTATCGTCAAATTCGATCTCGGAACGGGTCAGTTTGAAACACTCCGTCGCTCGAATGATCTTGAGATCTATCCGCGGTATTTCTCAGTGCCACGCGCGATCGAGTTTCCAACCGAAGGTGGACTGACCGCTCATGGGTTCTTTTATCCGCCCCAAAACCCTGATTACCGCGCGCCAGACAACGAAAAGCCACCGCTGATCGTGAAGAGTCATGGTGGGCCGACTTCCGCTGCCTCGACAGCCTTAAGCCTGTCAATTCAGTACTGGACCAGCAGAGGATTTGCGGTGCTTGATGTGAACTACGGCGGCAGCACCGGCTACGGCCGTCAGTATCGTGAAAGACTTAACAAAAAATGGGGAATCGTTGACGTTGACGATTGTGTGAATGGCGCGCGTTACCTTGCCGAACGTGGGGAAGTGGATGGTAACCGGCTAATTATTACCGGCGGTAGCGCCGGAGGATACACCACGCTTGGCGCGCTCACATTTCGAAAGGTCTTCAAAGCCGGTGCGAGTCATTTCGGAATCAGTAACCTTGAGTCGATGGCTCGCGACACGCACAAGTATGAGTCGCAATATCTAACCGGTTTGCTCGGCCCGTACCCCGAGCGAAAAGATATTTATTACGATCGTTCCCCGATCAACTTTCCCGAACGGCTTTCATGTCCAGTGATCTTTTTCCAGGGACTGGAAGACAAAGTTGTACCTCCGGATCAGGCTGAGAAGATGGTCGATGCGATAAGAGCGAAACGAATTCCGGTTTCATACGTCGCGTTTGCCGGCGAGCAGCATGGGTTCAGGCAGGCGAAGAATATCAAGCGCGCGCTTGATGGTGAGCTTTACTTCTACTCGAAGGTGTTTCGATTCGAGCTTGCTGAACCCGTCGAGCCCGTAGAGATAGAAAATTTAAGCCGCAGAGCTAATTGATCGGTGGATCGGAGGCGGAGGCTGAAGCGCCGCCCTTATCTCCGCCACGCAATACATGCGTGTGGTCCAGGAACAGCGACAACTTGCCGCTCTTGCCGTACTCCACTGGCACCGCGGTCACCTCAAACTTGTCTCCACTGACAGTAAAGTCAAATTTGTATCCCGATTTTTCGATACCCTCTTTGGGAACGAGGTCCGCTGCCATCAATTCTTCAAGCGTACCGTACGCGCCACTGTTTTTCTTTTTGTACTCGTTTTGGGCATAGGAAATCGTATACAGAATTCCGATTGCCATCCGTTCGTTCTGGACCATCGGCGGGGGATTGATCTCGCCGGAGATTCCGGCCACTGCCATCAGTATCAGATTCCTGGGAATGTGAACTTCGTGTAATGGTCCAAGTCCTTCGTTTGAAAGCGAGTAGGTGATTGGCTGGGCCACTGTACTAGCACGTGTTAAGAAGGCTCTCACTTGATCGTTGACTTGAGTACTCGGCTGGTTCGCCCACTTCTTATATCCCTCCATCAACGCAGGCGAGATATAAAGCTGACCCTGCAACGGTCTTGGTTGCCAGCGTGTGGAGTTTTTGAACTGAATGTCGCTGGCAAGTGTTTCGTGTTTCAGGTACGAGTCGACGACGTAGCGTATCGAGGTTGCGTCGCCGGAAAGCAGGATAAAGTTACCGATAAAAGCGTACGCGAAGACATTGCCAATCGAGACTAATTCGGTGTCTTCGCGTCGCTCGGTTTGCATTAGTGAACTGGCGCCTTTGAAGCCGAGGTTGTCGAGCAGTTTAGGCATCAATGCCCGCAAGCCTTCTTTGTCCTTGACGGCAATTGCCAGTACCGGGGCGGCATTCGTTGATTGCGGCTGCTCTGTTGCCGATCTCGTCGTGCCGATTACGAGAGAGGCGCCTGAATCTCCAGTCGTTGGTATCGCGATAGATGGCATGATCCCCGGGATGCCCAACATGTTTGCACTCTCTGTAGGCAAGCGAAGTGCGATTTCCGAACCAAGCAAGGGAAGCAGATCGTCCTTCAATTTGATCTTCAATCGATCTTCGATTGCTGCAAATGGCGACACGGGTTCGATTTCTTTGGTATCCACCATGCCATGCGACCGAATAATGGTTTGTTTTGGTTGAGGCTTCGACATCGTTGCATAGATCTGGGGTAGATCGAGCGACATCGACAAAAGTAATTCAGTATCAGCCGGAAAGATGTTCGGCGCGTCGGGCGACAGCGCCGGACCTGTGATGAGATTCGGAATAAAAGGTATTGCTTCGTTTCTCGCGCCAGATTGATTGACGAGCAGAACGCGCAGATCGAATGAGTCTCCCTCGAAGGCGAGCGCCACGCCGACGCCTTCGGGCATGTGTGATTCACCGGTGAAAAACGACCAGCCAAAGCCGGATAAAATCGTCGAGAACAGGTCGGGCCCGGGAGTTCCTTCGGAAGATGGGGCACCCTCGATCTTCCCGACGTCGTTCAGCTCGACCCGCTCCTCAGGTACTACTAACTCAGGTCCATCGGGTTCTTCAGGTTGCTTCTCGTTTGATTTAGCTTCCTCCTCTAAGCGTTTTGCCTCCTCTTGGGCGATCCGGTTTTGTTCCGCGAACTTTTCCATACGTTCTGCTTCTTCGCGTTCAATTGCCTTTGTATTGACGTAGACGAAGATTGGTTCAGTGCTGAATCGATTGCGAGCGGCGCGGAAGTTCGCGTCTTCAGCAAGCAATTTGCTACCGGCGGGTTTCAACTGCTTCATGGTCCATGGACGCGGCGTGATCACAACGAGTGTTCCCATGCGTTGCAGATGAAAGCCTGGGTCCGGAGGTGCAGTTGGTTTTGGTTTCTCGTTAGCGTTAGCTCCCTCTGCCGATTTCGGAGAAGGTTCCGGTGAGGGCTTGGGTATTATCGTCGGCAAAAACTCATTCAGCGTCCCGGCAAACTTCGTCGCTTCCTCAGCAGTCGCAAACTCGATCGCGATGAGTGACTGCGGCGCTTGTTTGGCGTTGACTGTTGGACCGATGGCGACCAGCAGTCGTGAAGACATCACGTCTTCGGCGTGCGCTTTCAGCCACTTCACTACGGTTCGGAATTCTTTTGGCGGCGACGAGAGTTTCAAAACCGGTTCGAGAATTTCGTTAAGCGCGCTGGATCCGATCACTTGTCCGGCGCCTCTTACCTCGCCGTAGAAGGTGTATGAATCGGCGGGTACTAACGTCTCGAATGTCGGCGCAGGCGCCGGCGCCGTTGTCGCTCGCGGTTGCGGCTTTGGAGTTGGCCGTTTTTGCTGAGCAATGACTGGCGCTGTGAGGACGAATAGGAGCAGCAACAACATCGACGTTGTACGTGTGATGACGTTCATGGGAGTCTGCCTTCTGGTGTCAAAAAGTGATTAAGGCGGGCTAAACCGCACGCTTACACTATACGCTCGATCCGCAAGTCTTTTCCAAACTTTGTTCTCACCTTCGACGCGTATGAGCTGTTTCACAAAGTTGTAAGCTGCGGCCCAGGGAGGCATGCGCGTGCGACCGACGAAATCGCCGGTCGTTTCGTTGATTACAATCTCGAGGTTTGGAAAGCGAGTTTGTATTCCTGCCGCTGACACGCGGTGCAATAATTCTGTTCGACCTGACTCAAGAATATTGAGTACCCGCTCGGCTTGTTCCGCGTCGACTGATTGCGGATGGACCACGCGGAAGTTGGCGTTGGAAACAAAACGAAGCGTCGACGCGGTGAATCTCCCCTGATCTCCGCGTCGACGCAGTTCCGGGTGAGCGTAGCCCACACTCCTTCCCGGAAAGTTGTGCGCAACGGTGTGCGCTAAAGCAATAACGACCCCGATTCGAAGAATTCTGAAGAGCAACTTAGTCATCCCGGCTAAGTATTGAGATGGCCCCTACGGTTGTGACCCAGCCGACCAGCATGAGCGTCGCGCTTGCCGCGAGTCTTACAGTCAGCAGTGAAATCTCCAGCCATGCACGTTCGGTGGAGATCGACTTTCGCAATAGCAAGTACGGGGCCACGGCAAAGATCAAAAAACCGCATGCATAAACAACAACTGAACCTGGTGCAAATGTCTTACTGAGCACATGGCCCAGGCGCTTTACGAGTGAGCGTAATCCGCTGTTGCTCGTTACGATCCAGAGTTGGATTGCGAAAAGCGGCGCAACCACTGCGAGCAGCAGATAGCGCAACGTGGTGATATTCACGCTATAAGCGGCAAATGCGGTCAGAGCGATCACCGGTAGGCTGACAATGAAAAGCTTAAGGCTGACGATCGCGACTTTTCTGAGACTGCCTGAAACGTACGTAACACTGATTGATTGGAGTAAGAAAAACAGCGCGGGAGCGACTGCTATTGAAAGGAAAGTCACCAATAACTGGAAAATCGTCGCTTCACGTGTGCTGACGAACAAATAGAGCGCGGTGAGTAAGCCCGCATAAATACACACGATCAGGACCAGCGCTCGCCTGTTCGTAAACAGCAGGCGAGTCGCGGAGAATAGAGCTTGAAGTGATTTAACGTACATAATCCGTGGCTTTGATCCGTATCATCTGTGTACCGGTATTCGCGTGAATCTTCGGTTGATACATCAGTTCCACACGCGCGGGCGCGACCACAAACTCACCCGGTATTTGCACACGCATCGCATATTGAAAAGTTGCATCACCATCAAAAAGATTGAGGAAAAACACCGTGCGCCGGTCGCGAAACTCGCGCGAGCTGTACCAATCGGTCCAATTCCCATCGCCATAACTCAGATTTAGATTCCCAACCGCTTCGATTTGTTCCGCTCCTGACGGAATCGGATCCTCCAACATCAAATGCTGAGCTTTGTTTCCAGTCACGTGAAGCTTCACGACGATCAGATCGCCGGACTGAATCTCGCCCGTCAGCGGAGTTGTGGTCCATTTCAGATTGTAGCCCGCAGGTTCGACTTTGAGCCGGAGATACTCCCGCGTCACTTTCAAATCCGGCGTGGCACTTGCTGCCACGTTTTCGTCGTTTGTGTGGTACTCGATCGAACTGGACAAGTAGACCGTGCCTTTGCCGCGCTTCACTATACGGACTTGATTGGTTTCGGCGACTGCGACGCCCTTTCGATTGACGGAGAATACTTGCCTACCACCGGCCTGACTTACATGCTCGGTAAGGACAGTTTCTCCATTGACATAGATCTCGAGATCGTAGGCGGGGCTAAGCTCTTGACTGACTTTCACGTAGTCAATGAGTCCGAAGATCGCAAAGGCTGTGTCTTTGGTTGAATTCCAATAAGCGCCGTTTTCACGATCAGAGACGAGCCAACGAGCAGCGAGTGGAAGCAGGGAGCTCTTCGGTCTGAGGCGTGACAGTGCTTTGAGTGAGAGAGCCGTTGCTTCGGTTTGGTCGTAGTATGCCGGTATGCTCTTCGGCTCCCAGTGAGCCGTCACGTCAGTTACAGTCGCGGTGCGTTCGATCTCGGTCGCGACCTCTGAGGCACGCTGGTCCACCTTCGAGATTGAAAGCGTCAGGGCGAGAAGCGCCCGCCCATATGGCTGTAGTTGATTGCGTTCAGCAAAGACCTTCTCGATATGTTTGGAATCAACTCCGCCGCTCTCAGCCAGCGCATAAGCCATGAACGCGCGTGTGTCGAAATCTCTTGTATTTCCTGCATCGAGCATGCTCGCCAGCTTTTCGCGACCACGCGCCAGCCGTTCGTCATCAATTTCGTAACCGGCTTGTTTCGCGAGCGTAAGACCATCGATCACATAAGCCGTCATGAACGGATCGGTCTCGTCATTCTTCCACCATCCCCAACCACCATCATCGTGTTGGAAGGCATAGAGACGATTCCGGCCACGTTCGACTTTCTTTTTCAACTCATCATCGCTGCGAATCGAAGTTGTTTTGATCTCCTTCAACGTCTGCGAAACGACGATGTTGGGTAGGAAGCTCGACATCGTCTGTTCTGTGCAGCCGTATGGATAAGTCGTGAGATAGTCGAGCGCGCTGAATAAGGTGCCAGCCACCGAAGGCGTCGCTTCGATGCGAAGCCGGCGTGAATTCAAGTCAGTGTTCGGCGGGAGGTTGAAAGAGAATTCCTGTTCTGCGTGATCAGCATCGGTGGACCATCGTTCAGATTTGGTTTCCCTCAAGCCACGTGGCACAACGTCAAGTCCCAACTCGACCGCATCCGACTCCGTATTCGTGAGCGCTTTAGCGAGCAGTCTGACTTCGCCGGTTTCAGGCGCCGAGATTAGCCAGTCCACACGGTGTTCGCCCTGTTTTTGAATCGTCAAAGTCTGCTGTGCGGGACTGAGTAAGCGCGCGCCGGAAACAGAAATCGAGATCTGTGTCGATTTATCCTGCTTCAGATAGTTGTGAACAATTCCAGAGAGCGTGACCGTGTCTCCTTGTGTGAGAAACCTCGGCGTTTCCAGACGAATGATTACATCTTTTCGAGAAATGACCTTTTGCCGCACGACCCCGACTTTCGTGTCGGCTGTTACACCTCGCGCCGTTGCGCGCCAGGTTGTCAGGTTGTCAGGCAGACGAAACTTGACTGTCGCGCGCCCGTCCTTCCCGGTTACTGCATTTGCTTCCCAGAACGCGGTGTCCTGGAAATTCTTGCGTATGGTTGGTTGGACCGGCTCACTTTCGTTTTTGAAGTCGGCTAACTGGTATGAAGGCTTGGTGCTCGCGAGGTTCACAGGCTTATCGCCGGCAAAGCCGCGGAATGAAAATGAAACGGACAGGTGAGTCTGGACTTCGTTGTAGAGCATTCCGTAAAACTGCTCGCGGATGTTGCCCGAGAAGTCAGGCGAGATGCTGTAGATCGCTTCGTCGACCACACCGAGACTGACTTCTGCATCCGGTACCGGTGCGCCCTCAGCATCGCGCGCGAGAATTGTGTACGAGGCTGTTTCGCGTGGTTTGTACTGTGCCTTGTTGGGGATGACTTCGAGATTCAGCATCTTATTACGGGCCGGAACCACGAGTTTTTGATCGCTTGTGTACATGTCGCCATCCCGCACAAAGGTGACGTTCAGAAAAACATTCGGCGCGTAGAACTTTTCAATCGGCACGTCGATGATCGCGGTTCTTCCGGAAACGTTGAGTTGACGGGTGTACATGACGCTGCCGAGTTCGGTGGTGACGAGCAGATTAGCGCGCTCTTTCGGAAGGATCGCCAGCACGTGCGCAACTTCGCCCGGACGATACGACTTCTTGTCAGGCACCAGTTTGATCGAGCCGACGTTTTCGTTGTAATACTCCGAGTTGGCCCACTCATCACCGGCTTTCGCAACCCAGATGAAACCACCGGCTGACACTAACTGCTTGCCTGCGTCATGGACCACTGTTTTGATGGCGATGTTGCCCACAGTGGTGATTGGAAAACTGTATTCGGCATGACCCTCACGATCGGTGCTTACTTCCACAGCGCTCAACTTATCCTCGCGAACTGCATAGTCCGGGTCGTATTCGTTTGCTTTTTTCTCGACTTTGACCCAATTGCGCGACCAAAACTCGAGCGACACCTTCGCAGGCACGGGCCGGCCCTCGTAATCCGTTGTCGAAACATTGATCGTTGCTGTTTGATCCTTGCTGTATACGAAGCGATCGGATGTGGCACGAGCGATGACACCTCCACGTGTCGCTATCAAACTCGCACTGCCGTTGATACTGCGTCGTGACGAATCTGTTACCTGTGCTTCAAGACGATATTGAAAGTCCCAAACATCGTTCTCACTTGCCGGAACGTCGAAATCAATTTGCAAGTGACCCGAAGAGTCCAGCTTGCCTTCGCCTTCGTTTACGAGATCGCTGTAATAGTTGTCGTACTGCGAGTACTCGGCTTCTTCGTCTGAGTCTTCGGCAGGCTCTTCGCTGTCGTTGAAGTATGGAAAATAGCGTGAGCGATAGACGTAGTATTGAACTTCTGCTCCGGAGACTGGCGCGCCAAAGAAATATCGTGCATCGATATTGAACTTCGATTTGCTGCCCGCGGGTGCGAACCGCGGCGTGGTGATGCTGACTTTGTATTCGGGTTTCTTGTACTCGGCGACATCAAACGTGGCTGTCGATGTGCCTTCATCGGTCTCAGCCTCGATGCGATAGGTTCCGAGTGGCGCTTCTTCCGCAAGTGTAAATTCGCCGTTGAATGTACCGCGTTTCGAGAG
>DATEIS010000161.1:0-5142 GCA_035278765.1 Pyrinomonadaceae bacterium | reverse complement strand
GGACGGCGAAGCCGCAGCGTGGGACGGCGAAGCCGTAGCGTGGGATGGCGAAGCCGTAGCGTGCAACGACAAAGTCAATTTGCCCCGCGATCCTATTCAGCTCTTCCTGGTGCGATGCGTGGCGGAGGATTTTACCGCTTTGCATCCTTGTGTGGCTTCCGCGAAATCTTTTTTGGGATCCATCTTCACCATCTCCTTGAGATCTTCGACTGGAGGGCCAAAATATCCCGTTCCCTTGAGAAGCCGGCGACCGTGATAGATGAGACGTCCGTTTTCATCGAAATAGGCGCGATGCTGTTCTCGTGTGTTGTTAATGGCATAAGAAGTCATTAACACAAACCGCAGTCTACCAGCGTCGTCGTAGTAGTAATTATCGT
Source organism: Pyrinomonadaceae bacterium (assembly GCA_035278765.1). Lineage (GTDB taxonomy): Bacteria > Acidobacteriota > Blastocatellia > Pyrinomonadales > Pyrinomonadaceae > PSRF01. The sequence continues at coordinate 4,765 of DATEIS010000161.1, read as the reverse complement.
CCCAGGATGAATCTTCACCTTCCTGATAATGCTGGTACCACCTGACGGTCCCCTTTGCATCGCGTGCGATTCGAAGTCGACTGAACCAGCCTTCCTCACAAATCCAGTGCTCAGTTTTAAACGAGCCATTACTGACTTTGGCAGTGTCCGAATTGACGATTTTGCGGATCGCAACGATCTGCGGATTCGTCTGCCAGTTCTTATCGTTGATTTCAGCTTCGGATTGAGGTGGAACGGCCAACGCGCGAGTTCGTTTTGCCGCAACTGTGTTTGCCGAAACTAATAATAGAATTAACAGAAGAAACAATGGAGCAATACGTGTCGGGTTCATACGCTTCTCCTTTTGAACAGGCGGAATGATTGATTACTTCAAATCGTCATAACAACTGGTTGCGAGTATCTCGTGAAAAGGATGCTCCGACGCTTTCAAGACGGGATATCACCGCTTGCTCGTCAGACTTATCGCACTGGAAGATCACATGGAAAGCTACGGCCGGCCGATCCCACGGTTGCGAAGTCTCGACAGGATGGCTCCATTCGCTGCCGGCTTCTTCAAGCAGCTTTGTTAACACCGCTAACTGCTCATCAGACTCTTCTGCCAGGACACTCTGAGAGTCTGTGATTACCAGCACATAAACGTCTGCCGGTATCCATTCAAGGTCTGTGATGCACTCACTGAAAGCATCCCAGTTTTCACCGAAATAGTAAGGAAACTGTAAAGCAGCGCCGAACTCATCATACAGAGATGATAGGCTGGCCATCTTTTTGCCCCGGAGAAAACGAACAATCACACGCAGCCGGCTATATTTGGGAAGTGCCAGCGCAAAATCAGTGACTTCAGAGATGTTTGCTCCGAGGACATGTAGATATGGAGCTCTCGGGAGATATAAACGCTCGTTGCTCATGGTCCAAAGTGATTTGATACTTCAAACCGTTGGTGTCTATCGCTAGCCAATCCACAACGTCTTTCGTGACGGTTGTTGTTTTTTTGACTTGCTCACGAGTTCTTTTTATTAACCAGGATATTCATGGCGGACGTTCTGCTTACCTTCTTTCTGGTGCGATCACGAGTGGTTGGATGATAGTGCGGCCTGCCTTTGTCGTATCAACCCACAGTTGAAACAGATCGCATCATCACCGCTTCAGATTAGGGTCGGCTGGATTTAGAGTCTATTGTCGATCGCAAACCGTTCTAACAGCTTCCTACACGACGCGATTACATTGGTTCTATAGAGGGCTTCCGCTTCTGCGATCTCCTCATCTTTTTGCCTGAGGGCCTCCGCACTCCAATTCTTGCGCTCTGTGTCAACTGGAAAGTGATCCGTTTCTGAATCAACTGCGTCGAACGTAATAAAATCCTCATGACGGCCGTGGAACAACTCCAATCCTAATGCACTTAGGCGTCGAGACGCGGCAATGATGCCGATTTCCTCAGCCACTACCGCTTCACAGATGGCGACAATCTTGCCCCGAATGAAATACTCTTCGTGCTTCATTTCTTTATTTCACCATTGGGTTCATTGGATCTTAGTCTTGTACTCCACAAGCTTACCAGTAATAGTATTCTGGTACGCGTGAATCTCGTAGGTCGTTCCGTCTGCGGCTCTGTAAGACCAACTACGAACCTTGGCCCAATCGGAAACGGTACCGCCATGCTCGGCAGCAAGGCGGGGAGCATCTCTCAAGGTTGTAGAGGTGCCAGCGCCAGCTATGGCTTCGCCTTCACCAGCCGCGACCTGGGCCATTTGCCCTTCGCTGGCAAGCTGCTTGTTCAGCTGAGTAATTCCTGCCCCAGCTCCCTTAAAGACGACACTTCCGAATATTCCAGCGCCGCCAGCCAGACCAGCGCCTAGCACTCGTCCACTAAGATAATCGCGAGAGGTTATATCCATCCCAATATATGCGTTAGCCTGATCGACAAGAATGCCGAAGGGATTGGCTCCCGATGAAAGGCCGGATAGGAACTCACCCTCAGCCTGGGAGCCCACCCCTGTGTAACTTGCGAAATAGGTGTCGAAGAGTTTATTCGCCTGCGCAAGCGTATTGGCAATGAAATAACGATTACTACCAGGATCTAACACTGCGAATTTTCGTGCGGCGTTGTCGTAATAAACATAGTCATAGGTGTTCGTCCAACGTTCATACTCTGTACCCGGATCGTGGTCGAACCACTTCGGAGAAGGATGTTCAGAACCCTTCAAATACCACCATTCCAATCCTTTAGGATCTATGGTATTTAGCGGATTATTGGAACAATAGTTGTACCTATTCCAGCTCTGGGGTTCGCTTGCTTTTCCGCTTGATAGAAGTGGATCCGGCAAAATGAATCTTCCTTGCGGTGAGGAGTAATACCGCGCGAGGAAGTAATCGAGTCCCGTCTCATTGTCCCGCTCTTTTTGCGTGAATTGCTGGCGAATGCCATCGCCTGAATAGCCTTGAGCGGTCGTGCGGCCACCGGTGCCGGCGAATAATTCTTCGCCGAAGGGTAGATAGTCATGCCGCTTCACATTAGCCAGACTGCCGGTTTGGTCGAGGATGATTCGCGGTGTGCCGAGATGGTCCGGTACGAGCCACTGGACTTTCTCGCCGCCCGCTGAAGTGCCGAACGCCTGGATCTCGACCACGCGACTCCACGAGTCAGGCACCTGATTGATGTATACGCGGATCTTGCTGGTGGTGATTGGCGAGAAGGTGAACTGGCGCCAGACTTTATTGTTTCCAGTCACACTACCGCCCGGAACTGTGGTCCAACTGCTGCCGTTCCAGTACTGCACGTCGAACGCCAGCAAGCCGTATAAGGTGAAGGTCTGGGATGTTGTCGGTGTGTTTTCCTGGGTGTAGTTGTCGTGCAGGCTGAAGACGTCGATCTCGTCAATCGTCTTGCTGCCGGCAAAGTCTACCTGGAGCCAATCAGGCACTGCGTTCGGCGTGTTGTCATTCCAGCCTTCACCGTTACCCCATGGACCACGATAATTTCCGTTGATCGCTCCCGTAGTGGAAAAGCCAGAACCCGTGGCGGTACTGGAAGCTGTGGCCACCGCGCCGTTCGCTGCGAGAGCCACATTAAGGCGGCCGGTTGCCGTGATCAGCAACTGCCCATCGCGATAGCCGTATTCTTTCTCGGGTGCTGAGGCGGGCGCGTTTGCCTGGTATTCAGCGATTAACTCGCCGTCGATTCCATAGATCTGCCATTCTTCCTGACTCGACGCTACCTGGCGCCGCACGCGGTGACCATCCGCGTCATACGTGTAGCGGCTTGTCTGGCCCGTATTATCAGCAGCCGTCGTCATCCGGTTTTCCGCGTCATAGGTACGGCTGCCCACACCGGTGTAGGTATCCGTGATCAGATTCCCGGCAGTGTCGTAACTCATCACGCCTGATTGACCACTCGGCACACCTAACCGGTTCGTAGCGGTATCGACAGCGAACTGCTTGTTATTGATTCCCGTGCCCCACGTCTGCGCCGCATTGATCGTGCGATTGCCCCAGCGATCGTAGGTGTAACTCTGGAGTGACTGCTGCGTGTTGGGCTGAGTGTTGCTGAGAAAATAGTCAGCTACTGACGAGAGCCGGTTCAGGGAGTCGTAGGTGTAGAGCTGGTAAGGAACCGCATACGTAGTGGTTTGGTCGTCCAAAGGAACGTAATGACTCGCCTTGAGCACGTTGCCATTGTTATCCGGCCCGCTCGCCCCGTGCGTCAACGTGCTCTCGTAAAAGAATTGCAGACAGCCTCGATTCCAGGACCCGTTGACGTCGGCTCCGGTTGACACGCGTACATCCCACAACTGTCCGCGAATGTTGTACTGGAGTTTGTGATAGAGCGGCGTTTGCGTTCCAAACAACTCTTGCGTGACTTGATTGCGGGAGTTGTAGACAAATGAAGATGCATAGCTGCGCGAGACTCCATCGCCCAGGTTACCGCTAAAGCTGGTGGTGCGACCCGCGGGATCGTAAGCATAAGAGACCGTATGACCCGAAGGATATGTCTGCGACGTGACCCCTCCGGCGAGATTGTAGGTGCGGCCCGCTTGATATGTCGTCCCCCAAGTGCCATTCAGTTTGCTCAACTGCCGCTTCACCAGCGGTCTCCCCATCTGGTCATAACTATCAACGGCGGTGGCCTCCACGTTGCTTCCGTTCGAGAAATCGCCGCCGCTGTAGAAGTACCAGAAGCGTCCCTTACCATTCGTCGCGCCGTCGTAGAAGCGCGTCACGTCCGGATTGAGGGAAGCTGTGTCTGAGTAATCAATCGTGGTGTTGCGGTTAAGCGCGTCGTAGGCGTAAGTGGAAACTACACCGCGCCCATCCGTTTTCTGCGTCAGGTTGCCATTCGCATCGTATTGATAGCCCAATGACCAGGCACTGTTACCCGTTATCGCATCTGTCAGATTCAATGCTGCATTCGTACTCTGCTCAGGGTTTCGCGAGCGAATCAGGCGCTTGAGCGAGTCGTACATGAAGTAGCGCTGCTGGCTGCCCTGCGTTACCTGCACGAGACTATCGAGCACGTCGTAGTTGTAGCTCGTTTGATAATTCAGCCCGTTCGGATCCTCGTAAACTTCTCTCAATCTTCCCAAGGCGTCGGTGACGGACTTTCTCTTTTTAAGCGCTTGATCCGTAACCGTAACGCTGTTGCCGCTGTAGCTCGTGGAAACCGCAGCGCTGTCCGGAGTGGTAACTGAAAGTGTGCGGCCAAGCGCGTCATATGCAGTGGTGGTCCAAACAGCCGTCTCGCTTCGCCAGGGACTGAATGGATAAGAGATCT
>DATEIS010000160.1:0-12287 GCA_035278765.1 Pyrinomonadaceae bacterium | reverse complement strand
CTTTAGTTTAAATTTAGCCACGGATTTTCACGGATTACACGGATTGATCTGTGTAATCCGTGTTATCTGTGGCTAAACTACTCTAGCGATTACGCACTTTAAGTAGAAGGTCTCCGGCATTCCCACCAATGCCGGATGATCGGTGGCCTGCATTCGCTTTTCCATCAACTGCACACGCCGGTGTGAATCAAGCGCGGCTTGTTCAATGATCTCGAGAAACAGTTCCTCGGAAACGTGATAAGAACACGTGCACGTGATCAACACACCGCCGGGGTTCAGTAACTTCAACGCCCTCAGGTTAATCTCTTTATAACCACGAACCGCTGCTTTCAAGCTGGCCCGGTTCTTCGCGAATGCAGGCGGGTCGAGCACGATCACATCGAAACGCTCCCGCGCACTCTCCATTTCGCGCAACAGATCGAACACATTCGCTTCGCGAAACTCAACATTCGTCATTTCATTCAACGTTGCGTTTCGCTGTGCACCCGCAACGGCTTCTCCTGAGATATCAACACCGATCACGTTGTCGCAAACAGAAGCCAGATGCAGAGCAAACGCGCCGTTGAACGTGAAGCAATCGAGCGCACGGCCTCTGTTCGTGGTTTGCGCGGCAGCACGTGCGGCTAATCGATTCTCGCGCTGGTCCAGAAACGATCCTGTCTTCTGTCCGCCGAGGGGCTCGACATGAAAGCGCAAACCGTGTTGCAAAATTTCCAGTTCGGCAGGAGCATCACCATAGACCGTTCCTGAGATCAACGGCAGTCCTTCGAGAGCGCGCACACGCGCATCATTGCGTTCGATGATTGCACGTGGCTTGAATTCCTCAGCGAGTATTTCGATCAGCAACGACTTAACGGCGTCAGTACCTTGCGACAACGTTTGCAGCACGAGCACGTCCGCGTAACGATCGACGATAAGCGAGGGCAGCAGATCGCCTTCTGAGTAAATCAAACGATAAGCATTAGTATCCGGTGAGATATTTCTTCTACTCGCCGCTTCCGTGATTCGACGTCGCCACCAGTTGCGATCGATATCCTCATCGGTTTGAGTCAAGAATCGAAGCGCGATCTGCGATGAGTCACTGAAAAGCGCCTGTCCGACAAAGTTGCCGCGTTCATCTTTGACGACAACGACAGCTCCGCCCTGCGCCTGCACGTCCACCACATCGCTGCGGTAAATCCAGAGATGCCCCTGCCGGATGCGATCTGCTCCACGCTTGTTAACCCGAACGCTCTCCATGCGGATACTCTGCCACGAAAAGGCACAAAAAGCACAAAATGAAGTAACATAGCTTCGAGCATGACGACGAAAACTGAGCCTCCGGTAGACTTCAATCCTTACAACACGCGCGAGATTGATTACGAAAAAGATCTCGGCGCGCCGGGCCAGTTTCCGTACACACGCGGCATTTACAAGGACATGTATCGCGGGCGCCTTTGGACCATGCGCCAGTACGCCGGCTACGCCACCGCGGAAGAGTCAAACGCCCGTTACAAATATCTGCTCGCGCAAGGCACCACCGGGCTCTCGGTCGCTTTTGATCTGCCAACACAGATCGGTCTTGATTCCGACGATCCGCTCGCACTCGGCGAAGTCGGAAAAGTCGGCGTTGCCATCGACTCACTCGAAGATATGGAGCGGCTCTTCGCCGGCATTCCGCTCGACGAAGTCTCGACGTCGATGACCATCAATGCAACGGCCGCGATTCTGCTATCGCTTTATCTCGCAGTGGCGCGCAAGCAAGGTGTCGCATTCACTAAAGTTCGTGGCACGCTGCAAAACGATATTTTGAAAGAGTACATCGCGCGCGGCACCTACATTTATCCGCCCGCGCCGTCATTGCGTCTGGTCACGGACATCTTCGCGTACTGTGCTCGCGAAGTTCCGAACTGGAACACGATCTCGATCAGCGGTTATCACATTCGCGAAGCCGGTTCGACCGCAGTGCAGGAAGTTGCATTTACGCTCGCCGACGGAATCACGTATGTCGAGGCGGCCCTCGCGGCTGGTCTTGAAGTCGATCAGTTTGCGCCACGCATTTCGTTTTTCTTCAACGCGCACAACAATCTGTTCGAGGAGATTGCGAAGTATCGCGCGGCGCGACGAATGTGGGCGCGTATCATGCGCGACCGTTTCAACGCGCGCGATCCACGCTCGTTGATGTTGAGATTTCATACGCAGACTGCGGGTTCGTCATTGACGGCGCAACAGCCGGAAGTGAATGTAGTGCGGACGACGATCCAGGCACTCGCTGCGGTTCTCGGCGGCACACAATCGCTGCACACAAATTCAATGGACGAAGCACTCGCACTGCCGACCGAAGCCACGGCGCGGGTGGCGTTGCGAACGCAGCAGGTGATTGCGTACGAATCAGGCGTCGCGGAAACGGCGGATCCTTTGGCCGGTTCTTACGCGATCGAGCAAATGACCAACGATGTGGAAGAGCAGGCGCTCGAATATTTGAAAAAGATCGAGACGATGGGCGGGATGCTGCGCGCAATTGAAACGGGATACGTGCAGCGTGAGATTCAGGAGTCGGCATATCGTTATCAGAAAGCGATTGAAACGCAGGAGCAGGTGGTCGTTGGAGTAAATCGTTTTCAGCTTGAAGAGGAAGCGTCAGTGAATGTGCTGCGAATCGATCCGGCACTCGAGCAAGCGCAGGTCGAACGTGTGCGAGCGTTGCGCGAGCGACGTGAGGCAAACACCGTCACCGTTGCGCTAGATAAACTCCAACAAGCAGCTGGAACAAATGAAAATCTGTTGCCGCGAATTCTCGAATGCGTCGAGGCGTACGCGACGGTGGGTGAGATCAGCAACACGCTGCGGCGCGTTTGGGGCGAGTATCGCGAGACCTCGGTTGTCTAGAAACCCATTTAAGAGAATGAAGCGAATTCTTCTATCAGCAGGTTTGCTTATCCTGTTTGCGTCCGGCGTGATGGTTCAGGCGCAGAAGGGAGCTGCGGGCTGGCAACGGTATACCGTGAAGGGCGAAGCATTCTCAGTAACCTTCCCAACACTTCCCGCCATGGCTACATACGAAGAAAACGTGGATCGGCTGGAGGTACAGCGACGGCGGCGAGTGCTCGGCGCCTATGCCGATGGTTTGGTTTATGCAGTTAGCTGTTCCGACAACTCCAAAACTCGGGAGTCGCTCGAAGACTTCATCGAACAGGAAATCTTCACTCACTCCACATTCGATCGGACCAGCGAAAAGGATCTGAAACGCAACGGCTTTGAAGGCAAACAGTATTTCGCGCCAGACAAAGTTCCGGGTACGGTGCAGATCTTTTCTACCGGTAATGCCATCTACATTTTTCGTGTCTTTGGCGCCCGCGCGGATGACACCCGAGTGCAGCAATACTTTTCTTCCATCGTTCTGGGAAAGCGGTCCTCAGGAATTGCAGTGACTGATGGATTGGGTATTCCCTACGAGTCGGAGCCGAAAGCTCAAACTGAGTTGAACAACGCAAACCCATTACTCAATAGGGAAGTTACCACCAAGGCCGTGCTCGTTATGAAGCCTGAGCCGATGTATACGGAGGAGGCGCGTCAGAACAACATTACAGGCACGATAGTTCTAAAGGTGCTTTTTTCTTCTGATGGCAACGTCGTAAATATCCGCACCGTCGGAGGGTTGCCATACGGGCTCACCGCAAACGCGATTGAAGCCGCGAAGAAGGTCAAGTTTGTCCCGGCAACCAGGGACGGGAAGTTTGTTTCCGTCTTTATGCAACTCGAATACAATTTCAATCTCTACTGATCGCGATGGCTCACCTGCTCGAAGTTCGAAATCTTCAGACGCATTTTCCGACTCGTTCCGGACTCGTGCGTGCGGTTGACGGAGTCAGCTTTAATCTCGATCGCGGAGAACTGCTCGGTCTGGTTGGTGAATCCGGTTGCGGGAAGTCAATGACCGCGCTTTCGGTCATGCGTCTGATCGCGCCGCCCGGCAAGATCGTCAACGGCGAGATACTTTTCGACGGCAAAGATCTGCTTAAACTTTCAGACGCGGCAATGCGCGAGATGCGCGGCGACGACATCGCCATGATCTTTCAGGATCCGATGACGTCGCTCAATCCTGTTTTTACAGTCGGCGAACAGATTGCCGAAGCACTGCGCCTCCATCGCAAACTCTCACGTAACGATGCACGTAAGGCGACGATCGAGGCGATGCGTGAAGTGGCGATTCCCGATCCTGCGCGTCGCGTCAACGATTATCCACATCAACTCTCGGGCGGCATGCGGCAGCGCGTGATGATCGCAATGGCGCTCGCCTGCAATCCGAAGCTGTTGATTGCTGATGAGCCGACAACCGCGCTCGACGTGACTATCCAGGCACAGATACTGGAGTTGCTTGACGGATTGAGGAAGCAGCGAGAGCTGGCTGTGCTCCTGATCACTCACGATCTCGGTGTGGTTGCCGAAGTCGCCGATCGCGTCGCCGTGATGTACACCGGAAGAATCGTTGAAGAGTCGCCGGTCGACGAGTTGTTTGCACGACCCAAGCATCCGTACACCGAAGGCTTGTTACGTTCCGTTCCCAAACTCACGAGTGCAGAGCTGATCAAGAACGAGAGGCTTGAAACGATCGAAGGTGTGGTGCCGAGGCCAACCGATCTGCCGCCGGGTTGTCACTTCGCGCCGCGCTGCCGTCATCGTATGCCTCGTTGTACTGCCGAAGAGATTCCGCTTTATCAACTTGAAGGCAACGTCGAAGTTCGTTGTGTGCTTTACGATCTCGCCGCGGCAGTAGCGGCGGACCACAAAGGTGTTCATGAGCGCCCGAGTTGAAGTAGACAATCAATCGAACCCGCCTCCGCAAGCGCTTGACCAGCACGAGACACTCGTCAGTGTTCGTGGCTTAGTGAAGCATTTTCCGGTTGAGGGTTCAGACGACGTAGTGCGCGCTGTCGATGGCGTGTCGTTCGAGATATTTGCCGGTGAGACGTTGGGCCTGGTCGGTGAGTCGGGGTGTGGTAAGTCGACGGTGGGACGTTGTCTGCTGCGTTTGATTGAACCAACAGCAGGCACGGTTAACTTTCAGGGACGAGACGTTCTCTCGCTAAACAAGAAAGAGCTGCGCGAGATCCGGCGCGAGATGCAGATCATTTTTCAGGATCCGTATGCGTCGCTGAATCCACGGATGAAGATCGGCGACATCGTTGGCGAGCCGCTCGTAATTCACAACCAGGGCAACAAGAGTGAGCGGCGGGATCGGGTTGCCGGACTTTTGAAACGCGTCGGGCTCGACCCGGATTACATGGACCGTTATGCGCACGAGTTCTCGGGCGGGCAGCGACAGCGAATCGGTGTAGCGAGGTCTCTGGCACTCAATCCGAAGTTGATTGTCGCAGACGAGCCGGTTTCGGCGTTGGACGTCTCCGTGCAGGCGCAAGTGGTTAACCTGCTCCAGGAACTTCAGGAAGAGTTCAAGCTCACTTATTTATTCATCTCACACGGGCTTGCGGTTGTTGAGCATATTTCGACGCGTGTGGCAGTTATGTACCTCGGTCGTATTGTCGAGATTGCCGGCGCCGCGGAGTTGTACGCACAACCGCTTCATCCGTACACGCAGGCATTGCTCTCGGCGATTCCGATTCCCGATCCGAAACAAAAGCGCAAGCGGATCATTTTGCAGGGTGACGTGCCGACGCCGATTAACCCGCCGTCAGGATGTCGGTTCCGAACGCGCTGTCCGATCGCCATCGAGGAGTGCGCGCAGATCGATCCTGAATTGCGCGAAGTTGCGCCCGGTCATCACGTCGCTTGTATCCGCGTCCCCGGCTGGAGCCACAAAGAAAGTTAGCCACAAAAAGCACATAAAGCACAAAAGGCACAAAAAGAGTAATGAGCTTCGGAGTTATTCAGTTCATTAAAGAACATTTTGTGCCTTTTGTGCTTTTGTGCATTTTTGTGGCTGAAACTTTGTTCTTTCGTGGCCCGTATTTGCACAGTCAATTAACATGTCTTCTCACAGGAGATTGATCTGATGAGTACTCCAGAAGCAGCGCTACGCGCGCCGCGTCCGACGAAGCTCCGGCCGTTCGGCATCGCTTTTTTTGTTATTGGACTAATCATTGCAGCCCTCGGCATTCCGAAGGTGGGATTGTTTCCGGGCGGTATTCCTACGGGCGGGATACTGGCGTTGGGCGGAATTATTCTTTTCGCGTTCAGCTTTATTCCACTGCCCGTGATTACTGATTCGGAACCGCCTTTGCCGTTCTTCGCAAAGCTTTCTGGCATCTTCTTCGAGCCTTCGCGAGTGTTTCGCAATCTGAGGGCACATCCACACTGGGTCGGTGCCTGGGCCGTCGTTGTTGTGCTGTCAGTGATCTATACGTTCGCGTTTGTACAACGCATCACGCCGGAACGTATCGTCGATCACACGACTCAAAAACTCGCGGAGATGGGGCCGCCACTTGCTCCACCTCCAGACCGACTTGAGGCGATGAAAGAGGCGCAGCTCAAGCAACTGAAGAACCCCATCGAGCGCGTCGGCACGGTGATCAAATCCGCGGTTGGTCTTTTCATTTTGGGTGCTTTTACAGCTGCCCTCTGCCTGCTCGCTTCTCTGGCATTTGGTGGCCGGATCAACTACTGGCAGGCGCTATCGGTGGTCTTTTATTACTGGCTTCCGGTGGTGGCGATTCAAAAAATACTTGGGTTGGGAATCCTCTACTTGAAAGCTCCCGAAGATCTACACCCGATTCTTAACCAGGAGACCACGCTTCAGGATAACCTGGGCATTCTCATGTCACCGGCAGAGCATCCGGTCCTGTTTGTGTTGCTGAGTTTCATCGGACTCACCTGGTTCTACTTGCTCTGGCTGCGAGCGAAGGGACTTCACCTGGGAGCCACGCGCATGGGCAGTAGTGCAGCCTGGGGTGTTTCGATCACTCTCTTCGCCTTGCTGCTGATCTTCGTAACTATCTGGACTTCGCTGTTCTCCAGCTTCATCACCTAGACCACAAAAGGCACACAAATCCATCCACAGATTACGCTGATTCTGTGTAATCTGTGGATAGCTTTATTCGTAGCGAAGGGATTCGATGGGGTCGAGTCGAGCTGCTTTCCATGCGGGCCAGATGCCGAAGATGAGACCGATGCCGATGCTGGCGAGCAGACCACCAATAGGCGCCCAGAGCGGAACGTAAGACGGGAGCACAAGGCGCACCAGGAGTGTTAGTCCCCAACCTATCGAGAGACCGACAATTCCGCCAAGACCCGTGAGGGTCGCTGCCTCAATCAAAAACTGCCACATGATGTCGCTCTTCTTGGCTCCAATCGCTTTGCGCACACCGATCTCACGGGTTCGTTCTGTGACTGACACCAGCATGATGTTCATCACCCCGATGCCACCGACCATCAGTCCAACAGAAGAAATCACAACCATCGCGATGGCCAGACTCGCAGTGATGGAGCGGAAATTATCAAGCAGACTCTCCGACGTTTCCATTCCGAAGTTGTCGTCTGCTGCGAACGCAACCTGGCGGCGCACACGCAGCATATCGCGCACTTGATCCTTCGCTTCGTCCATCAGGCCGGGCTTTGCAACCGCGAGGATGTAGATATCGTCGGCATTTGGTTTCAGTTTCTGGGCCACAGTGAAGGGCACGTAGATCACGTTGTTTTGATCGTCGCTGCCGCCGCCGATGAGAAACTGTTCTCGTTTCTCGAGCACGCCGACAACACGAAACTCCTGCGTGCCGATCTTGATCGTTTGACCGACAGGCGAGCCGATCTTGAAGAAGTCGTCCGCAACTTTAGAACCGACGACGCAGACTTCCTGATTGGTATCGTTTTCAGTTGTCGTAAAAAACCGGCCCTCTGAAATTATCTGGGTGCCGGCTCTTTCAAACTCCGGAAGAGTGCCCTGAAGTGCCACCTGCGCGGACGTTTTGCCGCCGCCCGAAACCATCAGTTTGCCGCCAAACCAGTTGTTGGTGATGTCGAGGAAGGGAACTGACAGTTCTACCGCCGGCAACCCCTGAAGCGCGACCGCGTCGTCGTAAGTCAACTCCTTACGCATGCGTTCTTCACGCGACATGCGCCCGATGTGAATACCGGGATTGTATTTGCTGATGTAAATCGAGCGCGTTCCGAACGATTCGACTTCGCGCTTAACCGACATGTCGATACCGCTGATAAATGATGCGATCAGCATCACGGTGATGATGCCGATCACAACTCCAAAGACGGTCAGGAACGAGCGCAGCTTATTAGCCCGCAACGTGGCCAGGGCCATCATAAGGTTCTCGTAGATATCGCTTCTAAGAATTCGCATAGGAGTTATTTAGTCAGCTCTTAAAGCTTCGATTGGATCGAGTCGCGCTGCTTTCCAGGCCGGAAAGATTCCGGAGGCAACACCAGCACCCCCGGAAACGCCAAGCGCGAATAGCACGGACAGTAGCGACAAGTATGTTGGAAAAAACACGGCAGTGACTATATGTCCGACAACCCACGCCAGAAATATCCCGACTGCGCCACCGATCAGCGCTAAAGTTACAGCCTCAACCAGGAATTGTTTCAGGATATCAACCTGACGCGCGCCCAGAGACTTTCTGATACCGATCTCTTTGGTTCGCTCAGTTACCGACACCAGCATAATGTTCATGATCACGATCGCGCCGACCACGAGCGCGATTCCCGGCACTACGATCGCGACGATAAAGATGGTCCCAAACAATCGATCCCGCAAACCTGTGATCGCGTCGGGCGTGACGATACCGAAGTTGTCTTTTTCGCTTGGTCCTAATTTGCGTCTGACACGCATCAGGAAACGCGATTCTTCAACCGCGTCGTTGAAAAGCTCGTCAGTTTTTGAAGTCGCTACGAAGTAGAGTGAGCGCTGGCGAATCAGGCCGCCATAGTTGATTGCGTATGTCTTCAAAGGAAGGATGATGAAGGTGTCTTGCGGCATACCGAAGACTGTGCCCTTCGCGGTTTCGACACCAATTATTCGATATGGCAAACCACGCACAGTAATCTCATTGCCCACCGCGTTTCCCGCTGGGAACAGTTTGGTTGCGATATCGGCGCCGACGTAAGCGACTCGCGCTGCACTCTCATTTTCCGGCTCGGCAATGAATCGTCCTTCGGCTACGTCGCGATTCTCGATGTCGACGCAGTTTGCGGTCGCGCCTGAAACAAAGACGTCTTCGAGCACCTCATTTTCGCGTTTAACTTCGACTGGGGTGCCTCGCGCGCGGGCGCCAATTTTGCCGACGAGTTGGGCTCGCTCCTTCAGGTATTCGTAGTCCTCCAATGTCAGTTCTTTGTTGCGTCGCTGAGCTGCGGCGATAGTGTCAGTGTCTTTGAAGTCTTCGAGAGGATTGAAACGTTGGACCGTAAACGACTTGGCGCCGATGCCGGCGATCTTCTCATCGACGTAACGATTGAAGCCGGCGATTAGTGAGACGACCACAACAAACGCGGTGACGCCCACGATCATGCCCAGCAGCGTCAGAGCCGAGCGCAGCTTGTGCGCCCAGATCGCTGCCAGAGCAAGTTTCAGGGTTTCGATTAATTTCACAGCGTTACTACGGGAAAGCCACTGGTATGGTTGCATTAAGCCACAAAAGGCACAGAAAGCACAAAAGGCACAAAAGAGGTCTTGAGGATTATTTTGGTCGCTATCCTTCAGAAACCATTATGTGCCTTTTGTGATTTTTGTGCCTTTTGTTGCGCTACTCCCAGCGGAGGGCGTCGATGGGGTTCAGACGGGCCGCTTTCCACGCGGGCCAGAGGCCGAAGATGATGCCGACTGCGGCTGAGATGCCGACGCCTACGCCGATGGCCCATAAAGGAACGTAAGCAGGTAAGGGCGAGTATTTGTTCATCAGCAGACTCGCGACCTCGCCGACCGCGAGTCCCGCGAAACCTCCGATCGCGGTCAACACCACCGCCTCAATCAGAAACTGCGAAAGAATGTTCATTCTGGTGGCGCCGACGGCCTTGCGCACACCTATCTCCTTTGTGCGCTCTGTCACCGATACAAGCATGATGTTCATCACGCCGATCCCACCAATCATGAGCGCGACAAACGAGATTGACGTCAGCACGAGGGCAGTGGCTCCAGTCAGTTGGTTGTAGACATCAAGTAATGAATCCTGAGACGAGATGCCGAAGTTGTTGGGTGCGCCAACCGGCACGCGACGCCTGCGTCGCAGGATGTCGGTGATTTCGTCAATGGAGGATTTGACGAAAGCACGCGAACGCGGTCGCACGATCACAAAAAAGACGACTTCCGGAAACGGACGATCCGGATAGTACTTGTTGAAGGTAGTGATCGGAATAAAGATCGAGTTGTCTCGCGATTGTCCGAAGAAATTGCCCAGCGGCTCCATCACGCCGACGATTCGAAACGGATTGCCGTTGATTCTTACTTCCTTATCGACCGGATCTTCATACGGAAAAAGTGCCTGCTTCACGTCGACGCCGATGATCACGATGTTGGACCGATCCTGCATGTCGATGTCGTTGACGAAACGACCGCTGGCGACGTACTGCGTTTGCACAAACTCGTAGTAAGGCGTGACGCCGAAAAGAATCGGTGTGTCAGTCTGCTTGTCCTGATATCTAACCGTCGAAGCGATCATGCGATGGATCGGCGAAACACCGACGATCGAAGGCGCTTCGGTGCGTAGTGCTTCGGCGTCCTCCATCGTCAGATCTTTACGATGTATCTCGTCCGGACCAGGCGGCCGTCCGAAGCTGGGCTCAAATTTGGAGACGAAGATCGTGTTGGACCCGAGCGACTCGATTTGATCGGCGAACGCTTTGTTCAGTCCCTGGATGATCGACACCATGAAGATCACGGTGACGACACCAACGCTGACGCCGAGAATCGTCAACGTTGAGCGCAGTTTGTTAGCGCGCAACGTGTCGAACGCCATGAAAGCCGATTCTTTGATGTCGTCGAAAGTCATAAAAGCCTATTCTGCTCTTAGCGCTTCTATTGGATCGAGCTTAGCCGCGCGCCATGCGGGCCAGAGGCCGCTCACAATTCCCACCACCGAAGAAACACCAACACCTAAAACCGCCGATGCCACGCTTACCAGCAATGGAAAGCCGATCAGCGCCGAGATGATGTATGCCAATCCAAACCCGGTTCCCACTCCGATCGCGCCACCGATCGCCGTAACCGTCACTGCCTCGATCAAAAACTGCGTCAGAATATCTTTCCGGCGGGCGCCAATCGCTTTGCGAATTCCGATCTCTTTGGTCCGTTCAGTTACAGACACAAGCATGATATTCATCACGACGATCCCGCCGACCACGAGTGAGATCGCTGCCACGCCGATCGTGACGATGTAAATGTTCGACGTCGCGGAGCCGTAAAGATTCAGAAACACATCCTGTGTTTCGAGTGCAAAGCCCTCGTCATCGGCGTCGCTGCCCGTCAAATGGCCGCGACGATTACGCATCACTGTTCGCACCTGATCTTCCGCCGCTTCGAGCTGCTCGGGCGTTTGTACCTGAACGAACACGACGAGGGAACGTCGTCCGCCGTACGCCTTCTGATAAGTCGAATAAGGGATGTAGACCACGTTGTCGCGTGAAAAGCCGAATATAGATCCCAAAGGTTCTAACACGCCGAGAACAAGATACGGTCTCCCGTCAATCCGAATTTCCTGGCCGATGGCCCTGTCCGCTGGTGCGTCATTGAACAGGTTCTTCAACATGTCCTGACCGAGAACGCAGATCTCACGACCAGAAGCTCCTTCGCTTTCGGTCCAGATACGGCCGACATTGATCGACACACCATCAATATCAAACATCGTGATCGGATCGACACCGCGTATCCGTACGTTCTCGGCTTTCTGATCGTTGTACTTCACGGTCTCAACTGCATTCGCAGCGATGCCGACCCGCCAGCACGACGTACACGTACGCGCAATCGCTTCCGCATCTTCGTGTGTAACGTCTTTGCGGCGATTTGATTTTATAAACTCTTCACGCGACTTGATGATCTGAGGATTCTTCGAAATGGTGAAAACAGTCGAGCCCTGTGAAGAAAAAGTTTGCGCGACCGTTTGGTCCAGACCCTTGATGATCGTGACCACTGCGATCACAGCAGTGACGCCGACGATGATACCCATCAACGTCAACGCCGTGCGCAGTTTGTTAGCTCGGAGACTGGCGGTGGCGACGCGAAACGCTTCCCAGATCGCCGCCAGACGAAAAAGAGAGGGTGATTGTTGGCCACGAAAAAGCACAAAAAACACAAAACAAAAGAGCTGGTGGTGCTAGTTTCTTTTGAGCATTTTGTGCTTCTGTGTGGC
>DATEIS010000159.1:0-5818 GCA_035278765.1 Pyrinomonadaceae bacterium | reverse complement strand
TCGGAGAATCGTTAAATAGCTCGAGCAGAGAGTTCTCATTCAAGTTGAGACCAAGAGATAGATATGGCTCGCCGTTTTTGCCTTGATGCACTCGCGCGGTCGCCGGAGTCTCAGTGGGAATTACGAAGTACGACGGAGCCCTGGCATGGATAACCTGATCACCGATAGAAATTGTTTTGCTTCCGTTGACGACGAACCCGACCATTGGTTCATAGATAGCGGCGAGCTGATGTTCCGGCACCTCGCCCTTGATAATCAGGACTCCCGGAATCTCTGTCGCTGTCGGTTGATTAGTAGCGTTGGCCGCAAGTTGAGCGATCTCATTCAGGCTACTTCGCATACGTCTATTAGACCATAAAGCGCGTCTCCGTACTCCGCAATAAAGAGCCCGCTGATCATAGACAAATGCCGTCAGGTTGGAATATGTTTGGTCCGGCTGGGCACTTGTTGCTCACCGACAAAAATCAAATCTCCCTTAGCTAGCCGTCAGTAGTCGAACAAATTTCATAGCCCATTCCAGAATAGATTCAGCCCAGAGGTTTCAATTGAAAACGAAGACTGCCCCCACTAGCACAAAGCTTTTCACCTTCTTGCTGGTCATAGGTTTGATAGGGCTTATCGGAGCAGCCCCCGTGTTTGCGCAATCGTTTGCTCCTCCAGTGAGCTACGCGGTAGGACCTAATCCCTTTGACGGCGAACTCGGAGATCTCAACGGTGATGGGAAACCAGATCTCGCGGTCGCAAATAACGGCTCCAGCAATATCAGCGTCCTGCTCGGTAACGGAGATGGGACCTTTGCGGCCAAGACGGATTACGACGTTGGACAACCCGCTTATGGAGTTGTGTTCACCGATCTGAACAGCGACGGAAAACTCGACATCGTTGCCGAAACGTCCTTCAGTTCCACACAAAACGTTAGTGTTCTCCTTGGAAATGGCAACGGCACTTTTCAGACCCGCGTGGATTATGCGTTTTCGGGCCTGGCCCAACCTAACTCAATTCTTGCAAGCGACTTCAATAACGATACTAAGCCCGACATCGTAGTCGTCAACGGAAGCGGCGCTACCGTGTTTTTAGGAAACGGCGACGGTACTCTGAATACGCCGGCAAGTTATGGCTCGAGTGATTTCGCCACGTCAGTAGCAGTTGGTGACTTCAATGCGGATGGCAAGATCGATCTGGCCGTCAGCAGTTACGGATTTAGCATTAACGGAGTCGGAGTCGTTAGCGTCATGTTGGGGAAAGGCGACGGGACGTTCTTTTCCCCCGTTAATTACTCGAGTGCGATCAGTCCTTTCTCGATAGTCAAAGGCGATTTTAATGGTGACGGCAAGCTCGATTTGGCTACCGCGAATATTCAACTCGACAGTGTCAGCATTCTACTGGGAAACGGAGACGGCACTTTCGCATCTCGTGTTGACTACCCCGCCGGAGGTTTTCCTTATGAAATGTCGACCGGAGATATCAATAGCGACGGAAAAACTGATCTGGTGATAGCGGGGAATGGAGGTGGGTTGAGCATCCTCAAGGGAAACGGGGATGGGACGTTTCAAAAATCAGTTAACTTTTTAGGTGGCGGTTTTTTCGCAACCGTTCTCGATCTAAATGGCGATGCCAAACCAGATATCATCTCAGCTGTACAGGTGAGTGCGGTTGGCGTCCTCATAAATCAAACCGGACCACACAGCATCAGCGGCACCGTCAAGAGTAACTTCAATGTTCCACTCTCAGATGTGAGGATTATCATGACGGGTGGAACGCCAGTCATTATCAACACGGATGCAACAGGCACTTTTGCCTTTAACGATTTGAGTGGGGGCCAAACGTTCACAGTAACGCCGTTCAAGTCAAATTATACTTTCGCGCCGCCCGATCAAACTTTCAATAACCTGACCTCGAACGTCACCGCTAACTTCACTGGAACGCTCAACCATTACACGATCTCGGGAACCGTCAAGGACATTAAAGGCAACGGAATGGACGACGTGACCGTTACTCTTGCCGGATCCATGAACCGCACCTTCGTCACCGATATTTTCGGCAACTATTCGTTTACGGATTTGCCTGGCGGAGGCAACTACACCGTGACTCCATCAAAGGCGAAGTTTATGTTCAGTCCACCGGGCGCCACATTTAATAACCTGTCGAGTAATCGTGTGGTCAATTTCACCGGCAGAGTAGCCACTTTCACGATAAGCGGTGGAGTACTCAGTGCCGAAAGTGGTTTCAATATAGACGGTTTTACCATTGGGTTAACTGGAACGAGGACAGGAACTGCCGTGACAAACTTCCAGGGTTACAGCTTGTCGGGACTTCCAGTGGATGGCGATTATACCGTCACCGCTCACCTCGCGAACCGCCTGTTCACGCATTTCAAATTGCTTCCACCAACGAGCCACAGCTTCACGGCCTTATCGTCAAACGTGACGGCCAACTTCAGTGCCAAGCGTCTGGCCTTTGGTACCGGCGATTTAAATCCGCTCGGCATTGCTACCGGCGATCTGAATGGAGACGGCAAGCAGGATGTCGCGGTTGCAACCACGACTGGATCAAATATCCATGTGCTGCTTGGAAACGGAGACGGGACTCTCCAGACACAGGTTGCGTATCCGGCAGCCGCTAACCCCGCGGATGTTGTCATTGCGGATTTTGACGGTGACGGAAAAGCGGATGTGGCCTCTGCTAATAGTTTCGGCTCGAACGTTAGCGTCTTCATTGGCAACGGCGATGGCACATTGCAGACTCGCGTGAATTATCCAGTTGGTTCTCAGCCTGGAAATTTGAGCGTCAGCGACTTCAACAACGATGGAAAGATTGATCTCGCAACTCTGGGTAGCCCAAACACGCTGAGCATCCTGTTAGGAAACGGCAATGGTACCTTTCAGCCTGCGATAACCAGAACCGTTGCAACCGGGGCCTTTCCCATTTTGCCTGGCGACTTGAATGGTGACGGCAAGGCTGATCTGGTCCTGCTCGGTTTTCCAGGCAATGTTCTTGTGCTTGTCGGCCGGGGTGACGGTACGTTTGATGATCCGGTGAGTTACGCGGCGGCTAATGAGATCGTCAAGGCGACGTTGGCTGATTTTAATTCCGACGGTAAGCTCGACGTTGCAGTAACGTCGCGACTTCCCGATGTGCTAACGGTCTTGTTAGGTCGCGGAGACGGCACGTTTCAAACGGGAATCAAGACCACTCTCGCCACCACTCCAGGCGATCTTATAAGCGAGGATTTCAACGGCGACGGCAAGCCCGATCTGGTCGTCCTTAACGGAGGCGGTTTCAGTTTCCTGGGTGGCAAGGGCGACGGCACATTCGCGCCCGCTGACCACTACCAGGCGGCATCAAACGCCGGCTCAGTGACGTTAGGCGATTTCAATAATGATAGTAAGCTTGATGTTGCGTTAACCAGTCAGAACAACAACGAAGTAAGCATCGTGCTTACCTCTTCACCGACGCCATCAACGCCACCAACAATCCTTCTCGAAGATGGAACGACTAATAAAGCCGTGGCGCTCGAATCGGTCACACGGGTACGTGGTCCATTTCCCCTTCTTAACACTCACAACTTCAGCACAGATGAACGCACACGAGTAATACTGTTCACTTCTAATCTGGGATTGACCCAGCCCGATCCTGGGATACTTTCAGTGCGAGCGAGTGGAATCCTGCTAACAGTCGAAGGTGTTGGAACTGTGACAGGAGTGCAAGGCCTGAACGCTTCTTACATCATTGTGAGATTACCTGACTTTTTACCGTCAGGTAACTTGCCGTTGACTGTGACGCTGCACGGCGTGTCGAGCAGCAATGCGCCCACACTCGAAATTTCACCATAGACGTCACCTGTATATAAAGAAGATTTCTCCCGCAAAGGCGCAAAGGCGCAACGAAAATCCATAGAAACGCGGCGCGCGTTGCGCCTTTGCGCCTTTGCGGGAGAAATCTCCTCAGCAAAGCCACGTTACTCTGGAATCCCGAGTTTGTAGAGTCTGGTTACGAAGTCACTCTTCGCCCGAGTGCCATCGCCCATGTAGCTGGAGCCGATCGCATACAACAGAATGCAGGAACTCGGAGTGCCGTAGATCCCATGCGATTCGTTTGTCGGCCGTCCTCCCCACACGTGCAACAGCCGGCACGGAAGATCGACCTTGAATGTTTCCAGCAGGGTTAAGTTCGAACTATCGAGCATGAAGATTGTTCGCCCGTGGGAAACGAACAACCGTTTGCCGTCTAAAGTACGCACCATGCTCGCCGCATGTGCTGGCTTGTTGAGGTCCATCGGGTTTCTTTGCTCTGGGTCCCTCGTAAGATCAATCACATCTTCACCGCCCGTAAGCAAAACGTTGTGCGTTTGCTTCCAGTTGGTGTTATCGATGCGCGTGATCCGCAACCCCGCCCTGACCCCTCTATCTCTATTCGCCCTATCCTCCAGTGAGTGAGCACAAAAGATTTCCTGGCCGTCGCGACCATAAACGATGGCTTCTGGACTAAGAGCCTCAACACCGATCTTCCGGATTGTTTCTTCGTTACTTCCGACAACAAAGAGTCCTCCATAAATACAGACAGCAGCTTCGCGGGTACGCTCACCTCTGGTACTGACGATCGAAGGCGAAAGAGCCATTGGAAAGCTGGTGAAGGGGGCGACCCAGTATGGAGATTGAGGAAGGGGAGGCCCGTCACGAAAACCTGTTATACGGTCTAAGGAAATGTCCGCGGTTTCGCTGGTTACCATTCGCCTCGCATGATCTTTCCCGATAATCCGGCGCACAAGAGAATAGTGGAAGCTGATGGGGGTCGTGTGTCTTTTGTCTTCCTTCATCACCAACAGACAATAGCTATTATCGTAATAAGACTTGATGGCGCAGATGACTGTGTAATTGGGATTCGGGAGCTTGGTCTCATATTGAAAGGCCGAGTCGAACACCAACGTTTCGTTGTTATCACCAAAGTTCGCCAGTACATATTCCGATGTGACGACGACATCGTTGGGCGCCGAGAACACCCCTTTGCCGGAGAACTTTTGACTAGGCGTGACGGAAAGATTGTCCGGATTGATTTTCAGTACCTGTGTTTGCGTTTGATTATCACGCATCGCAATCGGAAGATAGATTGCCTCTCCGCGCTCAGTGGGCATGCCGTCGCCAAGGTAGACGCCGTTCAAATCGCTCTTAAGCACATAGCTGATCTTGCACTCGTAATGGGTGGCGTCACGTCCAGGTAACAGTTCGAGTTGAAGTGCTCCCGCACTGTCGAGATTGAGACGAATCGATTTATGTTGCCGCTCACGACTCGACGACATCTCAATCCCCGGAGGAAGGCTAAAGTCGACATCAACCTTCACTTCGCCGGCGCCATACGCAAAAAACAAAAAGTTTGGCGTGTCGTAGTTAATCTGCACTTCGCTATCAAAGAAGCGTCCCTCTCTTTCAGATCGATCTGATGCTCCAGGCGAGCGCCTCCACACTTGAAAAGTAGTCGCATTGATCACCTTGAGCCACGGGCCTTCGAGCAGTGGATACGGTCGCGGTATGACGACAGGAGAGTTGGTTGCGTGTTGGTCTGTGGTGCCCGGTATCTCCGCAATCGAGAGAGCGCCTTGTCCGGCGTCCGCAATGCGCTTGAAGACCGAGGTTGCAGTTCCGAGATCCGGACCAGAGAAGGTCAGCTCAAGGAGATAATCGTGAGTCACTCCATCCGGACGTTGGACCAGAAAACGTAACTGCACCGGCGTGGGATCAGCTTCGTTATAGCGGAATTCAAATGTCTCCGATGCGCCGTTTCTGATGCCATCCGGAAATTCCGAAACAAGTTCGGCTGGTCC
>DATEIS010000158.1:0-38028 GCA_035278765.1 Pyrinomonadaceae bacterium | reverse complement strand
GAAATCAACGCCCGATAAAACATCCCACGCATCGCCGACGCCGAGGTTCCCCACATTCAATTTGCGAAACTTCTCGCCATAGCCCGCACTGCCTCGATAATTAACTTTCAAGATCAACGCGCCGCGTGCTGCCCAGATGTCGGATGGATAGTAACGAGCATCAGGCGTGAGCAACACCGGACGATCGATTCCCGTCGGTCCACCATGAATAATGCAGAGCAGCGGATATTTCTTAGTTGGATCGAAACCGGCAGGTTTGATTAGAACCCCTTCGATCGTCGTACCGTCCTTACTCGGCCACGAGATCACTTCGCGGGTGCCGAGCGTGAACGATCTTGTCTGCTCGTTGAAGTTCGTTAATTTGCGAGGCGTAAAACTGCGCGTGTCAGAGACGAATACTTCGCCGATGCTGGTCGGTGAAGAAACGGTAAAGGCAATCCGGTCGGCGCTACGCGTAACCGAGAACGAACCAGCCATCAGATCATCGGGTTGCGAAACGCGAGTGATTTTTGCGCTCACGGGATCGACGCGAAACAGGTGCGAAGCTGTTTTCTGCAAGCCCGTAAAATAGACTCCGTTACGGTTCCAATCGAGTAGTCCAGGATTCTCATCAAAATCATCAGTGATCGATTTCGGTGTGCCGCCATCAATGCCAACAATCGCCAGCCGGGCATTGCTCGCAAAGAAAAGCTTTTGGCCCATGGCTGACGAGAAAACAATCTGCGTGCCATCCGGCGAGAAGAGCGGATTGTTATCTGGTCCGGGCTGATCGACGATCTTCTTAACCGAATCATCGCTCAGCTTCAGCAGAAAAATATCGGCGGTGGTCCCCTGAATTAAATCAGGATTTATCGTGGCGCTGAAAACGATCGTCGATCCGTCAGGCGACCACGAGAGTGAATTGACACTGAAATCTGTTTTCTTCGTACGCTGTTTGCCGGCGATCGGCGACTTCATCGCTTCCGCAACATCAAGAGTCCAAATGTGAACGTGACTGTAACCAGCGCGCACCACTTCAAAGTCACCGTAGTATTCCTTGCGGTCCTTCAATGGCTTGGCAGTCGGTTCAGTTGCCGTATAGGCGATCGTCTTACCGTCTTCCGACCACGCGAAGTTGTTTATTGCCGTTTCAGACTTGGTCAGTTGCCGGGATTCGCCGCCGCTCGGATCGAGCAGAAATATCTGATTCTTGTCTTCAACCCGGTTGCTTAGAAACGCCAGCCACCGGCCATCCGGCGACCAGCGCGGCGCGGTTGAGGATTTATCGCCGCGCGTTAGTTGCACACTATTTCCGGTGTCGGTGTTCGCGAGCCAGATTTGAGTTACGAAGGCGTCCTGCTTGAAATCGCCATTACTAACCGTGTAGACGACCCATTTACCGTCGGGCGAGATTTGCGTGCCGCCGGCTGTTTTCAGCGTCAAAAGCTCATCAAGTGTGGGAACGCGCGATTGGGCCAACGCCCCGGAAACAACCAGCATAAGACATGACAAGGCCAGTGCTAATTTGATCATCGATGTGTCCTTCCTGGAAGGTTAGTATGATGCTGTGCGCTGAAGTCAATGGATGGGAAACTTTACCCTGACTCTGTCTTAATAATCCAGTTTTTGTGCGAAACTAATCGGACAAGATATGAAGCTCTTAATTCTTATCGCCATCCTCACAATTGCGGCGCCAGTTTTCTCTCAGGATGAATCGCTGACCATCGGCGCAGTTGACTTCTACGGACTTAACGGGTTCAACGTCAACCAGATCCGAGCTGCACTACCGTTGCGGGAAGGCGATCAACTTTCGCGCAGTTCGAAGGTGACAGCAGTTAAGCAAATCAGGGAAGCTGTCAAACGCGCCACCGGCCACGAGCCATCCGACGTCGCCACTATCTGTTGTGACGACCGCGGCAGATTGCTGATATACATCGGCCTACGCGACGAGTCAGTTCGTCAGACAATCTATAACCCTTCCCCACGTGGCTCAGTCCTTCTCCCACAAGCCGCACTTGATGTCCAGCGGGATGCCGAACAAGCCTGGTTGAACGCGATGAAGCAAGGCGTGACGGGCGAGGACGACTCACGAGGGTATGCGCTCTCACTCGACCCGGAAGCGCGCACGAAACAGCTCGCGCTCCACGCGTACGTCGTGCGCCATTCGCTGATGGTGAGGCGCGTCCTGGCGTCGTCACGCGCTGTCGAACATCGCCGGATCGCGGCGGAGATGTTGGGCTACGCCGACAGGTCACCGCCACAGATCGCCGCACTCATCCGCGCCAGCCATGACGTCAACGATGGTGTGCGTAACAATGCCATCCGTGCGCTCGTAGTGCTTGCCAGGTCGAGTCCCGAGGCGGCTGCGATTATTCCCGGCGAGTGTTTCGTGGGTTTGTTGAACTCCGGCTTATGGACCGACCGCAACAAGTCTGCCGAACTCCTTGCCGTCCTTACTGCACAAAGGAACCCGCAGTTGCTCACCTGCCTGCGCCAACATGCGCTTACGTCTCTTATCGAAATGGCGCGTTGGTCAAACCAGGGTCACGCATCCGGCGCGCGATTGATGTTGGAACGCATTGCCATCACGACTCAGAAAAACAATCGAGATAATGCGACATGTCGTCGCCCACTCTGCTCATCAACGAGGTAACTTTATAACGATGGAAACAAAACTCGAAAGACAAGTCCGCTTCTTGAGAATCTACGTCATCGTCACGACGGCGTTCTGCGCGATATTTCTGCTGTCAGCGTTCGCTATGCAAAGTAAGCAGAAGTTTGAAGAGATTGATGTTGAGCGGATCAATGTCGTCGAGAAGGACGGCAAGCTGAGAATGGTCATCTCCAACTCGCAACGGCAACATCCGGGAAGTGTTGATGGAAAGTTGATTCCGAGAGAAGGCGGCAGATCGGCGGGAATGATTTTCTTCAACGAACGAGGTGACGAGGTTGGTGGTCTAATCTTTTCGGGCGACGCGGACAAAGATCGCTATGGCTCACTGACGTTCGACAAGTTTCGTGGCGACCAAACCATTGCGTTTCAGCATATGGAAAACAAGGAAGGCAATTATTTCGCGGGCTTGTCGTTCAATGATGAAAACATCACGACTCCGGACCGCACTGCGAAGGTCGATGCCATCAGGAAGTTACCCGACGAAGCAGCGCGAACCGCCGCGTTCAAAGAAATGCGAGACAAAGGCGAGTTCCTGGTTAATCGCCTGGCAATCGGAAGAGGGCGAAATAAATCCTCCTTCATCAGCCTGAGCGACGCCAAAGGTCGAGAGCGCATACAAATATCTGTAAGCGCGGATGGTACGCCTAAAATCAATTTCCTGGATGAAAACGGAAAGGTTACTTACCGATTGCCCGAAGAGAAGAAAGAATAAAGCGTTTGGGACCATTCTTGGATCGGGTCAGTACAGGGAGCGGTAGCGACCTGGTCCAAGTCATGGGCAAGTCAGTACGTAGGTTTCAAGAGGTGCTGTCTAAGGCAGGGAAAGTTTGATGGCGCACTTCGAGACTACTACTTTTAGAGACTGAAAAAAACGTGAGGCTTACACGGGCTTCGGAACGTACTGTAGGGGCGGCCCTCCGTGGCCGCCCGTGGTTTTGATCGAGTTCACCGAATCCGAGGCTGTTGTTTTCTTGAATCTGTTACCAAGCCACGGGCGGCCACGGAGGGCCGCCCCTACAGTACGTTCAACGTAGCTTTAGATGTCAGCGGTTGGATTGGCTCGGTTAAGTATGAATCTTTTTAACTGAGTAGCTGAGATGGCTTCAGACAGCAGTGTGATTGCTGACTCACAGCGGGATTCGCTTTCCTGTAAGGAAGAATCTGCGAAGAAGATCGCTCTGTTGGTTGTTGGAGTCAAAGAAACTCGCGCCGCATCGCGATGATTCCAGGCCCAACAGATGATGCCGCCGTCGTCCGAATAAACAACGACGCCCGGATTGGCGATCAGAGGAGTCGTATCTCCAATACCAAGAAACGTTTCGTTTTCTTTACTCAACCGAACAACGATGTCGCCTTCGACTGTCTCCAAATCGTAAGCACCCATCGGCACCATCTCGATCAGACTCACGTAACAATAAAGATTTACCAGCGGCAGACTTGTTTCAATGATCTCCTGCTTCAGTGCTCTTCTAAATAACTGTTCGATCGAGGAGCGATACTTACTCGGCTTCACTCCGAATCGTTGAAAAGCATTGCGCCATTCCTTAACGGCCGGCGCATCTAAAACAGTTTCCGTCGTGAAGCCACTAGCAGCAACGCTCTCGATGGCTTTCTGTTTCCACAGTGCCGACACTGCCGGATCGAAATCAGCAACACCCTCAAAGACAACCGCATGCACGCTTGCCTCGGGAAACATTTCGAACAGTTCTGGTTCACAACGTACGATCATTTTCTCTCCTGTGTGAATAATAATATGGCCACAAAAAAGCACAAGCAACATGGTGTTACTTGTGCCTTCTTGTGTCGGTAGGTGGAATGTGACTAACGCAAGCGACTGATTATGGCAATTAACTCCTGCGACATGGCCCAAAGCAGTCGCGTCCGATCCGAGTGGAGAAAGAAATGATCTCCGGGAAAGTTTCTGAGTATGAACGTGGCGGCAGTATGAACGCGCCACCCCTCGAGATCCTGCCGGCTGACTTCCGCGTCCTGTAGTCCACCGAAAGCAGTGATCGGAAAACTAAACGGCGGCTCATCCTCATACTTGTAAACCTGCAACAACTCGAAATCAGCGCGCAACGTGGGCAGCATCAACTGCAACAACTCTTCGTTCTCCAGCACTTCGCTTGGCGTTCCATTTAGACGCCGGAGTACGTCGACGAATTCGGGTTCGGGAAGATCGTAGTTGACAGGGTGAGCGTCCTCAATCTGTGGCGCCGTTGCTCCCGAAACAAAGAGATGTGATGGCTGCGGGCGACCCTCACGCCGCAGCAAACGAGCGAGTTCGAAACCCGTCAATGCTCCCATGCTATGACCGAAGAAGCAGAACGGCTTGTCTAACAATGGTCCAATCGCGTCCGCAATGCCGCGCACCATCGGCTCGATACGCGTTATCGGTGCTTCTCTGATCCGTCTTCCTCGCGACGGCAGTTCGATCGCGTAAAACTCAATCTCCGCCGGAAGCTCGTCAGGCCACGTGCGAAAGACTGCGGCTCTTCCGCCTGCGTACGGAAAACAGAAGAGACGCATGCTCGCACGTGGGTTCGGTTTCGGACACGTGAGCCAGTTGCTTGTTGGTGTTGCGAGTGATGTTGTCATGATGAGTTTCTTATACCGCTGCCATCATCTGCTTGAGATCTTCGTCAGACATATCTCGCAGTTGCTTGACTATCTGCGCGATGTCTTCAATCGCATTTGCATCGCCGTCGTAAGCAAGCACCAGCGCATCGACAAGACCGAGCACGGTTGGTTTTTCAAATAATTTGCGTAATGGCAGATCGACTCGGAAGATCTTTTGCACGCGGCTCAGCAACTGTGTCGCCAGCAGCGAGTGACCGCCGAGTGAGAAAAAATCGTCGTTGACGCCGACCCGCTCGACACCCAACACTTCCGTCAATAAGTCTGCAAGCACCTCTTCCGCTGCGGTGCGTGGCGCAACGTATTCCCGAGCGCTTTGCTGTGGCGAGGCCTGCTGGGCCAGTTCCAGCAACTGTCGCCGATCGACCTTGCCGTTTGACAGTAACGGCAATCGTTCGAGCGTCATGAAAAACGCCGGCACCATGTACTCCGGCAATCGCCCCCTTACAAACGTGCGCAATTGGGCCGTGTCCACTTCATTGTCAGCAACAACGAACGCTACCAACTGTTTGTCGCCGTTCTCAGCCTCGCGCGCCACCATCACCGCTGCACGCACTTGCTCGTGCTGAGCCAGCGCGCTCTCGATCTCTCGCAACTCGATGCGATGCCCGCGTACTTTGACCTGGTGATCCGCTCGCCCGATATATTCGACTCGTCCATCCGCCAGGAACCGTGCCAGGTCACCGCTGTTGTAACAACGCGCTCCCGACAGTCCACTGAAGCGATTCGGAATGAAGCGTTCAGCGGTCAACTCGGGCCGGCGCAGGTAACCACGCGACACTCCCACGCCCCCGATGTACAACTCGCCCGTGACGCCGGCCGGCACTTGCTCCAACCACCGGTCGAGAATGTGAAGCTGCGTATTCGCGGTGGCTCGCCCGATGCTCTCGAAAGCTCCCTCACCTTCGCCATTCACCGGCTCGAGGCTGGAATAGATCGTCGTCTCCGTTGGTCCATATCCGTTCCACACCGCTTCGCCACGCTCGGCAATTTGCTGAGCCAACTGCCGCGACAATGCTTCACCGCCACACAGCACCCTGTACTTCCCGTGCCTGGTCCAGTCGCCGCTTTCTACCAGCATCCGCCACAGCGATGGCGTCGCCTGCATCACCGTGCTGTGCTCCAGCCGCTGCAGCAGTTTCACGGGTGTCAACAGCTCCTCGCGGCTCACCAACTCCAAACACGCGCCGGCGATCAGCGGCACGTACATTTCCACCGCAGCGATGTCAAAACACAACGTCGTTATGCCCAACATGCGATCTGACGCGGTGATCGCGAGGTGCTCGCGCATCGAGTGCACGAGGTTTGTCAGCGCGCCATGACTGACCATGACGCCTTTTGGACCACCAGTCGAACCAGATGTGTAGATGATGTAAGCCAGTTGCTCTCGGTCGATGGTTGTATTCAGATTCGTTTGTTCGTGCTGCGCGATTAATGACCAGTCCCAATCCAGACAAACGATATTAGGGTGGGGGGCCAGCTTCTGTCCGTTGGCCAACCCCATTCGCTCCAGCAGGTGACCCTGCGTTAACACGACGTGCGCTTGCGCGTCTTCCATCATGTAAGTCAGGCGCGAATGCGGATAATCAGGATCGAGCGGCAGATAGGCGGCGCCCGCTTTGAGCACGCCGAATAATCCGACGACCATCTCCAACGAACGATCGAGGGCGAGTGCGACGAGTGAATCCGCTTCCACTCCGAGACTCAGCAGGTATCGCGCCAATTGATTCGCACGTTCGTTCAGTTCGCGATAGGTTAACTGTGCCTCGCCAATGCTCACCGCCACTGCTTCGGGAGTTTCCTCTACTTGCCGTTCGAACAGTTCATGAACGCACTCGTCCAGATTGAAATCGCGTTGCGCGGCGCGCCATGCGGTCGATAACTCAAACTGCTCGGTTTCACTCAAGAGGGGCAGCGCCGCGATCGATCGCGACGGATCCGCGACGATCTCTTCTAATAAGGACTCAAAATTCTCTGCCAGACGCGAGATCGTCTGCTCCTCAAACAGATCTGTGTTGTATTGCAACGACGACACCAACGCGCCACCCACTTCCGTAGCGCTCAGCGTCAAATCAAACTGCGCAATCCGCTGGTCCAACGCCATCGATTCGAGCATCAGTCCGCCGACTTCAATGCGTGCACCGGCTTTGCCGAGGGCCAGCGCCGCGAGTCCTTCATCGTTCAGCACCGGCGCCTTTTGCAAAATAAACATCGTCTGGAACAACGGCGACACGCGCGCATCGCGAACGGGTGCGACACGTTCGACGAGCGTAGCGAACGGATAATCCTGATGCTCGAACGCACTCAAGACTGTCTCACGTACCCGGCCCAACAATGTTTCGAAGCCCGGACTGCCTGACAGATCTGCGCGCACCACCATCGGGTTCACGAAATAGCCAACGATCCTCGAGAGCCCTTCGAGACTTCTGCCCGTGGTCAGAGAGCCGATCGCAAACTGGTCCTGATTCGTGTAGCGATGGAGAAGAACCTGAAATGCGGCGAGCAACGTCATGTAGAGGGTTGCACCATTCTCCTGCCCTAGCTGCTTCAGTTGGTGGGTAAGAGCCGCATCAATCTCAAAGGAAAGAGAACTTCCTCGATAGGTTTGGACGAGCGGGCGCGGCCGATCTGTGGGCAACTCGAGCACCGGCAACTCACCGGCAAGTTGTCGTTGCCAGTAAGACCATAAACGGTCTCCCTCGGCGCTCGCCAACATCTCATCCTGCCAGCGAACATAATCGGCGTAATTGAAGTTCAACGCTGGAAGCGAAACACTCTGGTACGCATCACCCAACTCCTGCAGGAGTATTGCCAACGACCAGAGATCGGCAATGATGTGATGAGCCGCGATCACCAGCACGTGCTCGCGTACGGCTCGCTTGAGTAACTTGATCCTGAACAACGGCCCGGTTTCGAGCTTGAACGGCCGGTGAACTTCCGCATCGAGATATTGATCGATCTCGGTTGCGCTCCACGATGTGGCATCCAACTCCTCGAAACAAACTTCAACTCGATCGCTGACGTGCTGCATTGGCTCGCCGGAAACAACCGGAAAGGTCGTGCGCAGGATTTCATGTCGATCCGTTAACAACTGAAATGCGCGTCGCAACGCGCCTGTATCTACTGCTGACACGATTCGCAACGCTGAAACGATGCTGTAGGCCGTGCTTTCAGGCGCTAGCTGTTGCATGAACCAGAGCGATCGTTGACCTCGTGACAACGGAGCGTCCGTAATCGATTCGTCATGCGTCAACACAGGTGTCGCTGGTCCATAATTCGTCAATCGCGCGATCGCCTGTGCAGCCAGATCCTGGACCGTCGTTTCGTGTAGAAAACTCGTGAGCGGCAGTTGCACGCCCAAAACTTTTTCAATGCTGTGTTTGATTTCAACTGCCGCCAGCGAATCCAAGCCATACTCAGCGATAGGACGATCGACCGCTACTTCGTCAATCGTCAACCGAAGCCGCGACGCAATCTGTGACTGCAACCACGCCTGAATCGCAGCTGCGTCCCACGGCGGCCCAGCCAATAGCGAAACTTCATCCACCTCAGTCGCGCTCTCCTGCCAGACCTTTAACACTTCCAAACTGTTCGCCTGCAACGCCTGACGGCACGCGCGTCGCTGAATCTTTCCGCTGGTCGTAACAGGTACTGCTCCCGGCTTAACGAGAGCGACCGTGGAAACATTCACGTTGTGTTCGCGCGCGACGGCGTGACGGATTGCTCTCACTAATTCGTCGAAGTCCGTCTCGCGACGCGGGCGTACTTCATGGACCACCGCGAGCTGTTCCTCACCGTCGACCTCCATCGAGAACGCGGCGCCGCGGTGATTCATCAAATTCTCGTGAGCGCGTTGGACGGTATGCTCGATGTCCTGCGGATAATGATTCACGCCGCGAATGATGATCAGATCTTTCAAACGGCCGGTGATGAAGAGTTCGTTCTTGCACTTGAAGCCCAGATCGCCGGTGCGCAGGTATGGACCATCGCCGTTTGCAAGATAAGCGCGGAAGACGGCTTTCGTTTCGCCCTGGTTGTTCCAGTAGCCTTGCGCAACTCCCCTGCCCGCCACCCAGATTTCACCAACCTTGCCCGCGGCGCATCTGGTCAGTGTTTCGGGGTTGACTATGATCAATTCCTGCCCGAGAGCATGGCCACAGCCAATCAGTGGACGAGCCTGGCTGGTTGCCTCCGTGGCCTGGACCACGCGGTCGTAAGTCAAAGCTTCCGCTTCAACTAGTTTCACCATGGGCGGTCGGGGTTTCTTTTGCCCGGAAACGATTAGAGTCGCTTCGGCAAGTCCGTAGCAGGGCCGGAAAGCCTTCGCGGAGAATCCACACACGTCGAACGCCTTCGCGAAATTCTCCATCGACTCCGCGCGAATGGGTTCCGCGCCGTTGAACGCCACACTCCACTTGCTTAGGTCAAGCGTGGCTTTCTGTTCCTCGTCGATCTTGCGGACGCAAAGTTCGTAAGCGAAGTTTGGGCCACCGCTGGTCGTCGCGTGGTAACGCGAGATTGTTTGCAGCCAACGAACAGGTTGTTGCAGAAATGCTGTTGGCGGCATCAGGATGCAACTCGAGCCGTTGTAGATTGGTTGCAACACGCTGCCAATCAGGCCCATGTCGTGATACAGCGGCAACCAGCCGACTACGACCGACTTTTCAGTTTGCTGGAAGATTTTCTGGATCAATCTTTCGTTGAAGAGAAGATTGGCGTGACTCAACATCACACCTTTCGGCGTTGCCGTCGAGCCGGATGTGTATTGCAGAAAGGCGAGAGAGCGCTCACTCAGAAACGGATGGAACCAGAACTCTGCGAAACTCTGGTCGATCTGCTCGGCCTCGACGATCTCCATCGCGCGAGCTCTCGTTGAATCGACGTCGACCGATTCCATTTTCGAGTGAATCTCTTTGGTCGTGAGAGCGAATGCAGGCTGCGCGTCGTGAATGATTCCCTCGAGGCGGTCGAGGGTCCGATTGTGACGCGGCGGATAAGCGGGTACGGCGATCGCGCCGGCGTACATGCAACCGAACAGACCGGCGATGTAGTCGAGACCGGAAGGATAGAGCAGCAGAACACGCTCGCCGGCTGCTTTGTGCAACTGTAGCCAGGCGCCAATCGCTCGCGCACGCTGATGCAACTCGGCGTAGGTTATGCGAGCCGTTTCCGATTCACCGTCCTCCAGGAAGATGAACGCAGTGCGATCGGGCGTCTTCGACGCGCGATACTGGAGCAGGTCTATGAATGTTGAAAATTTGAGGGACACGGATTAAGTGCTTTGCCTCAGAAGTCCGCGCTTTTTAACGCACGGCTTGATTAGAGAGCGATTTCTTTGGGACCGTACAACCGTTCGGACAGGATGTTCTGACTACGACAGGCTTCTACCAACTTATTCGACTCGATGATGGCTATGGACTCATCTGTGTAGTGAATGCTTGTCATCGAACTCAACCAGGGCTCCTGGCCCATCGCGTAAACGTACGCTTGCTTACAGTGCAGCGCATTCACGATTTCCATTCCGAGTTTGAAGTCGGAACCGTTTAACCGTCGCGACTGGTCCATCTCACGCGCCAGCTTGCCGGTCGCCAATTGCCCGTATATCCACGAGAAAGGCGCGCCGGCGCACTCCATACCGAGGAATAAAACGTCGATATCGCCGACAATCTCGTGCACCTTGGCATAGACTTCCGGCGACACGTTTCGCGAATCCGTTGCACTCAGAAACGACTTGCCCTGGAGTTGAACGAGGTGCGCGATTTTGCTTCGAATGTTGAGGTCGGCATGCTCACCGAGAAATGGCAAACCCGTGATCGATCCGCCTGGTATCTCAATAGTTTCCAGATTGTCGATCTCCACCACGTTCTTGAACCCAACGTGTTGCAGGATCAACTTTAGCGAGGGATCTTCGAGGGCTCCACCACCGCTTCGCGGAATAATCACGGTTTCGATCTTGTGACGAAGCTGCAAGAGCGTTTCGAAAACCATGTGATCGGCATGCCCGTGCGTGATCAGAACGTAATTCAAAACGTCGGGCATATCGGCGTACGAAAGGCACGGCATTGTGCGTTCGAATTCATATGGCAGCAGCGGATCGGTGAGGATGCTGACGTCTTTGGTCTCGATCAGAATGCAAGCGTGGTTGACATAGCGTACGCGAATGCCGTCACCGTCGTACTTGCGAGTTTGTCGCGGCGGATCGGTCGTCAGCAACGTGCGGAACTTCTCGTTGTCGCTGTCAGGCACACCGAGACGATCTTTGATGTCCTCAAAGGTTCGTGGTGTCGATCGCATCGAAAACAAATCGTCGAGCGCCTCGTGCTTGAAGGGAATGTCGATGTTGACGGTATGGCCGTTGGCAAACCGCGGGGTCATGTACAGAAAAGGGCGCTCGTCGGATTCAACCAGGCCGAGACTGATCGATTGGCGGGAAGGATCGTAGTAAGGACTGCGATACATCAAGCCCTCGATTAAAAGAAACGATGGTTGATTGTTGAGATCGTAGACCAGCTCTACGAAGCCTTTGAGAGGTGCAGGAACCTGGTTGTATAAGCCTTCGAGTGAATAGCCTTTCGCTTCTTTCATCAGCATCGCGTTGAGCGTCTTGATGGCCTCGGCGAGATTGATAATGGGCGCGAGTTCTTTCGACGTGCGATCGGACAAAGCTTTCACTTCATCGACTTTGCGCGGATCGAGATTGAGAAAGAGTGCGCCGCGCATGTTCGGATCTTTGAGAGTGGCGGCGTGCAGGTCGGGAGCCATGATGAACGACTTCATCACCTTCATATGAAGAAAGGCGGTGTTCATCGCCGAAGTGGCCGGCGGGATCAGGTGCGGCCATGCCGGCCACTGACTGACCAAAGGCTCCACTTGAACATTGGGTTTCAAATAGAATTTCTCTTCAGTTTGAGTCAACATTAGCTCACTCCTTCGACTTCGACTTCGTACCCATCCGCTACCGCAGACGGTACTGACTGTGTCCAAGTGAGGTCGTAGAGTTG
This sequence comes from Pyrinomonadaceae bacterium, assembly GCA_035278765.1. Classification (GTDB taxonomy): domain Bacteria; phylum Acidobacteriota; class Blastocatellia; order Pyrinomonadales; family Pyrinomonadaceae; genus PSRF01. The sequence continues at coordinate 25,737 of DATEIS010000158.1, read as the reverse complement.
AGGATCAGGTGGCGGCACGGGTGTGGTTTCCCAAAGATGCGACACGTCGCCAAAATGCTCTTCGACCCACGTGTCTGAGTAGATCGTGTCGAGGTAACGCTCGCCGCGGTCGGGCAGAATTACTACACAGGTGGCGTCTTTCGGAATTTCATGCCGGAAACGTTCGACGGCCGTGATCACACCTCCCGATGAACCACCGGCCATAATCGCTTCGTGAAGGACCAGACGCCGGCAACCGACAACGCAATCGAGGTCGGAAACGTGCACGCATTCTTCGGCGAGCTTCGGCGCGTAGAGTTCGGGCCGTCGCGCAGCGCCATGACCGGGAATAAGCCGCTTCCGTACCTTGCCGCCAAATATCACACTGCCGATTGCGTCAACTGCGATCACTTTGGTCTTTAGTTGATGAGCGCGAACATACTCCGCGCAGCCTCTCACTGTGCCGCACGTGCTGGTCGCGCAGAAGAGATAGTCGGGATCGCTGCCGAGGCTGTCGCCAATCTCACGCATCGTCTCGTAATAAGCTTTCGCGTTATCGTGATTCGCATACTGGTTGGGCCAGTAGCTATCCGGAATCAATCGCAGCAATGCCTGCACGCGATCGATGCGCGCCTGAAGAAAGTCTCCCGGACGCACGCACTCCGTCACCATATCGACGACCACGCCGTACGCATTCAACAGATCGAGGTTCGTTTTCGTGGTCTTGGGATCGACGACGCAGATGAAACGCAAGCCGAGATAGGCGCAGATCTGGGCCAGCCCGATGCCCATATTCCCGGAACTGGATTCGACGATTGTCGTTCCCGGTCTAATCTTTCCCGTCTCGATCGCTTTGCTGATGATCGACAACGCGGCTCGATCTTTTGAGCTGCCGCCGGGATTGGTGGCTTCGAGTTTGGCAAAGAGACGGAAGTGAGCGTCGAGGTAGATGCGCTTCAGTTGGACCATCGGGCTGTTGCCAATCGCAGACAGTACCCCTTCGGTCAGACACTTACTCCATTCGCTCTCGGTATGAGATCGCATTTTAGTATTCCTGCTGTTTGAGTGTTTATTGAATTACCCAGGCCGTTTGCCTTGGCGCTTGGACTCCGCTGTAACGCGGTATCGAAGCGTTGAGCTCATCGGAAAGGAGTTCAAGAAAAGTTTGCTGATAAGAATTGAGAAAGAAATGATCTCCGGCCAGCAGATGAAGAATCGCCTGCGCCGTAGTTTGTTTTCGCCAGCCCATCAGGCCCGCGAGCTTCACGACTTGATCTTGTAAGCCACCGAAGACCGTGATCGGACAGTCGAGCGGAGCGTCGGCGAGGTATTCATAAGTTTGCAGCAGCTCGACGTCGGCGCGAATCATCGGCAGCATCATCAACAGCAATCGCGGATCGTCGAACAGCGGTTGTGGCGTGGTTTTGAGCCGGCGAAGCTCTTCGATGAATTCGGCTTCGGGGAGATTGTACGTGGGCAGTGCGAAGTGCAGACGTTGTGGCGCCTGGCAACTCGATACGAGCAGGCGAGTTGGTTGTGCGCCATGCTGGCGTCGCACCAGTCGTGCGGTTTCGAAGGCGATCGCAGCACCCATGCTGTGACCGTAAAGTGCGAAGGGCTCTTTCAGAAAAGGAACGAGTGCTTCGCTTACTTCCTGAACGACGGGCGCGATTCGTTTGAGCGGCGGTTCGGCTGCGCGATCACCACGTCCCGGGAGTCGCACGACCCACAGTTCAATGTGATCCGGTAGACGATCTTTCCATGCGTGAAAGACCGTTGTCGAACCACCCGCGTGGTGGAAGCAGAACAGACGAAGCTGGGCCTTGGGATTCGGCCGGGTACATAGCAAGGAGCGTGAGTTGGATTCCATTGTCGGTGAACCTTAATGCGGCAGGATGCTACTGAAGCAGTTTGGACATTTACGCCGAGGCGTTCGCTAATTCCAGCCCAGGGTTGGGGTTAGCCAACGCCTTCGGCGTTATTTCAACGTCAGATCAAATCACTTGAAACTCGGCAGCGGGTTTTCCGTTGCTGGATAATTCCGGAGCTGGGGTGAGCGAGTCGTGGGTGATCTGGCCGTAGTCTAATTTGATCAAGCGATCGGCGACACCGTAGTACTGATCGTCATGCGAGATCACGAACACGGTCTTTCCACGTTGCTTCAACTCGGGCAGGATGTGGTTATAGAAGAAATTCTTGAATACCGGATCCTGATCCGCGGCCCATTCGTCAAACAGATAAACCGGCCGGTCTTCGAGATAGGCAGTCAGCAACGCGAGTCGCTTGCGCTGTCCATTCGAGAGATCGATCGTCGAGAGCACGCCATCTGCAACCGTGACCTTGTGGTCCAGCCGAAGCTGCTTCAAATAATCGCGCGCCTGCTCGTCAATCGAGTGGTGTTCCAAACCCAGCAGATTCTCGAACAGGAAGAAATCGGAAAACACAGCCGTGAAGTGCTCGCGATAGGTCTCCTGATTTCGCTCGGTCACGATCTGGCCATTGAATCGCACGTGTCCCGTTTGCGGGAGGTAGAGTCCGGTAATGACTTTGGCCAGCGTAGTCTTGCCACTGCCATTGCCGCCAATCACAAACACCAGCTCACCCGGCTCGATCGAGAGATCGATTGGTCCAAGTGTGAAACCTGCGTTTTGATCTTCTGAAGTGTAGGCGTGGGTGACGTTTTCAAGCTGCAATGCCGGAGAGTGTCCATTGGAACCCGGCAACGGAAGCGGCGTTAGATCCTCGCCTCCCAATTCAATACCCAGTGATTTGATATTCCTGAGTGCAACATTGGCACGACCGATGTTTGACATCAAGGAAGTGATGACGCCGACCGGTACCATCAGAAAACCGAAAACAAGCACGTAGCCAGTGAGCACCTGAGGACTAATCGAGATCAGCCGCGGCGCTACAAAGAGAAAGAGTCCAAGCGTGATGAAGAAAAACGACGTGCCGAGGCTGGATCCGGCGATGACGATAGCGTTCCCTCTAACATTCTCTCGTCGATACTGCAGCCCGGTTGGAGTGAAGAGATCGGTCATGAAAGCGTTGCGACGGCCACTGTGCAGTTTGAAAAGCTTGACGCCTTCGGTGACCGCTCGCATGTGCTTGAACATCATGTCCTGTTCTTTTCGGGCTCGGATAAAATGTTTCATGCCGATCTTGAAGAAAAGCTGGACGCACACAATACCCAACGGAATTACGATCACCGTGACTACGAGTAACGGTATGTAGAGGTAGCCCAGGTAGAGCAAGCAGCCGAGCAACACCGAGAACTGGAGAAAAAGAATCGGCACCGTCGCGAGGCCGCTGGATAACGAAGCTACGTCATCGGTGAGCGCCGTCATGATGCGGTGTGTCCTTAATTCCTCGAGCTTCCGCAGCGGAGTCGTCATGATCTGTCGAATAAACTGCGCGCGCAGGTCAAAGATCACCTTCTGCGAGAGGTTAACGAGGAGCACTTCGGCTGCGACGCGGGTAAGCGGATAGATAAAACATAAGGCCACGAACCCAAGGATCAGCCAAAGGGGTGATGCTTCGCGCGTCGCGAGCGCCCTGTGCGCCAATCCAATCAAACTTGAACTGGCGACGCCGCTCAATATGCTGATAATGATCGCGGCGATGACAACGCCGCGCGATTTTTTGAAAAGAAAAGCCAGCAACTCTCCCATTCCATCTACCTCCTGAAGTAACCAAGAACGCGGGCAGCAATTCCCGATTCGGATTTTTGTGGTACGAATGGCCTCTCGATGCATCCGGCCAGCACTTTGGCGACTTCGCCAACTGACGGCTGCATCATCATCCGTTCGTGATATCCCGGCACGAAATGAACCTCGACAGGCTCTTCCGACAACCATCGCCAACCCGCGGTTGGGTCTTCAACGTCGGCTCCAAACTCGGCCAGAGTGTTGTATAAAAACGGTTCCTGTTCGTTGCAGCGGATGACCGTGATCTTGCCGGGATAGACATCTGCTTCGTAGTTGCGCCACGCTGCACCTCTCGTGCGAATGCCCGTGAGCAAACCGCGCAGATAAACCATCCCAACGTCGTCCGAAATCTCATCGGGGACGAGACCACCTTTTCGCACCTGCTCGAGGAAGAAACTAAGCTGTGCCTCGCCCTCGCGTGCTTCCAGTTCGCTGACAGAGACTGCAAAGTCAGTCTTGCCCATCCGCATCGCGACTTCCTTCGAGATGACATTCAGCAGCAGCGCGTCTTTGTCGAGCTCCGGCAGTAAACGCAGGATCGACGGCGACCACGTGTCGAGCAGGAAGAGCAACGACACTTCTTCACCGGCACGCATGAGCTGCTGCGCCATCTCAAACGCCACGAATGACCCAAATGAATAGCCGCCGAGTTGATATGGTCCCGTGGGCTGCGTCTCGCGCATCGCTTTGACGTACGCGCGCGCCAACTCCTCGAGCGACTGGTAGTCTTCGCTGATGTCGACCACGTCGCGGCCTTGTACTCCATAGAACGGCTGGTCTGTTCCGAGCAGTTGGGCCAACTCGTAATAGCGCATCACGTGACCGCCGAGGGGATGCACGCAGAAAATCGGCGGCTTCGATCCCTTCGGCTGAATCGGCACGATGAGCGAAGGGGGCGTCGCAACTCCCCGACCGCTGATGATTTCAGCCAGATGAGCAATGTCACCCGCTTCGGAGAGCGTGCTCAACGGCAAGTTCTGACCGAACTCCTTTTGCACCTGGGCCATCAGCCGGAGTGCGAGGATCGAATGTCCCCCCAGATCGAAGAAGCTGTCTTCCACACCAATCGGACGAAGGTTGAAAACGTCTTCCCAGATCGCCACCAGCCGTAGCTCGATCGGCGTGCGCGGCCCAACGTAGGCGTGCTCCGTTTCGAGCTTCTCGGGCCGCATCGTCGCCAGGGCGCGTCGATTTACCTTGCCGTTCGCAGTCAACGGGAAGCTCGACATCATCACGAATGCCGCCGGGATCATGTGTTCCGGCAGTTTGTGCTTGAGGAACTCGCGGATGTCGGCAGGCTTCGGAGCGGGCTCGTGATCATAGACGACGTAAGCGACCAGCATCACGTCGCCGCGCGAGTCTTGCTGCGTTTGCACGATCAGATCTTTCACGTTCTCACACTCGCGCAACGCTGCTTCGATTTCACCTAACTCGATGCGGAACCCGCGAATCTTCACCTGGTGATCAGAACGACCGATGTACTCGATCGCGCCGTCAGTTCGGTAACGCGCGAGGTCGCCGGTCTTGTAAAGCCGGTGTGCAGAGGCGTGTGAAAACGGATGCGGGATAAACTGCTGTGCCGTGAGTTCGGGGCGGCGGTGGTAAGCACGCGCAAGTTGGACACCGCCGATGTAAAGCTCACCGGGCGCGCCGACCGGCACCGATTGCATGCTGGGGTCGAGCAGATAGATTTCCGTGTTGGCGACAGGCCGGCCAATCGGCACTGACCGTTCCTCGTTGGCTCTGCACTCCCAGAACGTGACGTCGATCGCGGCTTCAGTCGGTCCATAAAGATTGTGCAAGCGCGCGCCGAGTCGTTCGAAGAACCGCTGTTGCAAGTCGTAACTCAACGCTTCACCGCTGCTCATCACCTGACGCAGACTGCGGCACGTCGAGACTTCCGGATCGTCAAGGAACGCCTGAAGCATGGACGGCACAAAGTGACACGTCGTGATCTGCGCCTGGTTGATTAGCTCGATCAAGTAAGAGCGATCCTGGTGTCCGCCGGGTTTTGCAAACACCAGACGCGCTCCGGTAATGACGGGCCAGAAGAACTCCCAAACCGAAACGTCAAAACTGAACGGCGTCTTTTGCAGAACGCGATCGTCCGGCGTCAATTCGTATTGCTGCTGCATCCACGTCAAACGATTGAACAGTCCGGAATGCGTGTTGAGCGCACCCTTCGGCTGGCCAGTCGATCCGGAGGTGTAGATCATGTAAATCGAGTTATCACCCTTGACGTTCACCGCCGGATTCTCGTCTGATTCAGCCGCAATCGCGGACCAGTCGTCGAGACTGATCAAACGTGCACCCGTTTGCGGTAGTTGGTCCAACAGGTGGCTTTGCGTCAGAACAATCGAGACACCCGAATCCGCCAGCATGTACTCGACTCTGGTCGCCGGGTAAGAAGGATCAATCGGCACATAAGCGCCGCCCGCTTTGAGTATTCCGAGCAACGCAATCATCATCTCGACCGAACGCTCTGCTGCCACGCCGACTAAAACTTCCGGACCAACTCCGAGCCGTCGCAGATGATGCGCGAGCTGGTTCGCACGCCGGTTGAGATCATCGTAAGTAAGTTGTTGATCTTCGTAGACGACGGCGACCGTATTTCCCATCCGCTCGGCTTGCGCTTCAAACACCTCGTGAATCGGCTTCTCGTCCGGATACTTGATGGAGGTGTTGTTCCACTCGACGACGAGCTGCTTGCGTTCGTCCTCAGAAAGCAACGACATCAACTCGTAGCGGCCATGCGGATTCCTGACCATCGATTCGAGGATCTTCAGAAAGTAGCCCCGGATCACTTGAGTTTGCTGACGATCCACGAGGGAAGCGTCATAAGTCAGCGCCAGTTCAAACTGCGACGAGGAGAAGTCCTGGTTGCAGTCAGTGACGAAGACGTAGTTGCTGGCGCCGCGAATATCCACCCCATGGACCTGCGCGCCGCTTACCCGCGGCACAGTCTTGTAAAGAAAGAAATGTGTGAAGTTGAACATCGTCTCGAAGAGTACCTGTCCCCCTTCGAGCGTCTTCAGCTCCGAGATTGGGAACCGCCGGTAAGGCAACAACTCGCCTTCAAGCTCAAACACGCGTTGGACCAGCTCCATCCAACTGCCTCCGGTAAGATTCATGCGTACCGGAATTGTGTTGGTGAAGAGCCCGAGCACGCGGTCGCCGTCTTCGCGTTCCGGACGGCCACTGACAACCATTCCCGTCGTCACATCCGAATGACCACTGACCATACTCAGCATCTTCATCTGTGCCGCGAGGACAAAGCTCTTGACTGGTATGTTCGTCGACAACGCGAGCTGCTTCAGTTCTTCGCACAACTCCGCCGGCGGCAAAACTTGAACGGTTAACGTTTCCGGAATTCCCGGGCGCGCACCCGGCCGCCGAGGCATCGTCGTGACGGTCAGACCGCGCACTGTCTCCGACAGATACTGCTGCGCTTCGTTCGAGTTGAGCACTTCCCTTTCCAGCGCCACAAACTCCCGGTAACTCACGGACGGCGGCGGCCCTATCTTGCTTTCTTTGCCTGAATGATGCGCAAGGAAGAGTTGAAACAACTCAGTAAGCATCACGGCCATGCTCCAGCCATCTAGAATGGCGTGGTGGTTGGACCACGTAACCTGGCACGACGTATCTGTGCGCCGGTGTATGATGAATCGAATCAGCGGCACTTCAGTGAGATCGAATTGTCGCCTTGTTTCTTCATCGATAAACTTCTTCAGGAACTGATCCTGCTCCTCTTTCCTCAGGTGGCGAATGTCGTGCACGGCCAGCGGGCAAAGCGCTTCGGGCCACACTAACTGCAACGGCTCGCTGTAGCTGCTGAGATCGAATGTCGTGCGCAGAATCGGATGGCGCGCGATCATTTGATTGATGGCGAGTTGCATCGCTTTTAGATCGAAAGGCAACTCGAGATGAAGCGAGGAGACGTCGATATAAAGATCCGAATTCTCGTGGTAGAGATTGTGAAAGACCATTCCCGCCTGAAGTCGTGCGAGCGGAAACGCGTCTTCCACGCCTTCCGGAAGCTTTTCGCGATCCTCTTCAGTCAATAAACTGAACGGCGCGGTTTCGAGCAGCGGAATGGCTCCGGGATCGCTAAGTTTGGAAACTCTTGCCAGTGCCTGAATCGTCTGCTGCTGAAACAGATCCTGAACCGTGAATTCGATTCCCAGACGTTGGGCCTTGGCGCGAATCTGGATACTGCGAATCGAGTCGCCGCCGAGTTCGAAATAGTTGTCGTGAATGCCGACGCGATCGAGTCCCAGCACTGAAGCCCATATCTCGCCGAGGTCGCGCTCGATGCGTGTGAGTGGTCCGGCGTAGATGTTGTCGTCAGAGCGTGTAGGCGCCGGCAGAGCCGCGAGATCGATCTTTCCATTCGGGGTCAACGGCAAGGCATCGAGCGTCATGAAGACCGCGGGCAGCATGTAATCAGGCAGGTTCTGTGCGAGAAACTCGCGCAGATCACTACTCGTTGTTGCGGGTTGCTGGCGCGGCACGACGTAAGCAATGAGCTGCTTGCGACCGGGTGTGTCTTCACGAAGAACGACCGCGCAATCACGCGTGTTGGGATGCTGACGGATGGCTCCGGCTACTTCCTCGAGCTCGATTCTGAAACCGCGAATCTTCACCTGGTGATCGCGGCGGCCGATAAACTCGAGCGTGTCTTTCGTCGGAAACTTGGCCAGGTCACCAGTGCGATAAAGTCTCGCGCCGGGCTGATTGCTGAAAGGATTCGGGACAAAGCGTTCGGCAGTCACGTCGGGACGGCGATAGTAGCCGCGGGCCAGAAGGTTCCCACCAATCTGTAACTCGCCCGGCATGTTCACCGGTACGGGCTCGAAGTTTTTATCGAGGACGTAGAGTTGCGTGTTGCTGATCGGCGGACCGATCGGGACCTCTCCGCCATCGAATGGCAAGTGCGACAACTCGACCGCTGTGGAAACGATCGTCGATTCAGTCAACCCGTAGGTGTTAATCAACAAAGGCCGTTTCGCAATATGTTGCCAGGCGGTCAGTCGCTCGGGCAGTACTCTTTCCCCCGCGATGACTACCATTCGCAACACCGGCGGAAGCGATAGCCCGGAGGAGGAGACCACTTCCGTCATCTCGTGCCAGTAAGCTGTGGGCAGACTGATGAACGTGATGGCCCATTGCTCACACAACTCGAGAAATGTCGGTACTGAGGCGAGCATTTCTTCTGTTCGCAACACCAACGTTGCGCCGTTGCTGAGACACGGAATGATCTCCTCGATACTGGTATCAAAACTCAACGAGCAGAATTGCAACACGCGATCGTCAGCCGTGATTGAATATTCACGCGTGGCGGTTTGCGTGTAGTCGAACAGCGATCCGTGCTGGATCATCGTTCCCTTTGGTTTGCCGGTGGACCCGGAGGTGTAGATGACGTATGCGAGGTTGTCGACCGCTGGACCATCACCGGGCTTCTCAGTGCTTTCAGCGGCGATCTGCGGCCAATCCGAATCGAGACAAATGCTTGTGATCTCGTGCTGCGACAGTCCCGGCAGCAGGTGTTGTTGCGTGAGCAGCACCTCGGCGCGGCTGTCGTCGAGCATGAAGGCCAGCCGTTCCCGCGGATAAGTCGGATCCAACGGCACAAACGCGGCGCCGGCTTTGAGCACGCCCAGTATGCCGATAATCAATTCAAGCGAACGTTCCGTGCAGATGCCGACTACTATCTCGTGGCCGACACCACGTCTGCGCAGTGCGTGCGCGAGTTGATTTGCACGCGCGTCGAGCTCGGCATAAGTAAGCGTGCGCCCGTCCACTTCGAGAGCGATCTTTTCGGGTGCCTGTTCGGCCTGCGATTCAAACTGTCCAACTATCGTTTGGTCCTGCTCATACTCGCGCCGCGTTTGATTAAACCGTACGACTAGTTGTTCCCTTTCCTTCTCCGTCAACAGCGCCGCAAACGCAACTCGCTGCGTGCTGTCCGTGAGGAAGCAATCAACGAGCTGTAAGAAGTGCCTGGCCGCGTCCCGTCGCCGTTGCTCGCTGAACACGTCGCGATGGAACTTGATCCCGAGCTCAAAATTGCGTGATGACCACTTGTAGTCGATCAGTTCGATGTTCAGGCTTTCCAAACCGTGCCCGGCATGTAACCACTCATATTGGACAGACGCGCCGTTGACATTGGTCGGAGCCGGAGGACCCGTGTAGTTAATGAGCACATCGTACGCGGGTTTGCGAGCAGGATTTGCAACCGGGTAGTGGCGGTACCTGGAGATCCTGCGATACTCGGACTGAGTTCGCTTGATCAGAGATTGGAACGTATCGCCGTCCTCGACCGTGACGCGCATCGGATGCACGTGCATGAACAATCCGATGGTGTCTCTAAACCCGTTGCGATTGTGATAGTAAACGCCAAGCGGGATGCGTGGTGTGCCGGTAATGCGATAGAGAAATGCCGACGAGAGAGAGACGAAGACACTGAACAGCGTCAGTTCGTGCGACAACTGGAAAATACCCTCGCTCGTGGCAATTTCCTTGAGACGTCGACTGCGCTCCGCACCAAGATCGATCACCACTCTCTCGACGTCGGCGGTGTGCTTCACCGGCTGCTTGCCATAGAAAGCCAGCGGTTCAGCCTCTTCGGCCAACTCCCGCTGCCAGAACTCGTGCGCCTCCTGATACTGCGGCGAGCTGCGCAGCTTTCGTTCATGATCGACATAGTCGACGTATTGGCCCAACTCCTGCTTCTCGCTCAACTCGCCGGTCAAAGAGCGTTCGTAGAATGACATCAGTTGACGGGCGATGATGCCTTCAGACCACGCGTCGCAGATCAGTTGATGACTATTGAAATAATTCGTGTAGGACTGTTCCGACATTTTTATCAAAGCGCAATCGAACAGGCGCTGGTTCATCGCGAGGGTGGCCCTGCTGCGGTCGCGCAACCAGCCGCTCAGCCTTGCGATTGGATCTGGTTCGCGCGAGAAGTCGAACTCCTCTATCTCCCACTGGAGCGACGGCAGCACGCGTTGGCGAATTGCGCCGGCTTCATCTTCTTCAAAGATAGTGCGCAACGCGTCGCTGGAATTAACAAGCGTACGCCAGGCATTGCGTAGGTGGTCCGGCTCGAAGTGACCGGTCAAATTAATGAGGACGGGAATGTTGTAAACCGGCGCGTCGCCATTCAGCTTTTGCCCGAGCCAGATCATGAACTGGTTTCGCGTGAGGTTTGAACGGTCAATAAGCTCGGCGAGCTCATCAGTCTCGGCACGATCGGGGCCGATCTGCGCGAGGAACGACGAGATCGATCGCTCCGGATGAGCAACAAAGTTTTCGAGCAGGCGATTGAAGTCGGCCAATAGCTGATCGATCAAGTCGTCTGCAAACAGGCGGGTGTCGTAGCTCATGCCGATGAACAACTGCGCGCCGGTATGCACCAGAATCGAGAGTGGGTTGCTGATCTGAAGCGTACCTCCACCGGCTCCGATCTTGATGTTTACCGTCTCGAGCGTGCGCGTCGACTCCGATGCCGACGTGACAATCGACGCCATATCAAACGCGACAATGCTTTCGAAGAGAGGCACGCCGCGCGGAATGTCGCTCCACTTCTGGATCTGCTGGAGTGGCGAGTATTCGTATTGAAGAGTTTCGGCCTGCTGAGTTTGCACGTCCTTGAGCCACGACAGCAGCGGCTGATCGGGTGCGATCCGAACACGCATGGGCAGCGTGTTGACGAACATTCCCAGGATCTGCTCGACGCCCTCGAGATCCGTCGGACGCCCTGATACGACTGAGCCCAGAACGACATCCTGCTGATCACAGTACTTGCTCAGGATCAGCGACCAGGCGCCTTTCAACAGCGTGCTCAGCGTGAGTCGATGTGTACGCGTGAAAGCGTTGAGCGCGCTGGTCGTCTCTTCTGAGACCATCACGCCGTTCTTTTTGTAAGGCGGGCTCGGTTGCGATTGCTCCTCGGCAGTTAGCGAACGCGCGAGGGCACTGGGACGCGTGAAGCCCTGCAACGTGCGGCGCCAAAAAGCCTCGGCCTTGGGCAGTTCCTGTTGCTGTAGCCAGCGAATGTAATCGCGGAACGGGCGCGAGCGCGGGAGTTGCGGCTTTCGTCCGGTGCTGTGCGCGCTGTAAAGCTCGAATAATGCCTTGTCGAGTAAACCTTCTGACCAGCCGTCGATCAGGATGTGGTGCCACGTCCAAACCAGGCGATAGTTTTCGCGGCCGAGCACAATGAGCGTCATCCGGATTAGCGGCGGCTGTGAAAGATCAAAACCACGGACGCGATCCGCTTCATAAAACTCATACAACCTGCGTTGGGCTTCCGCTTCCGGCACGTCGGACCAGTCTTCCTGATGAAGCGTGACTGGGACCTTTGACTGCACGACCTGAATGGGCTTCTCGAGATCTCCCCAGAGGAAGAAAGTGCGCAAGATTGCAAACCGATCCACCACGTCTTGCCACGCGCGCTCTAACGCAGGGATGTTGAGTTCGCCACTGAGCGTGTACGTGCCTTGTTTGACGTACACGCCTGATCCCTGGTCCATCAGGCTGTGGAAGAGCATGCCCTCCTGCATTGGCGAGAGCGGATAGAAGTCTTTGACTGTGCTCATTGTTTATCTCACGTTTGATTTTGAGGTGAATCCCGCCCACGGCAGTGGGCGGATTGTTCAAGTCCGGCCTCTGGTATTTGCGTCGCTTTGAAATTTTGATGAATACGCCGAAGGCGTTCGCCTTCGGCGTAAGTTCAAACTGGGCTGAAATTAGCGAACGCCTTCGGCGTAAGTTCAAACTAGGACGTAACCTGCGGTTTACCGGCGGCCACGAGGGCTTTGACGCGATCGAGATCTTTCTGGCCCCAGTTGAAGTCGTTGAGGTAGCTCTCCTCTGTATATTCGCCTTCGCCGGTAAGTGCTGACTTGATCAGCGCCTCCAGTGCTTCAGCAAAGCTCGTCGAGAGTTCCTCGATCGTGACCCGGTAGAAGTGTTGTTTGCTGAAAGCCCATTCAAAGCGAATCTGCCGTCCCGTTATCGAGCCGAAAACTTCCAGCATGGATGTATGTGCACGCTTCCATTTCAACGTTTCGAGCGGTCGCGCGAACAGACACGACTCGAATACGACGAGGTCGCTCTGGCCCATGAAGCCGAAAGTGAGTTGCGCTCGCCGGTCAGCGCGTCCAATTGTCAGTTGTCCGACTGTGCGAGAGAGGTTCACGGTGTCGGAAGGTTCGCTTCGAGCGTCCGTGAGAACGTCGATCAAGACCTGATCCGTTTCGGCCCATGTCGCGATCACCTGCTTCAAAGCCCTGAGCGACAACTGATCCCACTCGAGATCCGGCGGCTCCTGGTCTTCACCAATCAACGTGCTGAAATTGAGCGAAACGTCGATCGTGTCAAACTCGCGAATGACCGTCTCGCCTTCCCGATGGACCGGCAACGGCGACATGTCCTCGGCCTCAGGCTCTGCACCGGAAGCATCCAGCTCACTCGCACCGGTCAGAAGGCTTTGCGCCCACTGCTTGAATGAGGTCGTCTTCGGCGCGAAGCGAACAGTCTCGCCGCCGCTCAACTGTTCATAAGCGAACTGAAGATCCCCCAGCAGAATCTCCCACGACTGATCGTCAGCGGCGAGCGCATGCACGGCCAGCACCAGACGCGCACGCTGATCACCAGCCAGACGCATGTATGCCGCTTGAATAGTCGTGCCCTGTGTCAGATCCAACTCGGCTTGCAGATTCGCGATCACGGTGTCGCAGGCGAGGCTCAGTTCAGCTTCAGGCAGATGCGACAGATCCATTCGCACGAGCGGCCGGCTGTGCTCGATCGGATTGTTGAACTGATGCCAGTCTGTACCATCCTGGGTGAAACGCAGCCGCAACGCATCGTGATGCGAGATGAGTTGTTCCAGCGCCTGCTCCAGCAGATCGGGATCGACCTCCGGTTGCAGATCGACAATGATGGTCGTGGCCTTGTTGATTTCGTTGATTGAGCCTGTAGCGAGCCAGCGTCGTTGACTCGGAGTGATCGGAACAGGACCAGTCACCTGACCCTGCTCCGCTTGCAGGAACGACTGCGAACCAACCTTTTCAGCCAGCTCGGCAAGTGTCTGGTTCTCGAAGATATCTATCGGCGCGAGCTTCAATCCTGCCTGCTTTGCTCTGACCGCAACCTGCACCGCTAAAATTGAATCGCCGCCCAACTCGAAAAAGTTATCGTTAACTCCGATTTGTTCTAACCGCAACGCCTTACGCCAGATGCCCGCCAGCACTTCTTCAACAGGTGAGGCCGGAGCAACAAAAGTCTCTTCGTCTTCCTCACGCTCGAAAGAAGGCAGCGGCAGCGACTTGCGATCGATCTTTCCACTTGCCGTCAACGGCAACTCTTCAAGCGTCACGAACGCCGACGGCACCATGTATTGCGGCAGTCTGCGTTCGAGAAACGCGCGCAGTTCGCGATTCGTAACGCCCTCGGACGTGCGCGGCACAACATAAGCGACCAGCCGCTTAACGCCCGGTTCAACTTCACGCCCGACGACTGTCGCTTCTTTCAGCGCGGGATGCTTTGCGAGGTGCGCCTCGATCTCACCCGGCTCGATGCGATAGCCGCGAATCTTTACTTGATGATCGATGCGGCCGAGGAATTCGATCGTCCCATCAGACAGTTGCCGTCCGAGATCGGCGGTTCGATAGAGGCGCTCGCCGGGTTTGGTTGCATATGGATTCGGAACGAACGTCTTGCTGGTCTTCTCCGGATCGATCAGGTAACCGCGGCCGACACCAATGCCGCCGACACAAACCTCGCCAGTCATCCCGAGCGGAACCTGCAACAAATCCTCGTCGAGAATGTAGATTTGTGTGTTGCCGACAGCGCGGCCAACGGGTGCAATTTCCGGAGCGTCCTGGGGCACGGTGGAGATGAAGTTGTGCGTCACGTCGTCCGAGCACTCGGTTGGACCATAAGCGTTCAGGATTGGAATGTTGGGATGGCGCCTGAGCCAACGCCGGCACAGGTTCGACGGCAAAGCTTCACCCGTCAACACGAGCAGTTTTAACGAAGACCAACTGAAGTTCGTCTCCTCCGACGCTTCTTCGAGATCGAGTACTGCGCGGAGGAATGAAGGCACGATCTCGAGCACTGTGACGCCTTCGCGTTCGACTTGCTCGTGCAAAGACGCAGGGTCGCGCCGCTGTTCGTCGCTGACGATGTGAACTGACCCACCAACGAGGAGGGCGGCCAGCGCCTGCCAGACAAAGATGTCGAACGACTGTGGCGCCGTTTGTGCGATTCTGGTTTGCTGGTCCAGTTGTAGGTCGTCGATCTTGAGAAACAAGTGATTCATCATCCCTTGTTGCTCGACCATTGCTCCCTTTGGCGCGCCCGTGGAGCCGGATGTGTAAATGACGTAGCTCAGGTTGCGCGGTGTGGAGTCAGTACCAACTGCGGTAGCGGGCGAGTAGTTCTTCGAAAGCAGATCCTCGATCTGTTGAAACCGCGGTGGATTATCCGTGGTCATTAGATCGAGCGCTTCCATAATGTTTGGAGTGCAGTCGTTCGCAACGAGCACGAGCGCGACGTCGCCCTGGCTGAGCGCATGGGCCAGCCGCTGATCCGGCGCAGTCGGGTCGAGCGGCAGGCATGCCGCGCCGGCTTTGAACGTCGCCAGCATCGCGGTCAGAAAGTCGATCCCACGATGGGCCAATAGACCAACGATCGATTCGGGACCGATTCCGAGCGAGCGCAGATGTTGCGCCAAACCGTTCGCCCGGTCTTTCAAGCTCGCGTAAGTCAAACATTGTCCATCTGCCGAGACCACGATACTGTCCGGAGTCTTTTCAGCCTGCTGCTCGAACAACTCCGAAAAACTCCGCTGATGCGGATAAAGCTTCTCGGTATTGTTGAACTCCTCAACCAACTGCTTCCGTTCGGCCGTGGTTAGCAGTTCCACTCGCCGTAACTGTTGCGCGCGGTCTTCCAGAAACCTGTCGATGACGCAAACGAAATGATTGAAGATCTGGCCCTGATGGTATTCGTCGAAGACGTCGCGGTGAGCATCGAGCTGGACGACCAGATCGTCTTTTCCGCCCACGCGAAGGGTGAATGCGAGACTCTCCTTGCCCTCCTGCGAGCGAACCACCTCGTGCACGATCGGAATGCCGTTGAACACATACAGCGGCGACACGTTGACGTAGTTGAAAACAAGATCGTACGCCTCATCCAGTGCCGTGTTTCCGACCGGATACTCGCTGTGCCGCAGCATTCGCGCGAATTCGCCCTGCACTTTTTTGGTCAGCGTCAGGAAGGTTTCGTCGTCGTCGATCACCAGTCTCATCGGCAGGATGTTCATGAAGAGGCCGATGACGTCGTCTTTTTTCGAGCGCCGGTTATGGAAAGGGACACCGATGGAGAGCTTTCGACTGCCGCTGACGCGATGAATGTAGGTGGCGAAGATTGCCGTCAGGACACAAAAGAGCGAAGCATCAGGCGACAGAAAAAAGAACTCTTTGTCGCGCGCTGCGGCCCTGAGCATCTGCATGCGCATCGCGTCGATAGTTTCATTAATGCGCTTGATGCGGTTGGTAGGTTTTGAGGCCGGCTTTCCATAGAACGCCAGCGGCTCAATCGGGTCTGCCACTTTTTCCACCCAATAAGCCTCAGAGGACGCGGCGCGCGCCGAACTTAAATACTCCTGCTCGCGACGCACAGACTGGTGGAACGACGGCAACGGTTTCGCTTCTTCGAGCCGGTTATCGAGCGACAGTTGGTAGTAATCACTAACTAAACGTTCCGTGAGCATCACCGATGAGGCATCCGCAATCATGTGATGGATGTTCATGTAGAACGCGCTCGAGTTGTCTCCCAACTTCACCAGGGCGAAGTGAGTTAACGACTTCTCCAGATTGAAGGTTGTCTGGCAGGCTTCTCTGGCCCATTGGTTGAATGCCGCCATCGGATCGACAGCAGAAGTAAAGTCGTAATGTTCCAGGCCGGAGTCGTGTTCCGGTAGGATGTGTTGATATGGAACTCCTTCTTTCTCACGAATGATTGTGCGAAAGGCATCGACGTTCTGAATCAGTTTGGCAATGGCACGGCTGAAGTGTTCGCGATCTATGAGCATCGGAAAGAGCAAGTAGCCGCCCTGGTTGTAGATCGGCTCATTCGGGAAAAGCTTTTCCCACGTCCAGATTCGCAACTGTAGTTTTGTCAGACCTAACCCGTGTCCATTGCCGTTGGCAGCGGGGAGTGTTGGTTCAAAAGTTTTGGCGACAGTTATTGGCTTTGTCAGGTCTGGCGGCAACGCGGAGAGCGGACGCTCCGATTCTGCGAGCACCGCGGTCAGCAGCGTCTCGAAATACCCCATCCATTTTTGAATCGTGCTCTCCTCAAACAATTGTGGATTGTAGTTCCACTGGAGGATTGTCTCGTCAGGCTTCTCATTGATGTCCAGAGTGAGATCGAATATCGGCGCCGGCGTAGGATTCGCGTCGATTGTGACTTTGATTCCGTTAAAGTCCATCTCCTCGGAGCTACGGTCGAGATTGAATTTCACTGAAAGTGGCGACAGGCGATCGCGTTGTAATTGCACCTTCAGCAGCCGGAACACCCTACTCAGCGAAACATCCTGATGCTCGTAGGCCTCCCACATCAGTCCTTTCACCGTTAAAAGAAACTCATTGAACGTCGGATCGCCTGCGATCTGACTTTGCAACGGCGCCCCGTTCAGACGAAATCCCATCAGGTCGTTGCGCTTTACTCCATCGCCGTCCGCCGTAGTGATCCCAACCAGCAACACACGTTGGCCGGTCAGCTTATGCAAAAGGACCTTGAAAACCGTGAGCATCATCAAAAAAGCGGTGCAACGCTTTGAACGGCACCACTGCTGAACCTGGTGCGTTATCTCCGGACCGAGGTAGGCGGTGTAACGCTCACGCTTGAACGAATGAGTTGCAGGTCGCGGGTGGTCCGCGGGCAAATTCAGCAAGGTCACCCCGCCGGCGAAAGCTTTCAACCAGTACGCTTCGTTGGCCTCGTTCGTGACTTCTGAACGCTGCCGGCCGGGATCTTGCAGGTAATCGCTGAACTGCCTCGGCTCCGGCAACGAACAGACTTCGCCGCGACATTCAGCCCCGTAAATCGCATTAAACTCTTTGAAGAAGACGCTGAGCGACTGACCATCGATAATCGAGTGGTGATAAGTGAAGATAAGTACGTGATACTGCGGCTCGAGTCGCGCCAGCCTGAATTTGAAGAGCGGGCCTCGCGCGAGGTCAAACGACTGTCTCATTTCAGCCTTTGACCATTCATCCACCTTGCGCTTCCGTTCTTCGTCGCTCAAGCCCGAGAGATCAAAAACGGGCGCAGACACTTTGACCCGACTATGAATGTATTGGTGTTCTCCATCTTCGCTGTACGTGATGCGCATCGCCTCGTGGCGATCGGCGAGTTTCTGCATCGTACGGTACAGCGCGTCCACATCAAGCGCCCCCCGCATGTGTAACATACTGGATTCGTTGTAACCGCCGTTCGCGTCGTCGCTGAGCTGGGCCAGCGTCCAGAGTTGCTTCTGGCCCTCCGTCATCGGAAACTTGCGCGGCAACTCAATCACCTTGGCAGCGGCCGGCCTTATCTCCGGTTCGGATCGTATTTCTATTTCCTCTCTTGACTCCGTTTTCGACTCTGGTTCGCGCTCGTAGCGTTTCTTCAGTTCGTTAACGTAATGCAGACTCTCCATTGTCGATTCGAGATCGACGCCGAAATCGATCAGGCAGCAAAGCTCATCAACGCCGGCCTCGATCAGTTTGTCGACTACCGGCACGCAATGATCCGGCGTACCTATCAACGCGTCGTTGACATAGTCTTTGAAAGCTCCGGAGAAGACGTATTGCAGATCCTCTTTCGGAAGCTGGGCGAAGTTGACGGCTGGACGTTTGCCGCGATTTGTTGCCACGGTGTTCTTCAGCGCCACCGAAGCCTGTAGATACTCAGCCAGCGGCCCTCGCGCCTTCTCTCGCGTTTTTTCGAGATCGTCACCGAGGAAGGCGTGGATTTGAACCGTCACATGGCCGGCATTTGGACCGTGATTAGCCGTGGCTGCTTGTCGATACAGTGCGATTCTCTCCGCTATGTCTTCGAGAGTGCGGCCCATGAAGTTGGTGAGAAAGCCCGCGTTCATCTCGCCCGCTTTGACGCCGCCCGTCGGCGAAGCGACCGTTAACCAGAACGGCAGTTCCGGCTGCATCGGCATGGGCACGAGTTTGACGTCGACGCTCTGACCATCGACGCCAGGCACCGAAACTGACTCACCGCGCCAGAGTCGTCGCACCGTCTCGATCCCGTCGTGCATCAATTCACGGCGATTGTGAAAAGAGTTCGGCGCGAGAACAAAATCGTTGCGATGCCAACCCGACGCGAACGAGATCCCGACGCGCCCTTTCGACAAGTTGTCGACGAGGGCCCACTCTTCCGCGACTCGAATCGGGTTGTGCAACGGCAGTGCGACACTGCCGGCGCGAATTTGAATGCGATTGGTTTCGCGCGCGAGGGCCGCGGCCATGACTGACGGATTTGGTGAGAAGCCGCCGAAGGAATCGAAATGGCGCTCGGGAATCCAGACTGCTTCGAAGCCATGTTCGTCGGCAAAGCGGGTGGTAGCGAAGATCAGGTCGTATTTGTCGTCACGGAATTCGGGCCAGTAGTTGCCGAAGTAATAGAGGCTGAATTTAATTGTTCGATTCTTGCTGGCGACGGGCGGAGCAGCCACGGATGACACGGATACTACGGATTGTCCATGTCCATTACCTGAGGGTGCCTCTACGTGAATGGGTTTGGGTGGTGTGGATGGGCCATCGGGGCGGCGCGGCAGGAAGCCACCGCCACGCAGATCTTCCACCGTGCTCGTCACAGCATCGACAACCTTGCGAATGTCTTCCTGCGTGTGGGCCGTCGACAGGAAGTAGTTTCCGCCGTCCCAAACGTGAATGCCTTTGCTGAACAGGTGATACCCGAACAACTCAGGATGCTTGAACTCGCGGCCCGTCACGAACCGGAACAGCGATCCAAAATGCACGCAGTGAAGCGGCACTGACTCCTGCTCGAAGTACGTGTTGAGCGTGGTAACAAGTTCTTCAGTTTGGCGGTTGACTCGTTCCTGCAAGGCGGGGCCATCGTCTTTCAAACGTTTGAGCACGGCCGATGCGGCTGCCATCACGAGCGGATGTTTGAAGAACGCCGCCGCGAAAAATGTCTTGTCTGCTTGTGGATAAGAGGCGTCGCCGAAATTCCAGTAACCGCCGTCAAAGCAATCCATGAATTTGCTCTTGCCCGCGACGACTCCGATCGGCAATCCGCCGCCGACAATCTTGCCGTAAGTTGCCAGGTCGGCTTGGACACCGAAATGGTGCTGCGCGCCACCGGGATGAATGCGAAAGCCGGTGATCATCTCGTCGATGATCAAGGCAGTGCCCGACTCTGAGGTGATTTTTCTTAGTTCATGCAGGAACTCGCGCGGCTGAAGATCAGGCCTGCGACTCTGCACCGGTTCGACCAGCACCGCAGCCAATTCGTGCGCCTGTGCTTTAAGGATCTCCAGCGACTGCGGATCTCCGTAATCGAGTACTAAAAGATCTTCGACTGTTTTCGAGTTGATGCCCGGTGCGGTCGGCATGGCGCCGGATTTGTCTTTCAAACTTCGCGCCATCGTTAGGTCAGACCAGCCGTGATACGAGCCTGCAAACATCGCGAAGCGACGTCGCTGCGTTACGACGCGAGCGGCACGCAACGCTCCCATTACAGCTTCTGTCCCCGAGTTGCAGAAGTTTACGCGCTCGACGCCGGTCATCTCACAGATCATGGCCGCCACTTTTGCCGTCAACTCGAGTTGCGGAGCGAGCGCCATACCGTCCTTGAGTTGTTCCTCGATGGCTTCGCGGATGAATGAAGGCGAGTTGCCGAAGAGGTTCACACCATAGCCCATCGAGATGTCGACATACTCGTTGCCGTCGACGTCCCAGATCTTCGAACCCGCCGAGCGTTGGGCGTAGATCGGATAAACCAGTTCCTTGAGTAGAAGACTGAAACCGACTGAGAGCCTTGAATCGGCCAGCGATCGACGGCTGGCTTGCGCGATGCGTTTCGACCCTGCGGTGCGTTCGATGTAACGACGAGTGAAGTCAGCGAGATATTCGTGTTGTTGTGCTGTGAGATCGTTTGCAGCTCGGATCTCGAGCGGTTTGTGCGGAATGAAAGGCTCAGGGGCTGAAGGCGTCTCGACTAGCGCGGGCGCAGGGGCGTTGATCTTCTGTTGGAGCAGTTCAAGCTGTTGAGTAATCAACCGGAGTTGTTCAGTTAGATCCGGAGCCGCGGATGGAACGGAAGGAGGAGGGATAGGCACGGATTGCGGTGCGGGTTCCGGAGCTGGTGCATACATCTCCGGCGGTAACTGCTCGTCGAGATAGTGTGAAACTGCATCGAGCGTGGTCAAGTCCTCAAACAGCAACCGGAACGGAATTCGCACCCCGCACTGCTCCTGAATTGCCTGAGTGAACTGAATGATCAGCAGGGAGTCGACGCCGAGATCAAAGAAGCTGACGTGGATGTCTTTTGCCGTCGTCTCAATGCCGATGAGTTTGTAGGCGACGGAATGTAACATCGAGAGAATCGCATCGCGCCGTGCCGATTTTGTGGGAACGGGGTTTGATTGTTCAGGCATAAAGGCCTCCGGTTTCTGTTCGGTAAAACTTTCACTCTCTTCTGCGAGGGAGAGTGGTACTTCTTCTATAACTTTGTCTTTCGCGCGCGACGCCGGCGGGGGCACCCAATAACGTTCGCGTTCGAACGGATAAGTAGGTAACGGGATGCGTTTACATTTTTCGTGGCTGTGAAAATTAGCCCAGTTGACAGATGCTCCCTGCATCCACAACGACCCCAGTGTCTGAGTCGCAAACGCACTCGCGTTTTGATCGGTGCGAGCGGGTGGCAACGAGGTGAACATCGCGTGCGACCGATCGCGATCCATCTGCTGTGCGAGTGTGCAGAGCGTTCGACCTGGGCCAACTTCAAGCAGCACGGCGTCTGGTTCGTTCAGCAGGTGCTCTACTCCCTGGGCGAACCTGACGGTTTGCCGAATGTGTTTGGCCCAGTAACCCGGGCTACACGCTTCGGCCGGTTCGATCCATGTGCCGGTAACATTTGAGAGGTAACGAATCGACGGCGGTCTCAGTGTTATCCGTTCGAAATGCTGCGTGAGAGACGCGAGGATCGGATCCATCGCCGGTGAGTGCATCGCGTGTGATGTGTTGAGCCGGCTACAAGCAACCGACCGCTCATTGAGCAGTTGTTGCAGGGTGGCCACGGCTGCTTCGTCGCCGGCTACAACACATTGTGAGGATGAATTCACGGCAGCCAATGAAAGCTGTCCGTTCAGTAAAGGTAATAACTCAGTTTCCGGAAGCCTGACGGCGAGCATGTGGCCGGTAGGCATCTCTGCGACGAGCCGGCCGCGCATCGCGATCAACGGCAGCGCTTCCTCGAGCGTGAATACGCCAGCCAAACACGCAGCGACATATTCGCCGAGGCTGTGACCAATCATTGCCTCGGGTTTGATGCCCCAGTGCATCCACAGTCTCGCGAGGCAGTATTCGATGACGAAGAGCGCCGGTTGTGTGAACTGTGTTTGGGTAAGCTTCTCGCTCGCCTCGGCGCTTCTTGCCTCACTCGGATAGAGCAACCCGCGCAGGTCGAGGTCGAGCCATCGCGCCAGAATCTCAGCGCACTCATCGACCAACTGCTTGAAGTACGGCTCGTCGCGATAAAGATCGTGGGCCATGTTCACATGCTGACTTCCCTGCCCCGGAAACATGAACATGACTGGCCGGAATCGGGTCTTATCCGCGGTCGTGAACACTCGCTTTGGATCGCGACTCGTCAATGCGTTCAGTGCGCCCTCGCGATCGCGACAAACGAGCATGCGCCGGTGTTCCATTGGCCGGCGTCCGACCTGGAGCGTGTAGGCCACGTCGGCGAGATCTGTGTCCGCGTTTTCGTCGAGATAACGAGCGATGTTGTCAGTTACCGTTTCGAGTGCTGATTCAGTCTTGGCGGAGAGCAGCAGCAATTTGTGATGGCGCGAAGCATTCGTGCGTTCACGTGCCGGCGCCTCTTCGACGATCACATGAGCGTTTGTGCCGCCGATGCCAAACGAGCTGACACCCGCTCGACGTGGAGTTTCACTGGTCCACTCCGCCAAATGCGTTTGTACGTAGAATGGACTGTTCGCGAAGTCGATCTTTGGATTCGGCCGTTGGAAATGCAGCGACGGCGGCAGCTTCTTATGCTGCAACATGAGGATCGACTTGATTAAGCTTGCCGCGCCGGCTGCCACATCAAGATGCCCGACGTTCGTCTTCAATGAGCCAATGGCGCAGAAGCCGCGCTTCGAGGTCTTCGCGCCCAAAGCCTTCGTCAGAGCTGTAACTTCAACCGGATCGCCGAGCGCTGTTCCGGTGCCATGCGCTTCGATATAGCTGATCGTCTGCGCGTCGACGCCCGATACGTCCAGCGCCTGGTTGATGACCTGCACCTGTCCGCCGATGCTTGGCGCAGTGAAACCAACTTTTGCGGCGCCGTCGTTGTTGACGGCGGAACCCTTGATAACGGCGCGAATGTTGTCGCCGTCCTTCAGCGCATCAGCGAATCGCTTCAGCACCACGAGCGCTGCCCCGTTGCCACTGACTGTTCCCTCCGCCTCAGCGTCGAACGCACGGCAGTGTCCATCGGGCGACAGGATGCCGCCCTCCTGATACAGATACGCGCCCTTCTCCGGCAAACGGATCGAGATTCCGCCGGCTAGCGCCATGTCGCACTCGCCGTTGAGCAACGCCTGACATGCAACATGCACAGCGACGAGTGACGTCGAACACGCGGTCTGAATGACGACGCTTGGGCCACGGAGATTCAACTTGTAAGAGACGAGAGTTGCGAGAAAGTCCTTGTCGTTGCCGATGAGTGTGCGATACGTCCCGAGCCCGCGAGCGATCTCCGGGTTTGCAGCAATGACCGTCATGTAGCTGCTAAAACCGGAGCCGGCGTACACGCCGATCTTCCCGGGATATGCTTCGGGGTCGTAACCCGCGTCTTCCAAAGCTTCCCACGAACACTCGAGAAAGATGCGTTGTTGTGGATCGGAGATTTGCGCCTCGCGTGCCGTGAATCCGAAGAACGCCGCGTCAAACATGTCGACGTTTTCGATAATCGCCTTAGCCTTCACGCAGTTTGGCTGTTTGAGAGTTTCAGGGTTGGCGCCGAACTGCAACAGCTCCTCATCGCTAAAGAAACGAATCGCT
Source organism: Pyrinomonadaceae bacterium (assembly GCA_035278765.1). GTDB lineage: Bacteria > Acidobacteriota > Blastocatellia > Pyrinomonadales > Pyrinomonadaceae > PSRF01. Next base: position 1,724 of record DATEIS010000158.1, on the reverse strand, counting down.
TCCACGCCGTCGCATAGGTTGCGCCAGAACTCGTGCAGATCTTTGGCTCCGGGCAGACGACCAGCCAGGCCAACAACTGCAATGTCATCCTCACGAATGGTGAGGTCTTCTAACTCACGCATGTTTGTATCCAGGAATCAGGCAAGAATGAGGGGACGACCGTTCCGCTGTCGGTGGCGTGGGCCAGGTCGCGGACCAGCTTGCTCACGGCGAGATCGAGAATGCCGAGGCCAAACGGACTGAAAATGGTTGTGTTGTGAACGTCGTTTCGCGGTTCAGCTCTTCCGATTAGAACATCCGCAAGCGAGCAACGAATGAAGTCACGATTGCCTGCAACTTGCGCGGCAAGGTCAAGCGACGTGCGCGCGCGACAGACGTGATCGGCATCGTCTACGACGTTGTCGGCGTTAAGAATTATTTCCGGCGAGAGATCGCGCAGAGAGATGTGGAGTATGGTCCGCTGCGAAGTAGTTTCCGGAAGACTGGCGAGATGCGGTTGAGAGGCTGTCGTCGCGAGTGAGACGAGCGAACAGCTTCTAAAAAGATCATTCACGTCGGCTGCGAATTCAATCTGAGCAAACCCAAACTCCGCCTCACATCTGTTTGCAAACTGCCGAGAACGTTCTGCATTCAAATCGTAAACCACTAGCTCAGCGAGGTTCGGAAAGACGGCCCTAAGAAACCTGACGATCTCAAAATTGATCGATCCACAGCCGATCAACCCAACACGAGTCTCGTTTTGATCGTGATGCAGCGAGATCGCGGCGAGTGCCGCGCTGGCGGCGGTTCGCTTGGCGCTGATCAATGAGCCTTCGAGGATTGCTTCCGGCCGTCCCGTCGACATTGAGTTGAGGATCACCACTGCCGAAGCGCGCTCCAATCCCAAACTCAAATTGCCGGTGAACGACGAGATCCACTTGATCCCGGCGGTCTCAAACTCGTCGCCAAGATAGGCAGGCAAAGCGATGATGCGATTGCTATTGCCGTTCGGAAACGTCAGGAACGTCGAGTGCGGCAGAAAGCTGTTGCCCGAACCGTGAATCTCGTACGCGCGGCGCACGGCCGCAATGATGGACGTCTCCTGCCCTTCGAGCAGTTGACGCACCTCGTCGCCTGTCAAAATTAAGATGTCGCTGGTGTGCATGATTGTTTGTTCTTTGTACTTCGTGTTTTGAGCTTGGTTCGGCTGAACCAGGCACAAAGCACAAAGTTCTAAGCTCAACATTTACGCTCTGGCGGTCGCGTAATTCTCTTTCTGTAGTTGCAGGAAGTTCTTTCGAACCTCTTCTTTGGTATCAAGAGTGAGACCGACGAGGTTTCCGATCATCGTTCGCATTCGCGCATATACGTTCTCGGACTTAAAACTCACAATGCGTTCCAACTCTTCGAACTCAGTTCCACTGGCTATCTTGTTCGTGAAGAGCGCAACCGGATGCTTCACGTTTTGACCACTGACCAGCCAGAAATAGAGCATCTTCAAAGCGTCGAATCGTTCGAGCTGTGGATTGTCTGACTGCATCAGGCGCTTCTTCGCGTAGAGATAAAAACTTGACGCGTGTCGTGCCTCATCGGCGGCGAGGTTCTTCGTGATTAGTTTCAGGACCGGCTCCTGCACGTTCTTGTAGACGCTCAGGTAGTACGTCGACGCTTCGATCTCCGAGAGAATGTTGAAGACGAGCGTTCCCATCTTGGAATTCATAAACGGATACGTCTTGCGGCCCTCG
>DATEIS010000157.1:0-12853 GCA_035278765.1 Pyrinomonadaceae bacterium | reverse complement strand
GGTCATCGTCCTCACCCCGACAACCACTTTGGATGGAAGGATTCACCAACCATCTGATTGGTGGGAACTATAGACTCCTTTTATTCGAATTGCAAATGCGAAAGCTATCCACAGATTACGCAGAAACATTTTTATAATCTGTGTAATCTGTGGATGGGTTTTATTTCACAAAAAGACTCCATAACCACATCGTCAGGAACAATCCATAGAACAACGAAAGCGCGACGAGGGCGAGGCGTCGCCACAACGGCGGCCGCAAAGCCACTGGTAATAAACGGGTATTTACATACAGTAAGTGAATCGAACTGATGATAAAAACAATGCCCGCCATGTTCGCACTCAGCGCCAGCAGGATGATCGGCTGCGTCAAACCGAGCGCGATGATTCCCCACACCGAGATCAGCGCCAGCACCGAGTAATAAACAACCCGAACATCGCCGCCACGCCACGCACGAATCCGCGCACTACCCGTCCATAAAATGTCAGTAATCGCGCGTGTCATTCCTTCGAGAATGTCGAGTTGCGCCTTGAAGAGTATCCACACTCCGAGCACCGCGATCACACCACCAAAAATCGCGCCTTTTTGTGTCGCAACAGCCTGTGCCAATGCGGCCGCGATGCCCAAACCACGAATGTCGCTGCCGGCGGGCACAAACGTGACATAAAGCAACGCGGGCAATCCCATCCCGAGCATTGCCCCCGCAAAAAAGACGCCCCATTGATCCACACGCACGATGCGCCACCATCCACGCCAGCGCTTCAGCGACTCCGCATTCGGTTCGAAAATAGCGCCCGAGTGAGCCAGGGCCACCTTCTTTCCGCCCACGGCTGCCGGAATGAAACCGACGCTGCTGCTCATGCCGTAACCTTTGTCGCGCGCCCAGTTGCTCAATGTCAGATTCGCAACTCCGCCACCACCCGCATAAGCAGCGAAAGCACCGAGCAGAAAGTAATCAGCACCAGCCGGGACGAATTGAAACGATCCCGTCCGCACATCGAAGGCAAAGAATCCGGCCAGCGCTGCTCCCCACGTCGATAAAGGCACGAACAAAATTGCGAGTATTCCGAGTGCAGCGATAATGCACGACACCATGATCCAATTGAGCACCTCGAGTGTTCGCTCGATGCGTCGTCCGATCATCAGTATCAGTCCACATAAGATGAAGAGCCCAACGCCAATGCCATAGACCACACCCGCTTCGGCCGCGCCGGGCAGTCGTTTATTAATCAAAAAGAAAACCGCACCCGCGGCCGCTCCGGCCCATCCGGGCCAACCCATTTGCAGAAAGTAAAAAGCCGCGTAGAACCACGCCCAGAAAGTCGAATGCGGCTTTGTGCGCATGAAGCCGGTCATGATGGGCTCGCCGGTGGCCATCGTGTAGCGCATCAGCTCGAGGTTGAGAAGTGTTTGTAGCAACGCGGCCACACCCACCACCCACAACATCGACAGGCCGTATTTCACAAATGCTGCCGGCCCAAGCAGGAATTCACCGCTGCCGATTGACGCTCCCAGCACGATCACACCTGGACCAACAGCGCTGAACCATTGCAGGCCTTTCGGTCGTGGCGCGACAGGCAGTTCACCAACGCGCCAGGGGTCCAGTCCGGAACGTGCTTCTGGTGCGGTTTGAGTTACGGTTTGTGTGCTCATATCTGCGTAATCTGCGGATGGAAGAGGTGCAGCATAATGCACTTGTGGTTTTCTTTGAACTCTTAGTATGGTTTTATCTGAATTTTCTTATGACCACTCCCAACACTGCCGCCCCCTTTCGACTGGCCGTGCCGGCTGACGCCGCGCGCATTACCGCCGTAATCAATGCTGCTTTTCGCATCGCCGAGGGTTTCTTTATAGATGGCAATCGCATCACACAGGCTGAAGTCGAGAAGTCGCTGACAAAGGGCAACTTCATCCTGGCGGAAAACGGTGAGACCTTGAGTGGATGTGTTTACGTCGAATTGCGGGGTGAACGATCGTATCTCGGTTTACTGTCGGTCGATCCGAGTTGCCAGCAGAGTGGACTCGGCTCGCTGCTGATGCGAGAAGCGGAGAGGTATTGTCGCGAACGAGGCTCGCAGGCGATGGACATTCTGATTGTGAATCTGCGTGAGGATTTGCCGGCGTATTATCAAAAGCGCGGCTATGTTCACAACGGAACGACTCCATTTCCAGCCGATCTCGAGACGAAAATTCCCTGTCACTTTATCAACATGTCGAAGACGCTCTTGTAATTTTTCATGGCAAAGCCACAGGAAGAAGTACTGACGATTGAGGGGCGCGAGGTTCGCGTCACGAACCCCGACAAACCTTATTTCTCTCTACAGACCAAACTCTCGAAACTCGAACTCGTACGCTACTACCTGTCGGTCGCGCCGGGTGCACTCGCCGGAATTCGCGATCGGCCCATCGTGCTGAAACGTTTTGTTGACGGAGCTGAAGGTCAGGCTTTTTATCAGAAGCGGGCGCCTAACAATCATCCGGTTTGGTTGCGTACTGTGACGTTGTCGTTTCCGTCTGGTCGTACGGCGGAAGAAGTTGTGGTTGACGATGCGGCTGGACTCGCGTGGATCGTCAATCTCGGGTGTATTGAGTTGCATCCGCATCCGGTGCGTTCAAACGATCTCGATCATCCGGACGAGTTGCGTGTTGATCTCGATCCGGGTCCAGGAGTGGAATGGGGGAGTGTTCGCCTCGTGGCGCTCGAAGTGAAAGCACTGCTCGAAGAGATGGGATTGCGAGGTTGGCCCAAGACGAGTGGCTCGCGCGGGATGCACGTTAACGTACGGATTCATCCGCGTTGGACTTTCAGTGAAGTGCGACGCGCGGCGGTGGCGTTATCGCGTGAGATTGAGCGTCGCGTACCGAAGCTCGCGAGTTCGAAGTGGTGGAAAGAGGAACGTCACGGCGTGTTTCTCGACTACAACCAGAACGCGAAAGATCGCACGACATGTTCGGCGTACTCAGTGCGCCCGCTTCCTGATGCGCGTGTGTCAACGCCGCTTGAGTGGAACGAGGTTGCGGATTCCGAGCCGGCGGACTTTACTGTGCTGACAGTGCCGAAGCGCTTGCAGGAGCTTGGAGATCCGCATGCCGAAATGGATGCGAGCGCCGGATCACTGGAAAAACTTTTAGAACTTGCAGAGAGGGATGAGGCAGAAGGCTTAGGCGATGCGCCGTGGCCGCCACACTTTCAAAAAATGGAGGGCGAGGCGCCGCGGGTTGCGCCGTCGCGCGCTCGTTCCGCGACGAAAAAGCCGGCCGCGAAGAAGAAACGCGAACGCATGCCGCTGCTCGTTATTGCAAACTCACCTGACAAGAAAGCCGCGCTTGAGGGACTGGAGCGTTGGAAAGCGAAGTATCCGAAAGTCGCGAAGCTCCTGGCGGTTGATGATGTGCTGGTGGATTCGATGCGCGGTCGTTCATCGACTTGGACACGTATCAGAGTGAACTTGCGGAACGTACCGGAAAAGTCTCGGCCCGCGCAGGAGACTCCCGATCCTGATGACGACCCCACCCGCGAGTGGCGTGAAGCCCATCGCAAACGTGGACAGGATTAATCCTGTCCAAATATCAGCTCGATTTCATGCGGCGGAACAACTTCTAATTGCTCGTAGGTACAATCCGCAGGCTTCTTATCAGTGCGCCAGCGTCGAAAATGTGCCGTGTGCCGAAACCGATCGCCCTGCATGTGTTCGTAAGCAACCTCAACCACGAGCTCTGGTCTTAACGGCTCCCACGACAAGTCTTTTCCATGACTCCAGCGACTCTGCGCGCCCGGCATGCGCTGTCCGAGATCTTCACCCGCCCATTCTTTCCACGGATGATCCGCGAGCGCATTCTTTCGATAAGGCTTCAAAAATTCGACCAGTTCAATTCGCTTCTGATCGGTGAAACTCGCACACACCCCAACGTGCTGCAGCTTGCCCTCGTCATTAAAAAGACCGAGCAACATCGATCCGATGCGATCGCGATCGCCTTTCTTGTGCCAACGAAACCCAGCCACCACGCAATCACACTCGCGCTCATGCTTGATCTTGAGCATCACGCGTTTGTTTGATTCGTAGGTTCCGGCAACCGGCTTGGCGACGACGCCATCAAGCCCTGCGCCCTCAAAACGACGAAACCAGTCACCCGCCAAAGCAAGATCGGTCGTTGTGGGCGTTAGGTGAAGTGGCGGCTTCAAAGACGGAAGCAGTTTTTCCAAACGCCGTCGCCGTTCTTCAAAAGGCGTGCTTCTTAGATCGTTCTTCCCTTCACTCAACAGATCAAAGAAGACGATCGACGCGGGAATCTGTTCAGAGAGTAGCTTGACTCTTGACGCAGCCGGATGAATACGCAACTGCAACGAATCAAAATCGAGCGCGCCATTCTGCGCAATCACGACTTCCCCATCGAGCACACAGCGCGTCGGCAGTTGCTTTAAGAGCGGCTCAATCAATTCGGGGAAATAACGATTGAGCGATTTCTCGTCGCGACTCTGGATCATTACTTCCTTACCATCGCGAAAAATCAGCGCTCGAAAACCATCCCACTTAGGCTCAAAAATCCACTCGCCCGCACGCGGCAACTCACTCACACGCTTCGCGAGCATCGGCAAGATCGGCGGGTTCACAGGAAGCTGCATGGGACAAGATTATCATCCCTTAGCGAATCTCGCGCGCCGCCACCTCAATAATATTTTTTGTGCTTTATGTGCCTTTTTGTGGCTAAATTTCTTCTTCGTGGCAAACATACGAGTCCGCGGAAGCTTACTGGGCGGTATCACTTCCGCGGACTCTTTGTGGCCCCCTCACCAAGGCCACTACTGAGATTCAAGATCCGTCGATCTCAAATCTCAGATCCGGCGTGCCCAACAACATTTTCAGCGAGGCGCCGAGCACTGCCCGTGCTTGATCACGACTGACCATCGGAAACTGGTCCAGGAACGTGTCCACAGTCTGATCATCTTCAAGAAACTCGAAGAGCAATCTGATTGGAACTGTCGTACCGACAAACACTACGCCGCTACCTCTCTTTCGCGAGTTGCGTTCAATCACGTCTTCGAGATTCATTTCCCTCGCGAACCCCCTCGAGTCCGCAGAAGCCCCCGATGCGCCGCATGCTTCTGCGGACTCAACCTGGCCCCCCACCAGGCTACCCAGACTTAGTTTTCGATTTACAATTTGGGCTGAATGCCTTCGATGCACCCGTCTAATGACGAGTGATGAGCTGCGCCGGCAGTCTTGACAGGTGGGTCAACGCGGCGGCAATCGAAAGCGAGAGCATCCTACTCTCATCTGTGAGTAAATACAAGTAGAAACTTAAGCCAGCAAAAAGCACAAAAGGCACAAAATAAGTTCACCGTTTCAACTTGTGCATTTTCGATTACTTTGTGGCATCTTTCTTTTATGTCGGATGAGTTCAACCAGATTGCGGCGGGGTTGGCGGCGGTGGCGAAGGGGTTTCATGCGCGTGGGTGGTTGCTGGGGACCAGTGGAAACTTGAGTGCGGTGGTCCAAACTGAACCGTTGAGACTGGCGATGAGCCCCAGCGGTGTTGATAAAGGTGAATTGAAGCCGGAGCAACTCTTATCGATCGATGAGAATGCGAGAATCGTGAGCGAGCACGCAGGTAAACCGTCGGATGAGAGTTTGCTCCACATTCGCATCGTTAAAGATCGTGGCGCCGGCGCCGTGCTGCACACTCATTCGGTTTGGAATACGATCCTTTCAGAGTTGTACGCGTCCGAAGGCGGCGTTACGATCGAAGGCTTCGAAATGTTGAAAGGCTTGCAGGGTGTGCGGACACACGAGCACACGGAGTTTTTGCCCATTATCGAGAATTCGCAGGACATGCCCGCGCTCGCTGAGCAAGTTGGCAAAAAGTTGAATGAGCACCAGGCCGCTCATGGTTTTCTGCTGCGGCGTCACGGGCTCTACTCGTGGGGACAAACGCTGGCAGAAGCCAGGCGACACATCGAGATTCTCGAGTTTCTGCTCGAAACAATTGGGAGATCATTGCACATCCAGGGAAATACGTCCGGGAGGTCAGACTGATGGCTGTAGTCACGATTTGCAACGAAAACAAGACACTCACAAACATCGACGAGATCACGGAGGGCCTCGCGGCCTGCGGCATCGACTACGAACGCTGGACACCTTCACACCCGATTGCTGACAACGCTCCAGCCGAAGAGATCCTTCAGGCGTATTCGCGGGAGATTGATGATCTGAAGACTCGTGGTGGCTACGTCACCGCAGACGTGATCGATGTCAGTCCTGCAACTCCAGGTCTCGATGCAATGCTCGCGAAATTCAACCGCGAACACTGGCACGATGAAGACGAAGTGAGATTTATCATCGCGGGCCGCGGAATCTTTCACATTCACGCCCAGAACGGAAGCGTGCTTGCAATCGAAGTCGAAGCGGGCGATCTGATTCGCGTCCCGCGCGGCACATTCCACTGGTTCAACCTCTGCGATGACCGTCGCATCCGGGCAATCCGACTATTTCAAGACATGGCCGGCTGGACTCCGCACTACACCGACAGTCGCGTCGATGAAAACTTTCTCCCCGTTTGTTTCGGCGTAGCGCACCTATCAATGTCGACATGAGTGTTTTGGACAACATTCGCGGCATTCTTCTCGACATCGAAGGAACGACGACACCGATAGCGTTTGTTCATGACGTGCTGTTCTCCTACGCTCGCGATCACGTCAGGGACTTTTTAACAGCTAACGCCGATAATGAAGACGTGCGTGCAGATGTCGCACTCCTGAGCGACGAACATGCTGATGATGTGAATCACGAGCGCAATCCACCACCGCTGGTTGCGGATTATGTCGAGTGGTTGATTGCGCGCGATCGCAAGTCAACGGGCTTGAAGTCATTGCAGGGAAAAATCTGGCGACAAGGTTATGAGAATGGAACTTTGAAGTCGCAGGTGTTTGCGGATGTCGCGCCGGCGTTAGAACGTTGGCATCATCGAGGGTTGAGCATCAACATATTTTCATCCGGAAGCGTGTTGGCCCAGAAGCTGCTCTTTGCGCACACCGAGGCCGGGGATCTAACGCGGTTTATCGACGACTACTTTGATACGAACGTTGGTAAAAAAGGTGAAGCGGAAAGTTACCGGCGTATCGCGGAAAAGCTGAAGTTACCGCCTGCAGAGATACTTTTTGTTTCAGATGTGATTGATGAACTCATCGCCGCGCACGAGGCAGGGATGAAGACGGTGTTGTCGATACGCGAAGGTAATGCACCGCAGGATAATGTTAAGGAATACCCTGAACGCCAGAGTTTCAATCAGATCTAAAACCTTGGACAGGATTTGCAAGATTTAGCAGGATTAACTAGATCTAACGCTTCTTCACATCGAAGTAATAGAAACCGATATCTTCTGCACCGCCACTCTCGTTAACGCCCTGTAATCTCAGTTCATATTCGCCGGCTTTGAGAGCGGTTGCCGGAAGTGTTAGCCCGACGGCGCGTGCCCCACGTCGATTTCTGGCGTTCAGATTCTCCCTGGTCCACACCTGGCGCCCCGCCAAGGTGCGCAACTCCACACCAAATTTTTTGTACTGCTCTTCCGGATCGATTCCGATTTGAAGCCGGACCAGACGTGCGTCTTCCGGTAGGACCAGGCTGGGCTTGTTGTCGCCTCCGCGTGTTAGACCTGGCAAAAGTGTTAATGCGGCGATCACTGGTCGCGGCGCGGGATTCACCGCATCGCTCGCCTCACTCAGCTCGCGTAACGACTCGTCAGTTTGCTCACGTTGTTGCTTTTCCTGATTGAGTTGCGCATTTAATTCTTCGTTGCGACGGCGCTCGAGTTCCAGCGCCTGCTGTTGTGCATCCCGTTGCGTCTGGTTTGCCGTCCGCAACTCCGTGAGTTCGCGGCGCAAGCGCAATGTCTCTATGGAAAGATACCCGGCTCCGATCAAAAGCAGGGGCACCGCTGAGGCGAATGCAATCCTCGCGGCGGGAGTAAGTCCGTTAATAAAGGCGTAAATCGCATCTCGCCAGGACGACGTCTTCTCGACCACAATCTTTTTTGAGACGACTTCCTCCGACATCACGCCGGCGAGAGCGCGCGCAAACTCGACTCGCTTGCGACGTTCCGCCGAGGCAAGAAACCTCTTCTCAAACCGCTGCCGTTCGACGCCCGAAAGCTCGTTTCGGACGTACTCGTCAATCAGATCATTCTCTACGGTCGTGATACTCGCGAGGTAGTTCTTGTCCGCAAACGCGCGATCTTCAATCTCGATCTGCTGCTCTTCGGACAATTCTCCGAGTAAATACCGGGCAATAAGGTTTTCGTTGTTTAAGTCAGTTGCCATTCAGTTTTTCGGAAATTTACAGAATCTGCCAAAGCGGGGAACTTCCATTTATATGTGGCTACAAAACAGTTTTCATCACAAAGTTTTTTTCACGTTCGCTCGACACATTCTTCGACGCACAACTGGAGCCTCTCGCGCAGGCGTAAGGCCCGCATTCTCAATGTGTTAACCGGAATGCCGAGGCGGTCCATCAACTTCTTCCGGTTCTGAATCTTTTCGCCTTTTTCGCCCTGGTAGTACGCGAGAATCAGATCACGATTGTCGGTTGAGAGCGTTTGCAGGCAGCTTCTCAGACAGGTCAGCCGACCTTCATCGTTGTCCGCTTCCTCATAGACCTCGCTCGCCGTACCGATTTCCGCAAGCGCCAACTGCTCGCGTTGCCGGCCTTTGTTGATTTCGAGGAGGAGTAAACGAGCCACCCCCATCGCATATCCCGAGTAATTTTGTATTTCTTCGCCTTCGCCGACCCGTTTGGCGATACGATTGATGGTTTCGTCGGCGTGGTCCTCAGGGAACGAGCACCCGCGCCACTCGAAGAAACGCGTCAGATTGGTTCGGATTTCGAGGTATTTCTGGGCGGCACTGTCGCGGTCTCCACCGAGGGCGGTGAGTAACTTGTCGAAGGCTTCCTGCGTGAGGGTCCATTTCTGGCGAGCAGTTCCCTGCGCCATTTGACCTTGAGCATGGTCGGGCCCGTCAAGCATTACAGTGGTCCAGTTAAGTGAGATTAAAAATCAGGTATCCACAGATTACACCTAAATCCAATCTGTGTAATCTGTGGATAGAGAGGTGGGGCTTAATGCTTGATCTGGTCGTAGAGTTGTTTCGCCATTTCGGGGTTGATGCCCTTGAGTGTTTCGTACTGGGCCATCGCCTGTGTCTTGTCGTTGATCGTGTAGTAAGTAACCCCCAGGTTGAAATAAGCCTGCGCCAGATTTGGTCTCAACTTGATCACTTCCTTGTACGACTCAATCGCTTCCGAATAGCGACCCGCATTGTAAAGAGTCAGCCCGAGATTGAAATGCGCCGACGCGTTCTTCGGTTCAATCTCTGACGACTTCTTCAACGCATTAGCCGCCTCATCGTATTTCTTCAAACCGTTGTAGGCGTTGCCGAGGTTCTTGTATGCGTACGAACGGATCTCGTTTCTTTCCTGGAATCCGAGCTTGTACGCCTCGCCTGTCTCGCCGAGTAGCTTGATGGCCTTCTCACTTGAATCAACCGCGTCCTGATAGCGCCCGCTGTGGTTGTACGCAAAACTCAGATTGTTGTAGACCTCCGGGCTCGTCGGATCACGTTTCAACGTCTCACCATAGACCTCGATCGCTTCCGGATAGCGATCCAAGCGAGCGAGTGAAAACGCCAACGGCAGGTACGCGCCGTTGTAATCGGGCTTCAACTTGATCGCCTTCTGATACGCGTCAACCGCCGCAGCAAACTTGCCCTGGTCCACATAAACATTTCCCAATCCAGCGAAAGCACGCGCGTCGTCGGGTGCAATCTGTGCAGCTAGTTGATACTGCTGTTCTGCCTCGTCATATCGCGGCTTTGGAGCACTGCGAGCGGCGTTGGCCCGGGCGATGATTGCATCCTGCTTACGGACCGGAGGTTTTTGACTCGGCTTTACCTTGCCTCCGCCAGTAGCTCCCTGGCTACCGCCCGAAGCATGAACCGTCGGATTTTGGGGCGCACGAAAGATGAGGGCCGCCCCTCCGGTGATATCGCGGAGCAGGCTGCCGCCGCCCGTGATGTCCTGGGCCGTGGCGCCGACAGTAATGGCTAAACCCAAACAAAAGAGGGAAAAAAGACGGGTTCTCATGCGGAAGTCGTTCTCCTTCGGGCCAGATTACAACTCATTCTGGCGGCAGACACAAGGTCGGAGCCTAAGGTGCACGAACCCGCTAAAAGAGTTGTCTATTTCGCGGTTAGAACTCGCGAACGCCCTGCACGAGTGGACCACCCAGATTAAGCGCCCGGCGTACGGCCGTGGAATCGTATTGAACCGTCGAGGTGCCGGCGCCATTCGTCGTAAAACTCGGTGCCAGAAAACCACCCGTGCCGTTCTGGTCAAACTTGGCCACGGTAATCGCCCCGTAGATGTTGCCGTTACCACCACCGTCGCGATTGATTGTGCCCGTGCCAAGTACAAGGATGAGCCCATCAAAACTCGGATTCCCGTTCAGTTCCAGATGGCCCGTCACGATCAACAGACCAGCACCACCATCGAGCACGCAATTCCCATCGACAAATGTAAACGCGGGCGATGAACTACTACCGGCACTACCATTGAAACTGCTGAAGTATCTGCCCTGACTGACCGCATTGGCTTTCTGCGTCGTGACGAAAGCACGCGCCTGGTTCGCGGATTGTAACCACGACGGCAACGATGAAGTGTTGACGTTTGCAGCAATCGGATCCGCCACAGTGTTCTTGTTCGCTGAATCGACCTGGATTGCCACGTCAGCGACTGTGTTTGACCCAAACGACGGCAAGATGTTTGTGCTGTCTCCATGATCGTGACCCGAATAATCTTTCGCCGCACTGTCACCAGTTGTGAATGTAACCGGTGTACCGTCGTCGGAAGATCTCATCATGATCGTAGCCACTGGATCGTAGTCAAAGTTAGTCCGCTTAACGACGAGCTCGAGCTGCTTGACTGCGCCTTTTGGACCATAACCCGTCACGCGTAACCGCAGGCGCGTGGGCTCACCGCTCGCGACCGGCGTGTTGTCCGGGTCACTGACGACAACGCTAAAAGCAATTCCATTCTGAGACGAATAACTCGAAGTCAAACTCACGCGATCTGCGATGGTAGCTCCCGCCGGAGTGTAGTCGTAATTGAGCCAGCCGGAGAGACGCGCGCTTCCCGACGAATCCGATGGCAAGTTTGAATTACTCAACGTGACGGCATTTCGAAAAGAGATCTTTGACCCGCTCGGCATCCCAGACACGGGGGCAACATTGCCACGCAACACATTCAACGTCGCTTGCAGACCACCTTCAGCGCCGTAGTAAGCCTGCATCTCGGCAGTAGAATCAATTGCGGTTCTGGACGACATCGTCGACACGAGAATCAACGTACCGCCTGCGGCCAGCAATAATGTTGACAACATCAGCACCGTTAACAGCGCCGCGCCTGACTCACCTGATTTCCTTCCGTCCATCAATCTCGTCCTCAATAACCCGGTAAATTCGCATTTCGCAGCGTCACGTCTGAAACAAGCAACACACTCTTCGCGGGCTGATAGCCGGCGGTCCCGAATTTCCCAACCGCGTCGAGTTGCACGCACACAGCAATCACGAGATATTGCGCCGCGCTCGGACTAACTTCCGCAGCCGATGCACTGCTCACGTCGCAGCCTGACGTGCTGTAAGAAACTTTCTCGGCGTAGTAATGCATGTAAAGACTGTCGAGCCGGTTCGCAAGCACCGTGACGCTGCCGCCAGACTGGCCGTATTCGTCATAACGCGCCAGCAGGTTTGTGTTGGACGCATTGTGGATAAAGTATTTGACGTCTTCACCCGCGTCTTCACCGGCCACGCCGATCCCATTACGCGCCGTTGTGCTGGCCGTCTCGTCAAACTTGTTCAGGTTTGAGCGCAGACGAATCATGCTGTTGCCGTTCGCGTCGGTTGTTGTATCGCCGGAAACGATGCCGTTGCCGCTCAGGTTGAAGCCGGCTTCGGAAATCTCGCGCGACATGATGTTGAGCGCGCGTTGTGCGTCTGCGAGCGCATCGTTGTTTGCATTCGTTCGGGTGCGAATATTTAAAGCCTGGGCCAGCAGTACGGTCGCAACGCTCATGACTGTGAGCGTCAGCGTCATCGAGATCAGAAGCTCGATCAACGAGAAACCGGCATTTGGTAGACGTTTGCTCATTGCTTCCTCAGTAAGAACGATTTGACCCAAGCTGCTGCGTACTGCGAGTGCTGACCAGAGTCACCGAACCAAAAATTGTATTAACGTTTGACCACGACTTAGCGATCGCTTTCACTGGCGTGACTTTGATCGTGATCGTTTTGAGAGTTGCGGATGAATTCGCAGTGACAATGGTGTTCACGGAATACTCGCGTTCGAGTCGTGTAACTGTGGTTGTCACACCAACAGATGAAGTGGTGTTTAGTGTCGCATCGGTGAAGGCTACGCTCTTCAGTTGTTCCATTCGTTGTTGGGCCACTGCCGTCGCCATCTCACGCTCGGCAGCGTTGGCGGTGCTGCTTGCCGCGTAAGCAAAGATGCCTGCGATACCGAGGCCAACAATCGCCATCAGGACCATCGAGATCACGGTTTCTATGAGTGTGAAACCCGCTTCAGAGTGTTTTTTGCTCATGATTCGTTCCTAAGGCACAGTGATATCCACCGTGTGCGATCCACAACTGGAGCTGAACGTCACGCTGCCACTTTGTTTCTTGACTGTGACTGTGAAGGACGCGGCGTCAACACCACTCAAAACCTTCGATGTTGGCGACACCTGGATCTGGCCACTGTTACTTGGCGTTGCGGTGACTGTAGTGCTGCCGCTACTGCCCATAGTCAC
>DATEIS010000156.1:0-3481 GCA_035278765.1 Pyrinomonadaceae bacterium | reverse complement strand
GTAGAATACAGTTCGGCATTCCTTGAGAGTTTCTTTCTCGGTCGGCATGAGCCGGCAAACGCTAGGATAGAATCGCGGAATATATTTCCAACTATCCAGAATAAAGACTCCGGCAATACTGGCCGTTGCTTTTAGATCGATTTTGAAAGTGTTGAAAAATCGGTAATCGCATGCGTCTGGCGAGGCGGTCGCGGAATACTCGAAAACAGTTTGCGTCTCCTCCGCCTTTTCATCGATCGGGCGGTCGTCGGCGCGGCGCATCAGACTCGCACTAAAAGGCACGATGACTTTTACTCTGTATTGGCCCGCCCTGGGTACCTCAAAACTGTAAGAGCCCTCGTCGTCCGTTACAGTCTCAAGGTTAAGTCCATTGCCCGTGATTATCGCCTTTGCGCCTTTCACGTTGTTGAACTGCTGCTCAGCGACTCGGCCGCTAATTGAAATCGGTCCGCTGTGTTTCGAAAGCTTTTCGAGTTCGGCTATCAATGGGGAGTTTTTCTCGATATCTCCACTTCCGTCGCAAGCTCCGAAACTCAGGTTACTGGTTTCCTCATCCCGTTGTGCAAAGATCAACCAGCGCTGACCCTCCTTTACACCGAGATCGCACGACGTGCCGCGGTAGGTCAGAGCCTTAACGGTTTTTCCGTTAACGCCCTTGAACGCGTGCTCGAGGGTAAAGTGAACCCAGATCAAACCGCTGCCGCGCGATGAGATCGAACCAACGCCTCCGAGCTGCACGCTTGCGTCCTTGTCACCGATCGCCGACGTGATCCGCTCGATCCTCCCGACAAAGACTGCGTCCGCATTAGAGAAGAGTGAGCAGGTGGGAACTCCGTAGTCGACACACGTGCAAGCATGTACCTCATTGAGGAAGTAAGCGCAAAACAACAGCAACGTTCCGGCCGTCAAGAACAGCTTCATACGAGAAAATTATCTCAGAGGCTCAATAGATGTAAATGCGAATTGAGATTCGGGAGGAATTACTCCTAACGTTTTAGGATTTCTTGTGGCCAATTTGTGGACAGACTCAACAGCACACGACACGGACGCAAGGGTGAGGATATGTTTCTTTGCGTCTGACTACCTCCACTGCTACTCGCCCCGTTTCCACTGCGTGTGAAATCCATTTCGCGTCGTCACGAGGTTACGAAGAACGTCCACTCGTCTATCTCATCAAATGACAGTTGCGAACTAAAGCTCATAATCGCCCGCCGCCTCCGGTTGATAGAGGATCTCGGCAACCTTGATTCTGCGCAGACCCGACGGTACAGACCACTCAATGGTGTCGCCGGATTTGTATCCCAGGATCGCGGTGCCAATTGGGGCCAGAATGGAGATCTTTCCTTCTTTAAAGTCCGCCTCCGTTGGAAACACCAATGAATATGTGTTGGCCTGGCCCGTCACCAGGTCCTTCAAGCGAACTTTCGAACGCATCGTGATTACATTCTCAGGGATGTCTTTGGGATCAACAACCTCCGCTCGATCCAGCTCGACCTCCAACTTGTTCAAGTATTCAATGTCAACACCGTTACGCTCCCGCGTAGTTTCAATTAATGCGTTAAGACGATGATAATCGGGTTCTGTTATGTAAATACTTGATGTTCTTTGCGACTTCTTATTCATTTTCAACTCTCCTGAGTCCACATAAAACTTGTTACACTAAGCAGCCTTCCTCCAATCAGGCAGCCGGTTGCAAATATTCTCCCGTCAAGTTTTTCGAGCGCACGATTTCGACCGAGCAATGCGCTCCCAATAGGATCGCTTCAACACCTTTGCCCAATCCGTGCGACTCGATGAATATGCAATCGGCCGATATGTCGCGAGCCTCCCGCAAAAGCACGTCTTCCGGCTGGCCGTCCTTGATGCCAATTGAGACTTCCAGACCTGTCGCTCGCAACCTATCTGCCTGTCTCTCCAATGCCAGGCCAGTCTCTGATTGCGCTCCTGCGTCACGGGCACCACTCTTTCGCACTGCAACCAGACTTGCTTTACTTCCTATTGGCCAAAACCGCTCCGCCACCTCCTGGACCACTCGGTCTGTTGAGTCAGATTCATCCACGCCGATCAAGATCTGTACAGGACCATCATCCTTTCCGTCAGAGGCGCGCGCGATTCGAACTGAACAAGGTGCGTCTCGAGCAACTCTAAGAGCGCGTCCAACATAATCAGTTATCTGTAATGACGGACTAGTCTTTGCTCCTAATATGATGAGTTCCGCCCCCCAGCTCTTCACCTTTCGTAGAATCTCGCTGGCTACTTCCATTTCCTGCATGACCTCGGTCCTTACCGTTCCTAAAGGAAAGATGGAACGGATGCGGCGGTCAGCCTCGAGGGATAGAACGCGCTGCTCTTCGTGTTCTCTTAGTGCCGGAACGAAGGAAGACACTCCAGAAGTCAACAGCTTCATTCGCCGAGCGCTGACTGCATGGGTAATCTCGTACGGCGACCAGGGCAACCATACCTGCGTCACTGCGACAAGTGCTTCGATTCTCTGCGGCAGGCCCGCCCTTTTCAGACTGTCCAGAGCCGTATCAGAACTTTCGGATCCATCATAGGGAATGAACACTTTCAGTTTTCCGGTTTTAAGTGCCGAGGTGGGCAGCGCTCGCGACGAGTGGTCCAAGCTCTGCTCATTCCTCATTATTTGCAATGACATATTGTCCTCTCACCATTCAATTGATTAATCTCTACTGGTCCAATCGGTGCTCGCGAAACTGCTCAAACTCCGGGCCTTCCTGTAATTGATCGTCTGATGGCGAAACTGTGGCCACAATCCTTACAAACGTATTGATCGTTTTCCTGCGCTCCTACCACCAAGCGGACTTCAGCGCACTGCGGGCACTTCACTAACCATTGCCTCAAGATTTCAGCCCAACCTCCAGGTCTCTTCGGAAGTCCGCCTCCTGACAGGACGATGTAGTCGTTCTCTTCTAAGGACACCCTGTTTCGCACTCCCTCTGTATGTGTCGATTAACGCTGTGTACACGCGTAGACTAGTCGGGAACGCTCGTTGGAAATAGCGTATTAACACCTAACTTTTGCGCGTATTTACACCTGAGGAGGCTGAGGTAATTAGAAAGGTATTTGAGGAAAAAAGAGAAGCATTGATTCTCAATCGCTTTGCCGTCTCTCTCGCACGTGGAGGGCTAATTCCACACGATTGCTCAGATTCTTCTTGTCCAGAATGCGACTGATGTGACCTTCGATCGTTCTTAAACTGAGCTTTAGCTCAGCGGCAATCTCCTTGTTCGAGAGTCCGCGCGCGACAGCTTCGGCCACGCGCCACTCCGCTTCGGTTAAGTCTTCATCGCGTATCAGATCCGAGTCGTCGCGTTCTTGTTCTCCAAACATGCGCGCGAGATCGGAGTGAGTACGCTGTACTCGTTCGAGAATGCTCTTGACTATCGCCACCAACTCCTCGGGCTCGAAGGGCTTTGTGACGTACGCGTCCACACCAGTGCGAAATCCTGCGATCCGGTCA
>DATEIS010000155.1:0-3527 GCA_035278765.1 Pyrinomonadaceae bacterium | reverse complement strand
TTGGATCGGGTCAGTACAGGGAGCGGTAGCGACCTGGTCGAATCATCGGAGTCAAATGCTGATCACTTACCAGGTCGCTACCGCTCCCTGTACTGACCCGATCCAAGACTGACTGGAGAAACAAACGGAGATTGGAGGCATATGGAATCAACGGCTGCGGTGCAGGATGGACTTAACAGAAACTTTCGCGCGGACGAGCTCAATGTTTATGTCTATGAGTCGCGACCCGCAATGGGCAAGGCCGCGGCGTCCGTGATTGCGGCCGAGATCAGGCGAGCGATTCAAGCGCGCGGTAAAGCCGTGTTGATACTTGCCTCTGCGCCATCACAAAACGAGTTTCTGGCGAATCTGGCTGAAGCACCAGATATCGATTGGTCCCGCGTGACTGCTTTCCATCTTGACGAATACCTGGGCATGGATGATCAGGCACCGCAGTCCTTTCGACGTTTCTTAATTGATCGCCTGGTGAACAAAGTGCCGTTTGGACAATTTCATGGTTTACGTGGTGACGCTCCGGATGGAGCCGAGGAGGCAAACCGCTATGCCGAACTCTTGCAGCAGAATCCGCCCGACTTCGCAGTGCTTGGAATCGGAGAAAATGGTCACCTCGCTTTTATCGATCCGCCGTTTTGTGATTTCAACGATCCACAATCCGTAAAGGTGGTCCAACTCGATGAAGTCTGCAGAAATCAACAGGTGAATGACGGCGCATTTGCGTCGCTTGATGAAGTCCCCAAAGATGCTTTGTCGTTGACGATCCCGACGTTAATGGCTCGACCAAAACTATTCGCTATAGCGCCAGGACCCGCTAAGCGCGACGCGATCAAAAACACTGTCGAAGGTCCAATCAGTACTACCTGCCCGGCGTCGATACTGCGCACACATCCTGACGCGCATTTATTCATCGACGTGGTCGCGGCGGAGTACTTAGGCCGCTGAAATTGGACCACTAAAAACTCCCCCCACGTTCATAAGTCGCTCTAAAGGAGAACAGCATGCACAGTTCAGTTCACGTGATCGATTACGTCGTGCTTGTCTGTTATCTCTTGTTGATGGCCGGGATCGGCGCCTATTTCATGCGTTTCATGCGCGTCGGAGCAGACTTTTTGAAAGGTGGTAATAGAGTCGAGTGGTGGGTGGCCGGAATGGCGTCGTTCATGTCCGGCTTTTCAGTTTGGACATTCACGGGCGGCGCAGGTTTCGCATACCGTCACGGCCTCATCGGTGTATTCCTCATGTTCCTCGCGGTGCCGGCCTTTCTCTTCGGCCACGTTTTCTTTGCCCAGGCGTGGCGCCGTTCTCGTGTAACCACAGTGGTTGAATACATTCGCAGTCGTTTTGGCGAAGGTACTCACAAGATGTTCTCGTGGTTGACCGGTCCAAGCCAGTTGATGTTCGGCTCAGTTCGTTTATTTGCATTGTCGAGCTTTATGTCGATTGCGTTGGGTATTCCCGTCGAATACCTCGTGATCATCTGTGGAATCGTTGTGCTGGCTTACACAGTGCTCGGCGGTTACTGGGCCGTGTGCTTCACGGACATGTTTCAGTTCATGTTCCTCTTTCCAATTGCGTGCGTGTTGATGGTTCTTTCGCTTGCGAACGTCGGAGGTCTGAGTAGTTTTATCGCGCAGGCGCCGTCTGGCTACTTCAATCCGTTTGCAGGTGAATACGGTTGGTTGTTTTTGATTGTCTACACCGTCTCGCAAACTACCGGGTACAACAACTTCGGTAACGCGCAAAGATACTTCTGTGCCGATACCGAGCAGTCGGCAAAGAGAATCGCGGTTCTTTGCATGGTCCTGTTCACTATCGGCAGTCTGATCTTTTATCTCCCGCCACTCATCGCGCGCGTCGCGATACCTGATCTGGGAATAGTTCCAAACGGTCTCAAGCAGCCGTCGGAAGCCGCGTATATCGCGATGGGACTGCGCGTGTTGCCGCCGGGCATGATCGGCGTGTTGCTCGCTGCGATGCTCGCATCGTCTATGGCGTCGTTGTCGGCCCACAACCACATCATCACCGGTATTTTTGCGAAGGACCTCTACCAGGGTTACCTGCGGAAAGACGCATCTGATCGCCACATGCTGACGGCGAGCCGTTTGACGTCGCTCGGGGTTGGTCTGGTGATGATTTGTGTCGCACTACTCTTTGCACAGGGCGCGACGGGCATTTTCACACTCTTGTTCATTCTCGAGTCGATGTTTCTCATCCCGCTTGGACTACCTCTGCTCTACGGGTTTGTTGCGAAAGGTGGACCATGGTGGTCGGCGGTCTGTGCATATGTTGTGGGCGCGATCACGTCCCTCTTCGTCAACCTCTATTTGAATCGTTATCTCGGGATGGGACTCAACGAAACCTATTTAATCGGCATTCCCGCCATTACTACGACGATAGCGTTTTTTATTCCCGTGTTGTTGATCTCGCCCGAGGGAGAGTTTGCACGGAGAGTTGATGCGTTCTTCACGAAACTGAAGACGCCAATTGATCCGGCGACTGAATTGGGAGCGGCCGGTGTGTCAGGTCGAGGACAACTCGCACTCGTTGGCAAGGTGACGACGGGAATGGGTATCGCGTGCTTTCTGCTTGTAGCTGCGAGTTCGCCGGGACGCGATCGCTGGATTGTCGGAATTTACGCGGTGGCAACCACGCTGATCGGGCTCGCATTTATCGCAGCAGGCCGAGTGCCGACCGAATCAGACAAAACTCGTGCTCAGACGATCGCAGCAGAACCAGTTTCAGACTAAGACATGGACCATTTAAAAAAACTTGAAGGTGCAGGATGGGCCGTCGCTTTGCTCGCTTGTTTTCTGCTCGGCGCACAATTCGCGCGTGGTTCGGTTCGCACGATCTGGGCCGTGAACGACGGCGAGAAAGTGGAGAGAGACGATCTCAACAATCCTAACAAATCGTCGAACTCGGCCTGGGATGGTCGCAAGGTAAAGATCTTCGGAGGGCGCAACGAGATCATCGCGTTTCAATTGATCGTCGAAGCGGATGATAATGGCATCAATCGTTTAAGTGTCACGCTGCCTTACCTCACTCAAAAAGGCGGCAAAGCGCGAATCACATACGCGGCGCCAGGCGTGGACCCGACGAATTATACGTCCCGTCCAATCCAAGTATTTTCCGTCAACTACATGAATGTTGAGGTGCCGTCGCATGCCGAATGGGTTTATAAGGTCGGCTCCCCGGCGGCTCCAAAGGATCCAACCGGATGGAAGCCGGTGCAACTGATTCCGGAGAATGCGCGCGCGGACCTTGGTGGGTTTCCACTTCGCGTCGCCGGTAAACAGAATCAATCCGTTTGGATCGAAGTCTATACTGATCGAAATCTTCCCGCCGGTCTCTATTCGGGAACTATCACCATTGACGCTGATGGTCGGAAACAAACTATACCTGTCGAACTCGAGCTGTTTGACTTCACGTTACCCGATCAAAACAGCATGCATGCGATGGTCTATTACGAGAGCTCGCAACCAAAGCTCTATCAGGGTAGCGATCTCGATCCGCAGTACCATCGCTTTGCC
>DATEIS010000154.1:0-2910 GCA_035278765.1 Pyrinomonadaceae bacterium | reverse complement strand
CGTGGTTTGTACAGGGATTCAAGAAGCGACGGTCTCGAGTTTGGCGAACACAATCAAAACCACGGGCGACCACGGAGGGCCGCCCCTACAGTACGTCCCGAGAAGACCCTGCTTTTAGTGACGGCACGAGCATGGGTACGTTGCGTTGATAATCTTCATACGTATCGCCGAACTCACGAACCAGGTCACGTTCTTCAAACCGGATCGCCAACAGGATGTAAGCCGTTGTCGCAACCGAGAACAGCAAGTGCGCGAACGTCATCACCGGCGTCATCCAGAACGCGAAGAGCCAGCCAACATAGAGCGGATGTCGCACCAGCCGGTATGGACCAGGCGTCGTAAATCGCATTCCGCTCTCCGGCTGCTGTAACAAGTAGCGCCAGACCTGACGCAGTCCAAACAAATCGAAGTGATTGATCAGAAATGTTGAATAAAGTATCAACCCCCAACCGAAAGCAAACAACCCGCGCAACACGACCCGCCCGATCGGATCCTCAACAGACCAAACCACACCACCCAACGGACGCCACAACACAAACAACAGAATGAGAGCAAGACTCGAGAACAGCACATATGTCGCGCGTTCGACCGGCGGCGGCACAATCCGCGTCCACCACGTCTTAAACCACTTGCGCGCCATCACACTGTGCTGCACTGCGAAAAGCGTCAGCAAGCCTGCATTAATCGCGAGACTAATCGCGAGTGGCCCGGTCGCTGGACCGTCGAGCGCCGTCGGCACACCGAAGTTGCCGATAAACCCAATCGCGTACAAAAACGTCGCCAGGAAAATCAAGTAACAGAAAACTCCATAACCAAAGAACAAGATTCGCTTTAGCATGTATCGCCTCCTAGCTAATTAAGCGCAGAGGATGGCGCTTTTGGAGCGAGTAGGCTATGGGAGTTTAGTCCCGGTTTGGGTATACTCCGACACCTTCGCATGGGACTTTTGTCTCGCTCGTAATGATGAAAAAGGCGACACAGCGAATTCGTTACCTCCGCACCGCCGACGGCGTTCAACTCGCATGGGCTGAGGCAGGCACCGGCCCCACGCTGATCAAAGCCGCAAACTGGCTGTCTCATCTCGATTACGAATGGGAGAGTCCGGTTTGGCGTCACTGGATCCGTTTCTTCAGCGATCATTTCCGCTTTATTCGTCACGATGAACGCGGCTGCGGCATGACTGACTGGAACGTCGGCGACCTCTCGTTTGAACGTTGGGTCGAGGATCTTGAGGCCCTCGTCGAAGTGGTCGATCCTCCGGAGCCGTTTGCCCTCCTGGGCATTTCTCAGGGAGCAGCAGCATGTATCGCGTACGCGGTGAAACATCCCGAACGCGTCTCGCGTCTCGTGCTCTACGGTGCTTATGCGCGCGGAACGTTTGAGCGTGGCGAGCCTGACAAAGAGCGTATGTATCGCGCGCTGATCGACATGACTCGGCACGGCTGGGGCAAGGACAATCCGGCATTCCGCCAGATATTCACTTCGCGCTTTATTCCCGGCGCCACGGACGAGCAGATCGGGTGGTTCAATGAACTCTGTCGCAAAACAACTTCGCCCGAGATCGCAGCGCGGCTTCTCGAAACACGCGCCGTAATCAACGTCGTCGATCTTCTCGACAAAGTGCAGGCGCCGACATTAATACTGCACTCACGCGACGACGACGTGATTCCGATTGCTGAAGGCCATATTCTCGCGGCCGGAATTCGCGACGCTCAATTCGTCGAACTTGATTCCAAAAATCACATTCTTCTGGGAGCAGAACCGGCATGGGAACGCTTCTGCGAAGAGGTGCTCGACTTCATGGGAATGAAGGATCCGATCAGCGGCGAGGATCCGGCATTCAACGCGTTAACCGCGCGCGAACGAGAAGTGCTGGCGCTGATTACGGAAGGTCTTGGTAACGCGGAAATAGCGGCGCGTCTTTCGATCAGTGAAAAGACCGTCCGCAATCACGTCTCGAATGTCTTCGATAAACTCGGTGTTTGGTCGCGTGCACAGGCAATGGTATTCGCGCACGATCACGGTTTCCGGGCTTAATCCACAGATTACACAGAGGAAAGAATTTGTATGAAACGTCTTTTGATCCTCGCCGGAGTTGTTCTGCTCTTATGTTCAACGGTTATTTCGCAAACGCGGAAGCGTGTTGAGCAGTTGCCGAAACTTCTCACCGTGCGTGAGCAACAACTACTGCGAGAAAAATGGCTCAAGATACGTCTCGACACCATGTTGCTTCCGCTCATGCGTCAACAAAAGATCGATATGTGGATCGTTACCAACGAAGAGTTTCACGCAGATCCGGTGACGGAATATATCGCGCCACCCATTCCCTACGTCGGCAGGCGCGACTTCTTCATCTTTGCGGATCGGGGTGGCGACAAACTCGATCGCATCGCCATCGTCCGTTATCCGGAAGAACATCTGAAATACTTTTACGAGCTCCTCAATCCTCCGGGCAGTCAAATCGCTTCAACACTGAGGCGTGTTGTTGACGAACGAAAACCAAAAGCAATCGCGCTCAACATGGGTGGAACACGCGGCGCGACAAACGGAATTACTCAAGACGCCTACAAGTTCCTGACCGACACTCTCGGCTCCGATTACGCATCCCGATTCGTTAGCGCTGGTCCGCTGATCGTGGAATACATGGACACTCGTCTGCCTGAAGAGCTCGAAACGTATCGCACTGCCGTTGAACTTACCGACATACTGACGCAGCGTGCGTTTTCAAACGAAGTGATCACGCCGGGTAAGACAACAGTCGGCGACGTGCGCTGGTGGTTTCTGCAACAGGTGAACAACCTCGGCCTCACGGTGTGGTTCCAACCCGATCTGCGCGTTCAGCGACAGAGTCAGGACACGGGTAAAACGATGCAGTTTCTCAACGTTGCCGAGGAGTCGATGGTCATCCAG
>DATEIS010000153.1:0-9717 GCA_035278765.1 Pyrinomonadaceae bacterium | reverse complement strand
CCTGGCGGGAATGCGATTGCCGTCGGTCGCCATCACATCCTGCATGGCCCATTCCAGCTTTCCTGCTTTGCCCCAGTGACCAGCTCGCTTGGCAGTGGTGATGCGAGCCCTGGCTGCTGCTTCCTTTTCAAAAATCGTCAGGCCGTTTACCTGGACCGGCTTCACAACCACAAAGTCGACGATGTCGCCGACCTTCAATTCTTCTCCTGAAGCGTTGCTTTTCAACTGTATCTCGATCTCCATTCCGTCGGGCACAGTCACGACGCCGTCGGCAGGAGGTGCGTCGCCTGAGTTCGCTGGTCCATTGACCATGGCGAGGATAACCGCATCCGGAACGTTTGCGGCTTTCAGTTCGGCTAGCGCTGCCGGAGCAGTATCAAACTTCGTCGCTGAAGACCTGATCTTCGCGACGATGACGTCGGCGGTGAGACCCGCTTTGACCATGTCCAAAACATCCTTGTTGGTTAACGAAGTTGAGACTGTCTCCGGTTTTGGATCCTGGAAGGTTGGAAGTGCAACAACGCCCATGCTGATCGTCAGCATGAGAATCAGAGACACGAGTTTTTTCATGGGGGTTATCTCCGTCAATTTGGCAAACTTAGAGCGTCGAATTCTTAAACAGAAAACGGGGAGAGTGGACCCGGATTAGGACAGAAAGCAAACTAGAACAAAGCCACAAAAGGCACAAAATTCACAAAAGGCACAAAGTTAGTTTCAAAACCATTTTGTGCTTTATGTGTCTTTTGTGCCTTTTGTGGCATTAAACAGAAACCGTCTCTTCGTCTTCGACGAGATAAGGACTTGTATGGACCGGCTTGTCTTCGGCGTCTTCCGCCAATACAGCCTGAATAATCGGCAGACTCAAGGAATGTTTGGTCGTTGTTAGTGGCACTGGTTTGCCTGCGGCATAGACCTTGTGGCGGCCATGCTCTTCGTACCACTCGGCGAGGCCGGCGGTCTTATGCATGTTCTCGATGATCTGACGCCAGCCGACGCCCGTGTTGTATGCGCAGAAGGAGATCTCGCCTTCCTGAGTGCCGTAGGGAATTACGCACATCTCGGTGCGGCGGAAATCGTAATTGAAAAGGTCCTGGAACCACATTCCCTCAACGCAGAGCACGCGCCAGTTGTCGTTAGCGTCGGCGGTCTTCTGCGCCATGCGATCATTACGATCGGAATTGGAATTGGTCGACGAAGGCTTAAACAGGTTGATGATCTGCGAGATCGGAAATCCTTCCGGCGCTCGTTCGGCGCTGAAGTTTCGCATGATCGCCATGCCGAGTTGTGCGTAAGAGAGTTTGCGACCACGCGCCGTGTCGGTAATCACGGCCACGTCTTTCATGAACTGTTCGTAATTGAAGAACTCAAACAGCGATCTGAATTCACCTGTTTGCTTGTTCACAACAAGTAGCGTGAAGATGCCGCAGTTCGGGTGACAATTGCACGACGACCAACCCCACGGCGCATCAGCGCCCTGCAACATGTCCATCACGCTCGTGAAAGCTGAATAAGACGAGAGCGGGAACCAGTCTCGCAATGGCTGAATGTGTCCGCCGAGCTGATTCTTCAAATCGTGCGTCATGCCGGCGAGCGTGTAGCGCCACTTCTTGCGCAGTTCGTCAGAAATATCTTCGTCGCGGCCGGTAAACGAAACCGGTTGGAATGCGATCGTCTGCACTTTGTCGATATTCTTAGCCGCAAACTCGACGATCTGTCCGATACCATCGTTGTTGAGATTGTTAACGATGGTCACGACGAGTGTGACTTTGATTCCGGCTTCCGCGAGATTTTCAATCGCGCGCAACTTAACGTCGAACAAGTTGCCGACGCCGCGATGCTTGTTCTTCTCTTCGCTCACGCCGTCGAACTGTAGATAGACGCCGTGTTGTCCCGCAGCCTTTGCTGCTTTACAGAATTCGAGATCTTCAGCGAAACGAATTCCATTGGTTGCTGCGAGTATTCGATAGAAACCGATCTTCTTCGCGTAAGCGACAGCTTCGAGGTAGTACGGCGAAAGCGTTGGCTCACCACCGGAGAAGAGAATGATTACCTGTCGACGTGGTTTAAAGGAGACGGCTCGATCGAGAATCGCTTTGGTGTCTTCAAACGTGGGCTCGTGAACATAACCAACCTGGTTCGCATCCATGAAGCACGGGTTGCACATCATGTTGCAGCGGTTGGTCAGGTCAACAGTCAAAACAGCGCCGCGTCCGAACTTGATGTTTGAAGTTCCGTGCTTGTGCACGTCTTTGTCTTCAGCGGCACGGAAGTCACGGCCGAAGAAGAGTGATTCGATCCTTTCAAGAAACGCAGGATCGGTCGACATCACATCTACGAATTCACCGTGCTTCGGACAAGTCTTTTTCATCACGACCTGTCCGTTGTCTTCGACGATCTGCGCTTTGATCTCACCGGGATGCTCGTTCATCAAGGTTTCGAGCGGCACCGCGCCGGAGATCACAGCATTGCGAACTTCTTTTACGCAGGTTGGACAGAGACTGTCGGTTTCGCGTGGGAATCCAAGTGGTGGAGAGCTACGTTCGTAGGACTTAAGAAGAGGACCGGGCGCCCAATTGGGTCGAATCGCTTCGCCCTCCGGCAGCCGCTGGTTGACTGACTGAAACGCGCGCC
Organism: Pyrinomonadaceae bacterium; assembly: GCA_035278765.1. Lineage (GTDB taxonomy): Bacteria > Acidobacteriota > Blastocatellia > Pyrinomonadales > Pyrinomonadaceae > PSRF01. Next base: position 7,086 of record DATEIS010000153.1, on the reverse strand, counting down.
AGGCGACATCGGAAAGACTGGAAATCAGCCGGGAGCTCTTTACTCCCGATAACTTGCTTTTATCTGATTCCCCCCGGCGAAACTGATCACTAAACAACGGCTTTTGGTCCCTCCAATTAATTAAAACCCCAAACAGCCGAGCATCATAGTGGCCCCAAGTGGCAAAGGCAAGACGAAAAAGGCCTCAGAATTTGGCCCAAAAGTCACTGTTGCATGAGGTCAGTACCGTAACGCGGTAGCGTCGGGTCGACGTTAGACGCTCAATAACCTAAGGAATATTGCGTTTTCCGAGATTCACCCGACGCTACCGCGTTACGGTACTGACCTCATCCAAGCGAAAATCTTGAGTCAATGCCAGCCTTTTAGAAACAAAGAATGACAATTGACAAGGTATATTAGGGAGCGTATAAGCGGCGTGTTTCCAACACCAGCCTCGCCTCGCGGGCGACTGTCCAGTTCCTAATCAGATCCATACCGGGGTAACCAATGTTCAACGAACGTGCCTTTATTTCCCAGGTCGAGAGAGCCAATCCTGAAGAATTAGCAAACTTACTCATCCGTCCGAGTCTTCAGGAAGAGAAAGCTTTGCGCGTGCATCTCGGCGACGAGCGCTACCAGCGAATGCACAGTATGGCGTTGAAGCGACGCGTGAGTCGCAGTGCCGACGCCCAGCAAAAGGGTAACGTCGTAGTTATTCACGGCATCATGGGCGCAGAGCTCAGTGTGAGCAGTGGCGGTGCAGGCGATCTCACGTGGGTAAACGCTTTTCGCATTTTGCGTGGTTGGCTCGATCGTCTTCGCTTGAGCGACGACGGCCGCTCCGAAGCAAACTCCAAATTCACCGTGACTGCTTCCGGCACCATGAAGCGCTACTACGGCGAGATGCTGCTGAAATTATCCGGCAACTGGAATGTGAAGGATTTTTATTTTGACTGGCGTAAGGATCTCGACCTCGCCGCCGATTCGTTGAACGCCAACCTCGGTAGTTGGTTCTCCAACGATGCGCCTGTTCATATCGTCGCCCACTCCATGGGCGGACTCGTATCGCGAACGTTCATCAAAAAATACCCAAATCGTTGGCGCACGATGTGGGATCAAAAAGGGAACGGCAAAGCAGGCGGGCGTCTCATCATGCTGGGCACGCCAAATCTGGGATCCTTTGCGATCCCGCAAGTCATCACCGGCCTCGAGGGTCTGGTGCGAAAACTGGCGCGACTCGATCTTCGTCACGATCGTCAGGAACTACTCGAAACGTTCAATTCATTTGTCGGCTCGTATCAAATGATGCCTTCAGCGGAAGAGATGAGTAACATCGCACCACTCTACAACTCCGGCACTTACAGCAAGTTCAATGTGAACGTACCGCAGCAACACCTCACGCGCGCCCTGAATCATCACCAGTGGTTGAAAGACGCGATCGATTTCGATCGCATGATTTATGTGGCGGGCTACGATCAGCCTACCTATTCGGATATCAGCGATTGGAACAAGCTCGACAGCACTCAGGGATACCAGATGACGCTCGATGGCGATGGTCGCGTTACACATCGCCTCGGTTTCCTGAAGTCGCCTGACGGCAAGAAACAAGTACCGACGTACTTCATAAAAGAGGAACACGGAAATCTTTCGACCAACACAACCATCCTCGCTGCTCTCGACAGTTTGCTCGAAACCGGACAAACCAGCGATCTCTCTACACAACTACCTGCGAGACGAGCAGCCAAACCCAGCCAGGATGAACTGAGAAGACGGTACGAAGCTGAACTTGCAGCCGACGAAGCAGCACTCGAAATATCACTCGGAAGAATGAGTGCGCGAAGTGTTCCCTTTGCAGGCGTTAATGCGGCAGAGAGAAACCTCGACACACCAGCTCCTCCTGTTGTGAGTCCGGAAGAGCGGAAAGTTGAAGAAGCGATCACGCGTGGATTTCTGGCGTACCGCGGCGACGGCCCAACAGTCGCTACCTCAGACGAAATCGATCCGAGTGCCGAATCTGCCAAGATCGAGATTGGGCTTGTGTACGGAGGTATTGAGAGCATCGATTACGACCACGTGCTCAGCGTTAAAAAGTCTCCAGTGGATTCGATTGCCGTCGGTCACTATATCGGCGTTCAGCCGCAGCGCGCCGAGTTGGCTCTCGATAAAGCAATCAGTACTGCTTTACTCCCGAAAGGTACAACGCTCGCCAAACCGGATCTCCTTTTAACTCAATACACGGAGAGGGGAATCATCTATGGCCAGTTGGGCCAACCGTTCCTGATGCCGGATCCTCGCAATAGCCGGCAGTCAAAGAATGAACGCTTGATCGCAATTGCCGGCATGAACGAGCCGGGGCGTTTCGGCGTTCCGGAGTTGACCGTGCTCGCACGTGAATTGTGTTGGGCATTGGGTCGCTTGAATAAGGTTCATCTGGCGACCGTGTTGATTGGCAGTGGCGAAGGAAATCTTGGCGTGCGTGATGCTGTGTCTGCGTGGCTAAGCGGAATTCGACGAGCTGTGGCTGGTTCGGAGTTTGACGCCGGCAGAAGATTGAGGCGTGTAACGTTCGTAGAATATGACCCGCGCAAAGTGATTCAACTAGACCAGATCCTCACGGCCCAACAGGCTGAGCAAAAGCGACGCAACTTTGAAATCGTCTATCAACCACTCAGCGCCGCCGAAGTGAAACAACTTAAGACTTCCGCACTTAACTGGGCGCAGCGCGAGTTAAAGTGGAACTGGGAAAGAGACATGGATGGAAACAGGTCCGATCCCGATGCGGTGCCGTCTCGCGTCACTCTCAGTCTCGATTCCGATAAGAATGTCTATCGCTTCGGTGCGATTACTGAGAATGCGTCGATTCCCGAACGCGACACGGTCATCGATCCGAATCTCGTTTGGACGGCAAACGATGAACTGGCAGGCGAGCAGGTACCCGCCGTGCAACTGGAGCGCGGAAGATTTCTCGAAGGGCTGTTGATGCCGGCCGATTTACGGAAGCAGCTTTACGGCGCCGCACCGCTTGTGATGATGCTCGACGCCACGACAGCTCGCATTCACTGGGAGATGGTGGCGCAACCTTCACTGGATAATTCGACAATTCGTCGTCCTGCCGCGCCCGCGGGAAAATTCGAGTATGAAGATGGGTTCCTGGGAACGAGTCGCGGTTTCACGCGGCAATTGCGCACAACTTTTGCGCCGCCGCCGGAACCGCCACCGCCTCCACAAAGTGTTTTGCGTGTCCTGGTAGTTGCTGACCCGGCAGAGGACGCACATTTGCCGGGCGCCGAAGAAGAGGGAGTTGCGGTTGCAGATCTTTTTGAGAGTTTCAACTCGACAGGAAGTAGCACGCGCGTCGAGGTGAAGCGTTTGTTTGGACCAATCGATGCAACACGCACGAATGTGTTGCGTGAGTTGATGTTGCGCCGTTACGACATTCTGCATTTTGCGGGGCACTGTGTGTTCGAGTGGAACGGGGATCCAAATCTCTCGGGTTGGATCTTCAATGCGAAGCGGAAGGAATTGTTGAGCGCAAATGAGCTCAACCGGATCGATCAAGTTCCGAAGTTTGTTTTTTCAAACGCGTGTGAGTCGGGAGTGACACCGGATCGTGCACGCGAGCGAAATCCGCGCTTGGCGCCCAGTTTTGCGGAGGCTTTTTTCAATCGTGGAGTGGCGAACTTCGTTTGTACCGCATGGCCGGTGGACGACGTGGCTGCGCGTCTGTTTGCGGTCACGGTGTATGCGAAACTTTTAGGAATCCAACCCGACACTCCCGTTCCCATGCACGAGGCGATGAAGGAAGCGCGGCTTGCCATCGCTAGTACGCCTAACGGCCGGACGACATGGGGCGCGTATCAGCATTATGGCAATCCTTACTTCCGGTTGTTTTATGAGGCGACGAAGCAAAAGACGACGGGCCAACAAAGGACAAAACGCGCGGCGGGTAAAAAAGCTCGAAAAACCACACGACGAAAATCGCGCTAGACAGGATTTACAGGATGATTCAAGATTCACCTGTAAATCCTGAACATGCCTTTTCACTCCACAACAATTATTGGCGAAAACACTTCGATCGCCGCGAATGCACGCATCGGCCCGTATGTCGTAATCGAAGATGAGGTTGAAATCGGACCGGACTGTGAGATTGGTGCGCACGCCGTCATCAAGCGCTTCACGCGCATCGGCGCGCGCAATCGTGTCTATGAGCATGCGGTGATTGGCGGCGAACCGCAGGATGTGAAGTTCAAGGGCGAGGCGAGTTATCTCGAGATCGGCGACGACAATATTATTCGCGAGTTTTGTACGTTTCACCGGGCCAACGGTCCAGGGGAAACTACGCGGATCGGGTCGCGCAACTTTTTCATGGTGGGCGTGCACGTCGCGCACAACTGCGTGATCGGTGACGATAATATTTTTGCAAACGAAGTCGCGCTTGCCGGCCATATCACGATTGAGGATCACGTTTTTCTTTCCAACAACGTCGGCGCGCATCAGTTTGTGCGCATGGGCCGTCATGCAATGATCGGCGGGAAGTCGAAGATCGTGCAGGATGTGTTACCGTTTTTTATTACTGACGGAAATCCGCCGCGCGTGCGTGGGGTGAATAGCGTTGGCTTGCGGCGCAGCGGTTTCAACGAAGACGAGAGACGAGCATTGAAGGATGCGTACCGCATACTGTTTCGATCTGCGTTGCCATTACAGAACGCTTTGCAAACGCTCGACGAGTTGGACGATGAGCACGTTGCACACCTCGTGGACTTCATTCGTGGCTCGAAGCGCGGATTCGTGAGAGCTTGATGATTAGAGTACAGGAACTCGCAGAGATCGTGAGTGGTCGCGTCGTTGGCGACGGGGGAACGCGGATTGAACGGATTGCCGATCTGGATCACGCGCGTGAGGGCGAGATTGCGTACGTCGATAATGAGAAGGTGTTTGCCGCAGCCGCGGAGAGTAATGCGTCGTGCTTGATTGTGCGCGATGGCGTTGACGAGAAGTTTCCGGGTCGAACGCTGATTGCAGTTTCTCATCCGAAGTTGGCGTTTTCATTGATTGGGGCCGCGCTTCATCCAGCGGTGCGTCGCGAACCGACGATTCATCCCACCGCGGTTGTCGCTGAAACTGCTGATATCGCACTCACAGCTTATGTTGGTCCGAATGTGTGTATCGGCGAACACACGCATGTCGGAGCTTACACGCGACTTGAAGCCGGTGTGGTTCTTGGATCGAATGTAACGGTTGGCGATGATTGTGTGCTGCATCCGAATGTTGTTTTGTACGACGGCGTTTCGATTGGCACTCGCGTGATCCTGCACGCAGCGGTGTGTCTCGGCGCGGATGGGTTTGGTTACGTGCGTCACGATCTCGGTTACCAGAAGTTTCCGCAAGTTGGAACGGTAGTAATCGAAGACGACGTCGAGATTGGTGCGCATTCATGTGTGGATCGCGCCGCGCTGGGACGCACGCGCATCGGTCGTGGCACGAAACTAGACAACATGGTCCATGTCGGTCACAACTGCGACATCGGCGAGCGTGTTGTGATTGCAGCGCAAACAGGCATCAGCGGCAGCGTGGTGATTGAAGACGACGCGGTGATTGGCGGACAGGTGGGATTTGGAGATCACACGCGCGTGCAGAAAGGCGCGGTGATCGGTTCGAAAGCCGGAATCTTACCCGGCAAGATCGTGCGACCCGGAGTTTGGTGGGGCATACCCATCCAGCCGCTCGATCAATACAAGCGCATGAACGCGCACATGAATCGTCTGCCGCAACTGCGCGAAGATCTCAAGCGCCTCGAAAGAGAGATCGAAGAACTGAAAAAGAAATCCGCAGATTAATCGGCGTAATCTGTGGATAAAAACTTAGCGATCGTTTCCGCGACGCGTTGCGATGCTCCTGGATCGCCAAGTCGATGGGCCACCTCACGCAAGCTCTCACGCATTGCTTTATTCGTTTCCGGTTTGAGAAGCTCCAGCAGTCCAGCCGAGAGATTTTCAGCTGTGAACTGGTCCTGCATTAATTCTTTCGCGATCTCTCGCCCCGCCACGAGGTTTACCAGACCGTAATGTTCCACCGTGATCAAACGTCCTAGCGTGTGCCAGTTGATGGACGACTCTTTGTAAACAACCACCATCGGTGTTTCCAGCAGTGCGGCTTCCAGAGTCGCAGTGCCGCTTGCGATTGCGGCGGCATCTGAAGCGGCGAGGGCTTCACGCGTTTGGTGTTGGACCAGTTTGATGTTTTGAGCGTCGTGTTCCGTGAGGATTGCTCGTGTCTCTCCCACTGTTCGGCTTGGCGCAACTACTACGACAGCTTGAATATCAGGTCGTACGTCGCGAAGTTGTTTGATCGCTTCGATCATCGGCGGCAGAATTCGCTGTAATTCCTTGATCCTGCTGCCGGGCAGGAAAGAAACGATCGGTCTGGACGGATCGAGATCGTTGCGACGGCAAAATTCATCGCGTCCAAAGCGCGCCTTAACTTCGCCTGACAATGGATGTCCCACGAATTCAACGTGGCTCACGTCGCGGGCTTTATACCATTCAGCTTCAAATGGCAGGATCGACAAAAGCAGATCCACGTCGCGTTTGATGTTGCGGATACGACGCGGACGCCAGGCCCATAGTTGAGGGCTGATGTAATAAATCACTTTCAAGCCGCGACGATGCAGGCTTGAGGCGAGTCGAAGATTAAACTCGGGCCAGTCAACGAGGACGACCGCGTCTGGTGATTGTTCGATCGCGGCAGATTTTAGTTTGCGGAAGGCTTTGAGGAATTTCTGAAAGACGCGCCCGACCTCGACGATACCCATGATGGCGAGTTCGTCGGAGTTGACGATTGTCTCGACGCCGGCGTCACGCATCAAAGGCCCGGTGGCGCCGAAGAGATCAAAATCGCCGCGTTCGCGAAGCGCCTTGACGAGCGCTGCTGCGTGAGCATCACCTGACGGCTCACCGGCAACGATCATCAGTTTGTGTCGCTTGGGCACGGCGCGGATGATACAGGATTCAGACACGATCGGTCGTACTGTAGGGGCGGCCCTCCGTGGCCGCCCGTGGTTTTGATCATGTTCATAAACACAGACGCCGTCCGTTTCGTGAACATCGA
>DATEIS010000152.1:0-20214 GCA_035278765.1 Pyrinomonadaceae bacterium | reverse complement strand
CTCGGCACAACGGAGATCAGTGCTCTTCCCCCCAACGCGCGTCGCTACATCGAATTCCTCTCCCAACAGATCGGCACCGAGATCGGCCTCGTCTCCACCGGCCCTGAACGCATGCAAACAATCATCGTGCAGGATTCAGCTCTGGGTGGATGGCTCAGGGATTAGCTTTTGGACAATCTTGCGTGTGTTCGGTAGAATGCCCTCGAAGTTACTCAAAGAGCACGCCTCGCGTGCTCTCTGCATGTAGATGGGCCGATAGCTCAGTCGGTAGAGCAACTGGCTTTTAACCAGTGGGTCGCAGGTTCGAGTCCTGCTCGGCTCAATTCCCTCTCTCGCCAATCAAACAACTACGGATCGCAACCGTGGTCGCACTCGACTGTCTTTTCGTTGTTACCCGCTAGTGGTCCAACTCCCTTGCGTCCGGGATGCTCGGGGATCGAGATCGCTGCCGTGCCAATGTTGTCGCTGTAATTTGTTTCCGGCAATTGGTGACAGAAACCCTGCGGGTCGCGGTTCGGACAAGCCTCTCCTTTTTGAGCGACGAATGGCGGATTCACCGTAATGCGGATTATGTAATTTCCGGGTGGCACAACCGGCTGGCCGTCGCCACCATCGAGCACAAAGTATTGTCCCGCGAGTGTAAAACGGTAAGTGTCAGCCCAGCCCGCTGTAATACCCTGGTTTCCCGGAATACCCACCGCACCGCAACTGCGAAACTTTCCTGGGCCCGGCGGAACACCACCCACCGGCACCGGATTAGGATCCGTGTCGAGCATGCAAAAGCCGCGCTTCGCCGCACGCCAAACCTGGCCCGTGCGTGGATCGACGAGCTCATAAAGCGCGTAGTGCCGGAAGTGATAATGGTTATGGCACGTCGCGAGCTCAAATAACCCGTCATCCGCGGCGACGTGTTCGTTCGGATCACCGACGAAGATGTCCCGGTTTCCAGTATTAGGCGTCATGACAGTGAAGCGCACCAGCTTGCGCAAGCCGGGAGTAACTTCACCTTCGATAGCGCTGCACGCCTCTGCAGGAATGTTTTCGTCACGAACCATCCACTGCGACCCAAGAACGTCTGAACGGACCGAAAGATTTGGACCATCGACTATTGTTGCACTTCCTCTGGAAGCAAAAACCATCCAGACGATGCCCGTAGCGACACACAATGCAAAAAGAATAAGTAAGGAACGGATTTTAGACATGATGGATGTCTCCTTTGGTGTAGAGGTTAACGTGAGTTCCAGAATGACAGTCTTCCAACGAGTTAGTCTGCGAGGCTAGTCTGAAACTGACTGCGCGAATTCAGGAACTTATTTTATCGGGGTTAATACGTGACTTTTTCACCCACTCCACGGCGAATGCCGGGAGCGTACCCCCGCGAGGAAGACAAGTCAAGCAGCAGCAATTGTAGAAGCGGATCCGTTGGCACCCGTTCACGAGTAATTAAAATTGGAACCTCAGTTAGATAGACAGTAAGAACCAGACCAAAATGCGACTTGCACTCTTTGTTGTCGTTTTGGGGCTTTACCCGCTTCCGCTCTCCGCTCGTGTAATAGAGTCGTTTGGTTATCACGCGAAAGGGCGTAGTTGCCGATTTGACTCGGTGGCTTGAACGAGAATAAAAAAACAAGTCGGTGTGCGGGCTCGAAGCCTGCACACCGACTAGCTGTTTGTTCTACAAAACCTGACTTTAGAACGTTAAGCGGAGCCCCAACTGTGCGGTCAGCGGGCGACCGACGGGTGGGCCGAAGCCGGGGCCGTACAATGACACCGGTTGCAGGAACGATCCTGCGGCGGTGGCCGGACTAAGGGCCAGTCGCGAAGCATACGAGAGGTTCTCTACATTGAAGACGTTGTAGAGATCGATGTATGTGCTCAATCCCACTCGCTCGCCAAAGCGGAAGTTCTTCGCAGCTCGCAGATCAACGTTAAAGAAGCGGCCACTCTTATCCAGGCGGATAGTTCCTCCCGGTTCGACAATCACGCCGTGACGAAGGTCATTGACCTGTGCCTGCGTGCATCCAAACGGATTGAGTGCCCTCACCGCCGTCGAATTCCCACGCACTGCAAATACAGCCATTGGATCAACGCCGGCGCAGAGTCGATCATTAGTGGCGAGACCGTCACCATCAACGTCGAGGCCCGTGTTGGCCGAAAAAGGCCGCGAAGTGGCGAATTGCATGATCGGGGATACCTGAAATCCGTAAGGCAACTCAAACACGCCACTCATAACAATTCGATGCCGCTCGTCGAGGCGCGTTGGACCAAACTCTTCCGGCTTGAATTGATTCTCAGGAGTGGTGGCAATGCCGTTGCCGCTGTACGAGGCTACAGGCTGACCGCCCCACGATCTGGAGTTGGCCAGAATGTAGCTGCCTGAAAACAGGTATTTCCGCGTACGCCATTTAAGTGTAGTGGTCCAACTATCGAACAGCGATCGGTTCGTAGTTCCAATCATGTTGATCTGCTCGATGCGATTTGCCGGCAGTCCAGCGTCCACAAACGCGCGATCAAACACGCGGCTATTGAGCCCGCGAACGCACAACGGCGATGCGGGAGTAGAACCCGGATACGCGGGATTGCAGATATTCTCAATGCGTGGATTGATCACCTGAACCCGGGGCTCATGAACTCCCAGTGTATGCACATAGTCACTCGACAACGTCATCGATTCGCCGATTTTCTTTTCTATTCCAAGCGAGAACTTCTGCACGTAAGGCTCCGAGGCATCGGGATCGTTAATACGCCCGAACCCACCCACAGCTAGATCCGCGATCGAAAAGCCTGGCGGCGGCGTAGGCAGTGGATCTACTCCAAAACGGAAGTTCGGCAACTGACCCACTCCGACCGCCGAATTCGTCAGACTGAGAATCGTCTGGTAAAGCACCGGATTCGTTTGGGTGAGCGAGAACAATGTCAGGTTCTGGAAGAGTTGATCGTAGAAGATACCGTAACCACCACGGATTACGGTGTTTCCTCCTCCGTTCGGGTCCCAGGCGAACCCAAGACGCGGTTGAAACTCCGTCCAGCTCGGTGTAGTGCGGCTAAGCCTTTCTGGATCACCCGTAATTGCTTTTGCGAGAGGATGATTCAGTTGTTGCAGAACTTGAATTGTGCGGTTGTTGGTCTGATCGGGAAGGTTGCCGATGTTCGCATCCCAACGCAGGCCGAGGTTTAGCGTGAGATTGCGTCTAATCTTGTAATCGTCCTGAACGTAGAACGCCAACTGGTGGATCGTCTGATCGTGAGTCCCCTCACCGTCTGAGAAACTGATATTTTGAACCGCCCCCGGTGTGGCAAACCCCTGCGGGTACCTGCCGTTGGTGTTGTTCTGGATCGTCGACGGCGAGTCGAAGAACGCAATGGTGTAGCCCTTTGAACCGAAGAAGAAGAACCCGCCTAACTCAGTGTGGATATAGTTAACGCCGAACTTCAACCCGTGGTTACCAGTCTGCCACGAGAAATCATCGCGAAACTGGAATTTTCGCTCTTCGGTAGCTTGCGGCACGTTTGTGTTCGCGCCGATGGTGATGCCGCCTGGAAATTGCAACTGCGGGTTTGTCGTAACTCCCAGAATCGCATTGCTGAAGTCCTGAAAGTGAAACGAAAACTGGTTCAGTTTTGACGGACTTAATGTCCAGGTGTGATTAGCAACGAGGCTGTAGAGCTTGTTGTCGTCCAGGTTGCCGCCAGTTAAATCCGTGGTGGCAGGATTTGCGACCTGATCGTTTGGCGAGCTGTTCTTCTGGTAAGCAAACCGGTAGAACATACTCTGGTTATCGGTTAGCCTGTGGTCCACCTTCGCGGTGAGCAACGTATCGTCGTAGGGCGTCGGGATCTCGGAGACGAAGCTCGAACCCGGAATCAACGGTATTTGCACGGCGGCCGCCTGGCTCACCGGAACGTTCTGTCGCTCACGAAAGCGCTCCAACGCAAAGAAGAAGAAGAGATCGTCTTTCACAATGGGCCCGCCGATCGATCCGCCAATTTCCTGACGGCTGAAACTCGGCTTCTCGAAGGTTGGAGTAGCCGCCAACCTTTGCTTCTCGAAGAAGTCAAACGTTCGCAACTTTTCGTCGCGGAAGTTGGCGAAAAACGATCCATGAAACTCGTTCCCGCCGGACTTGGTGATGACGTTAACTACACCACCAACAGCTCGCCCCTGTTCCGCGGTCCAACGATGCTGCAGCACCTGAAACTCCTGAATCGATTCGTAAGAAAAATTCTGTAGCAGGCTGCCGACTACATTGTCTTTGTTGTCGCCGCCATCGACGTTCACGTCGACCTGACGACCATCGCCACCGTTGAATGCGACGTTGCCTACGCGCGTTTTGGTCGGATCAAAGTTTCCGACTGGTCGCGCTTCAGGCATGATCACTGAGAGTGCGGCGAAAGTTCGATTCAGCAGTGGTAGATTCTCGACCTGAACTGGTGTAACCACACCGCCCAGATCGGAGCGCGTCGTCTCGAGGCTCACGATGTCGGACGTGATGTTAACGACCTCAGTTATTTGTCCGGCTTTCATATCGAAGTTAACGGTCACCGTCGTGCCCACATTAACCTCACGCCCTTTCAACAGGGCCTTACTGAAATTCGGCGCTTCGGCGGTGATGTCGTAAGTGCCTGGCGGCAGTTCGGCGAGCGTGTAGTTTCCCTGGCCGTCTGACTGCGTGGTACGTTCCTGGCCGGTGCCGAGATGGCGCGCGGTAACGGTGGCATTTGCAACCGCAGCGCCGTTTTGGTCAAGCACACGGCCGGTAATATCGGCGGTAGTCACCTGAGCAGTAACCGGAGCAGCAAAGAGAAGACTGGCCAATAGAGCCGCTGCACATCCGGAAAGAAATCGCGTTAAGTAACTCATGCTTCCCTCCTTTAGGTGAAGTGAAATGTGTACGCCCCGATCCTGGGATGATCGACAATCTGCTGACGGAATGTTAAGTAACCGTTTTGGGAGGCCGCTTTGAAGTGAGGGGATTGTACCATTGCCACAAAAAAGCACAAATGTCTTTAGTGCTTCGTTGGGGCTATTTATTCTTCGAGGATCGAGAGGTAGGCGCGCCATGGGCCAACTGTGTCGCGGTACTGTTTGGCCATTACGCGCACGACTTGTCTCACGTGTCCGAGATCGTGAACGACCCACGTGGCAAGTAATTGTTTCAGGGTGACAAGGCCGAGTTCGGGATGCTTGCCACGCTTTTCCAGCAACGCGGGCGTGAGTTTCATTTTGTTTAGTTCGTGAAGGCTTTCTTTTCTGAGTGCTGCAAACGTATCGAGCAGCTCCGCGATCGACTTCCCTTTTGATGTCGCAAACATCGCCACCCGATCAAACGGCTCGAAAGCTCGCGCGTCACCGTGTTCGAGAATGATCTTCGCGCGTGGTATCCAATCAGTTTCCTCACCATGAATGAGGTGGCCCACAATATCGTGCGGACTCCAGGTCTCCGGCCCTTCATTCCGACTCAGCCACGGCTCCGGAAGATCACGCAACATTGAATTGAGAGTTGCTGGCGTACGACTGAGAAGCTCGATCGCATGTTGAAGTTCAAAATCCATCGTTATCGACTCCGTTATGATTGTATGTGCCGATCATAACACCACACTGACTTCGGCTTAACGCCGAAGGCGTTCGCTAACCCCAGCCCAGGGTTGGAGCGCGAAGCGCGACAACCCTGGGATCCGAACCACAAGGTGCGTTTAACCCTGATAAGTGTTTCTCCACGTCCTAATCCCAAACGTATCGTTCATCAAACTCGACACCATACGCTTTGAGAAACGCACGGTACTCGTCCTGGAATGTTACCCGCCTATGATGCTCTTCCTGGTTCTCGATGTAACGGATGACGGCCGTTAGATTCGACTGGCTCACAGAAAACGCTCCGTAACCCGCCTGCCAATGAAACTTTGAGAGCGTTCGGGAGGTTGTCTTGATCCAACCCGACGAAGTTCGCTTGACCTCCTTCACGACGCTTGCGATTGAATGCGTTCGTGAAAGCGCAAACAGTGAGTGCGCGTGATCTTCGACGCCACCGACGATCAATGTTTCGCAGTCGTGTGTACGCAGGACCTCTGCGAGGTATGCGTGCATTTCGCCGCGTAACACTTTGTCGCGTAAAAAAGGAAATCGATCTTTGGTTGAGAAAATGAGGTGCGTCCATAGACGCGAGAGAGATTGAGCCACAGTGAGGATGCCTCCTATTTAGTTTTAACTTTGAGGTAGTCTAGCACGATTTGTATCCGAGAAACCCTTTTCAGGGGGATAATATAGTTGACTGACCCGGCGCAAGAGTACTTTCATTACTCTGCAAGGAATTTAAAGCGCGGCCTTCTTCTTTTCAGCTTCAATTTCCGCCGCTGTTTTTCGGTTCAAGAAATGCCACGTATCGGGAGGAAGCCAGCCTTGAAGATTGGTATCCGGAGTAATTTGGACGATCAAGAACCGCCCTTTCTTTCCTAGGCAGGTCGTTAAACCATCTGCAACTTCATTTGCTGTCTGATACTGCGAGAGAATATAAAACGCACTTGGTAGATCGGTGCGCCAGCTTATGACTTGAGGAATTTGGTTAAGACAGTTCTTTATCTGCTCTTTGGTGCCTAGCGCCGAGCCGCTGTAGACAAGCAGATAAACCTTCTCTTTTGGCTGTTCTTCGGATTTTTCAGTCACTCGTCTTCCACCTGTCCGCTGAGAGCTGGCAATACAGCGGACTTGATTGTCAGTTCGTCGACTTGCGACGCCTCGATGGAGGGTCGCCCTTTTTCCTCAATCATTTCTATTTCCATTTTTCGGATTTGAAACTGTTCCGACTGCAAGTATGGCCTGTCGAAGAGCAGGAAAAACAAGAAGCCAAAAATTGCGGTGGCTTCTGGAGCAAAAGCAAAAACCAATAGCCAATCCGATGGATCATCTTTGAGGCCGTAAACTACCAGAGATGGCATTGTAATAATCGCGCAAAGCCATAGCATGGGATTAAGGCCGCTGCGAACCCTAATCCGTCCGCCCGTCTCCCTCATTCTAGTTATGAGTGCTTCTCGAATTGACACGATTAGTTTATTCGGTGAATGTCACGCAGTTTTCGTTTTTTCGCGGCACTTTTCATGCAAGCCAAAGGTCCATTATCGTTTAATGGGTTTTCGTGGTCGCCCCGCTTTGCGATTCTGAACCGCCTTTAGGTCACTCGGATTGATAGCATACTCACGTCCTATCTTCTGCGCCTTCAAACGCCCGCTATCAATCAATGCCCGCACTCTGTTCGAGCTTATGCCTAACCGTTTAGCGGCTTCGGTTGTGCCGATCATTTTCATGGGTCTGAATTATATCATCCGCGAAAAACTATGGTGACAAACCAACTATTGTTTTGACAAGTGAAGATCTCGCGTTTATAGTGGCCGCACAAACCGAGCGGGCTGATCTCCGCGTCAACGGAAACCAGCCCTTACACAGCCGACTCCTACTCCGGTTAAAGAATGAGGAATCGACCATGCACAACAATCCTAACACGGACCACGAGAATCCTCCGCTTGACTCTGAGGATTGGGAAATCGCTTTAGAGCCTTGCTTTTCGCATCCCGATGCGGCGCTCAGTTTAGCGCGGCGTTTCGCGGCAATACGCTTGTATCTTAAGAGCACGCCTCCAGACGTGCTACAAGCATCGGACGCTCTCACACTCGCAATTGAAGCACTCTACCAACACACACAGTTTCAACGCGGCGCTTATGAGCTTTACGAGACCGTGATCGAAGGTCGCGCAGATAGAGCACATGAAACTCTGGCAGAGAGTTTAGGGGTAAAGATCTAATGGGCCACGCACGGCCACGGCCCAAACTGCTCGCGTCGAAGTTGCTCATTATCCGTCAGGAGCTTGGCCTATCTCAGCCACAGATAGCCAAGCGTCTTGGCATTCAGGAGTATACAAATGTCTCGAAATACGAGCGCGACGTGAATGAGCCATCGCTTATGATCGTGCTCGCATATGCGCGACTCGTGGAGATCCCCGTTGAATACTTAATCGATGACCGTCTTGATCTGCCGCTCTAAGAATTGATAGCTTTGGCGATCCTCTTTTTCTTACCAGACTTTTTCTGTCGCTGATACTCAGCCTCACGCTTGTCGAGTTCACTCTTAGGAACCGAGATCAATTGCTTCGCTAGCTTCTCGAAGTTTGAGTACTCCTCTGAAGGCGCTTTTGATGGTTTAATCTTTTTCATCTTTCTTGAAGAGAATCTCGAATAGAGGCAAATCTAAATCCGGATCCGTCTCTTGGTACTCAGTTGGGTTGCTAAGTCTATGATCTAAACTCTTACACTTTTGAGTGTTTTTGAAGAGGTTTGCGAGATAGGCGTTGGGGTGTCTTTCTTGCACCAGCTGGGACAGATCTCTTAAGACCTCGCTTGTTGCAACTGACGCGGCAGCTAAGATCTCCTGCTCTTCCAGTTGAGGGTTTCTAAAGTTCTTGACGACAGGATCCAGAAAGACTCGATGTAGTATGAATCGGTTTCCGTGAATCGCAAGCCAGTCGCCTCTGATGAGGTCTGACTTATCGAGTTCAGCAAGCTGTTTCTGTACCGCTCTAAGAATTAAGACCGAGCGCCACATCGGCTTAGCTGTTAGCTGTTCGTTAAAAAGTGTGGTGTACGGGGGCTTTTCAATGTCATACCAAAGCTGACTAACTTCGCGCTTAGCCTGAACCGCAAGCGTCACGTCTTCGTTTGCGCACGCTAAAGCTACTGTGGCCTCGACAATGTTGCAGCCTTCACCGTTCTTTGGATCCTGATCTCCAGATTTGAATGCGTATCTTCGCCCATCCATTGACATTTCAATGGCTAGTCGTTGCTGGTTAGGATCCAGTGCTGCGAAATCACGGTTTAAGATTCGGTTTTGGGTGTTGGTTGCGCGAGTAAGATCGATTCCAAATTCCGCCGGACAATTCTCCAGAGAGATCATTCGAAGATGTACACGGGAATCGAGCGCACCGAGATGCGCGGGATCCTTGCGGTTAAGTTCCCACACAACTCCCACTGTCTGAGCGCCGTTAACGATGCTTACTCCCTCACACTCGAAAATGCCGTAGTCTCGTGCGTCGCCGTTGATCAATGTCTTCTGCACCTTATTGCACAGTAGGGTAATGCCGTTATTGAAATACCAGAACCTCTCAGGATCCTTTAATACCGTATTTTCCATCGCGTCATTAACTTCAGTCGCCCCACGATAAAAGCGAAGATTACGCGCCCAAAGTGCCCGACCATGCTGAGACCACTGCGCAACATCTACAAGTTTGACTTGCCCATAGAAAGCACGATAGGGAGTGTCCATCTTGCCCCACTCGCTAAGCGCAATTGTTAGGTTGATCTTACTACTCGCGGATCCGGTTAGGTGGGAATATAGCCGTTTGAGGTTGAGGGTTTCGAGCGTAAAAACATCCTGCTCCCCAACGTTATTCTGTCTGCGCAAAAATATTGCAAGTGCTTTTTGTATAGGTTCCGCAAGTTCGTGCGGGCTTGTGTAGCACGGAACCAATACGACCCTCACGTCTGAGCGCATTAACAGATTCGCCCGCATCTCGGCTTCGCGTTTTCGAATCTTTTCGTTGAAACCAGAAAAATCGGCTCGAATGAGAGACTGGATCCCGTCAATGAACAACTGGCAGTCGCCGCTTTCTATTGTCTTCGTGCCGTTCTTGGACCACTTTGATTGAACTAGGTAAAGCGTGTTTTCCGTTGAGTCAAAGTAAATCGCGTCTAGTCCCTGATCCTGGTATCCATCCGTAACCGACTGTGCGGCGACAGCAGGATCCGCATCTGTTAGGCACTGAATACAAAACGCCGCTAAGGCTCTACTTAGAAATTTAGTACGCTGTTCTTCCTTTGGCTCCGATTGATAGTCGGACATATCAATCAGACCAGCGAAGCGACTATCCAGCGCATAGGTAAGGCGCTCCATTGTAAGCGTTGGATCCATAGCTTACTTTCTCAATCCTCGCTTCTGTCTTGCTTTCCCTCCGTCCCTATCATGAGGGCTGTCCAGTCAATTGTCTATATTCCAAACGCTTGCCAGTAACCATGCAGAGCACTTCGAAAAACCGATCCGAGTCTGTGCCTTTACGCCGATTGAATCTGAATGCCTGTTCATCTAAGTATCGGAAAAGATGGAATGGCTCAACGCTGATGTAGGTGCCGCCGATGGTCCGCTTTAAGAGACTCCAGAAGTTCTCAACACCGTTGACGTGCACGTTGCCCTCGACATACTTCTCAGCATGGTTGATCACGTTGTGAATGTAATCGTTGTTGAGATCGTTGTAGGACCGGAGCGCGTCGCTATAGACCATCGATCCGGTTTCAACGTGTGTGTTGATCTCACGACGGAGAGACTTGCGCTTAGTGTTCGCCACAACCATCGTTCGCACTTCGCCATGCCGTTCGAGTAGGCCCATGACTGCAACCTTGCCCGATCCGCCTGTGCCGTGGATCTTGCGAGCGCGTTCGCTGCGGTGCATGTTTCGCGCTTTGCCACCGATGAAAGTTTCATCGACTTCGACGTGGCCCGACAGCTTGTCAAGGGAACCTTGCTGCATGGCTAAACGAATCCGATGCAGCATGAACCACGCAGACTTCTGAGTGACGCCTAACGCTCTGTGGATCTCATAACTGGAGATGCCGTTCTTTGCATTCGCTATCAGCCAGATCGCGGTTAGCCACTTGTCTAAACCGAGTGGGCTATCCTCGAAGATGGTTCCGACCTTGAGTGAGAATTTCTGTTTCGGATGCGCTGTGCGGCACTTAAAGAGACGCGCCTTTTCGAGATAGATCACGTTGTCCGATCCGCACTGTGGGCAGCGTGGCTTTCCGTCCTCAAAGCGAGCCGCTATCATAAAGGCATTGCAGTTTTCCGGTTTGGAAAAGTGAATGATTGCTTGTTGTAAGGTTCGTGGCGTTTCCATGCTGTGAATATACAGGAAACGCCGTGGTCAGTCAAGTATATTATTACCCTTTTCAGGGTTGGACGTATTTTGTGGTTTGGATCCCAGGGTTGTCGCGCTTCGCGCTCCAACCCTGGGCTGGGGTTAGCGAACGCCTTCGGCGTTAAAACGAGCGGTGAATCTGTGCGAGTTAGGGGTTTCAAGAACCATGTTTCAGACAAATTCCGGCTTAATTAAAAAAGTCATTTCGTCTTAATCGTCAGCAGCACTATCTCAGGTGGGAGACCAAAGCGGACCGGGACGATGCTTGTGCCGATGCCGGTTGTGACGAATAGGTGGTGATTGTTTTCGAATACGTGGCCCATCACGTAGCGATCGCCGTGGTCAGAGGATTCGACGATACTTCCAATCAACGGAAATCTGACTTGCCCGCCGTGAGTGTGGCCCGCGAGGAGGAGGGGCACGCGCGGTGGAAGATTCGGAAATATGTCAGGGTTGTGTATCAGCGCGATCATTGGCTTGCCTTCGGGAACCATCGCGATTGTGTCCGAAACCGATTGCCGGCGCGTCCAGAGATCTGCGAGTCCAACGAGCCAGAGCTGGGTCCCACGCACGTCGAAGTGTATGACTTCGTTTTCCAAAACCTGAATTCCATTCTTCTCCAAACCACGTCGGACCTGCCCGCCGCTGTACCACCAGTCGTGATTGCCCAGCACTGAATAGACGCCGAGCGGCGCGCGCAGGTCTTTCAGGATCGCGCCGAAATGCTCGGGCTCGACGCGTCGAGTTACACGTCCATTGCTCGACATGTAATCACCGAGGATGACGATCAATTCCGGCTGGAGTTGATTCGTGCGTTCGACGATCGTTCGCAGCTTCTTGTCATCAATAAACCAGTCGTCGACGTGGATGTCAGCGAGGACGGCGATTCGTAGGCCGTCGAGATCAGGCGGCCAGTTGTCAATCTGGATCGTCTGTTCGCGAACAACGAGCCGGCCCGGTTCGATTAGAAATGCCCAGAACGCAACACCGGCAAGCAGCAACACAATCACGGCAAATAGAATTCGCAATCTTTTGCCCCAACGAGGAGCACGGCGAATCTCGTTGAAAAGAAACAGGAGCAATCCAAGCAGAACTGCGATGGAAATGACGAATGCGACGGCCATGCTGGTGAATTGAACGATAACGCTACGACACAGGTTCTGCTATCTTATCCCAACCAAAACGCTCCGGACGGAAAACCAATGAAGACAAAACTATCCTTGCTTGCCCTGCTCTTGTGCTGTGCGACGAACTTGTTCGCGCAAACTCCTGACAGGCAGTTCATACGTACTGACGCCAAGGTGATTGCGCTCGCACATGTCCGCGTCATCGACGGCACCGGCACTGCCGCAAAAGACGATCAGACGGTCGTAATCAGTGACGGAAAGATTCAGTCCGTCGAGTCTGCTGCAACCGCAAAGGTACCAGCAAACGCTCAGACTCTCGATCTCAATGGTTACACAGTGTTGCCCGGTCTGGTTGGGATGCATAACCACATGTTCTTTCCGATGGGTGGCTCACCACCGATGTATTCCAACATGGGAATCAGTTTTCCGCGCCTCTACCTGGCACTCGGTGTCACGACCATTCGGACCACAGGCAGCGTCGCTCCCTACTCAGATCTCGAGATCAAGAAGTTGATCGATGCGGGACGAATGATTGGTCCAAAGATGCATATCACCGCGCCTTATCTCGAAGGACGCGGCTCGTTTACGCCCGTGATGCACACGCTCACCGGTACGGAAGACGCGCGTCGCATGGTTAATTTCTGGGCCGACCTCGGCGCAACTTCCTTCAAAGCGTACATGAACATATCGCGCGCCGAGCTACGAGCAGTGGTCGAAGAAGCCCACAAGCGTGGGCTCAAAGTGACCGGCCATCTCTGTTCCATCGGCTACAAAGAAGCGGCTGAGATTGGGATCGATAATCTCGAGCACGGCTTGTTTGCCGATTCGGAGTTCGTACCAAACAAACAACCGGACCAGTGTCCGCAAGGCGTTCCGAATAGTCTTCGGCAGCTCGATATCAGTGGCGTAGCGGCCCAGGAGACAATCCGCACACTCGTGTCGAAGAACGTGGCCATCACCTCGACGTTGCCGGTCTTCGAAGCGGGCGGCGCGCCACTGGCCCAAAGCGGCATCGGTGCGAGTAGCGCCCTCTTGAATCAACGTGTTCTGAATGTGATGTCGACCGATGCGCGTGTTCGCTACTTGCAAGCGCGAGCGCGAGTTAATCCTGAAGCGAATTTCCTGCCGCTGATGCGCAAGGCAATGGAATTTGAACGCGCGTTCGTGAAGGCGGGCGGATTGCTCATTGCCGGACTAGATCCAACAGGTAACGGCGGTATTGTCGCCGGGTTTGGCGATCTGCGTGAGGTGGAATTGTTAGTCGAGGCGGGCTTCACACCAACCGAGGCCATCATGATCGCGTCGCTCAACGGCGCAAAATTCCTCGGCGAAGACGCTCGTATCGGCTCCATTGCGCCAGGCAAACAGGCAGACTTGATGGTCGTGAAAGGCAATCCCGCCGCGACGATCAGCGACATCGAAAACGTCGAGATCGTTTTTAAAGACGGCGTTGGCTACGACTCCGAAAAATTAATTCAGTCGGTCCAGGGCTTAGTCGGTATTAGGTAAACAGCCACAAAAAGCACATAAAGCACAAAAGGCACATAAACAATTGGCTCACTGTTTTGTGCTTTATGTGCCTTTTGTGCTTTTTGTGGCTAATTCTTGGTCATCTTGAGACCCGTCACGAATGCTTCGGTATTGTGTGCGAAGCGAATGCCGTAAATGCCGTCGGTTGATTTGAGCTTGCCAGCCGTAACAAGCGCTGACTTGTCGTAACTGGCGACGACCTTGTTGTTGATCGAGCACTCAACCTTGTCGCCCTTAACCGAGATCGCGATCTCCTGCGTTACGGGTTGGCCCACACCTGCAGCTTTATTCACTGCCGGATCTTCCGCACCTCGACCGTTCATCTGAAACGGTTCTGGTCCGAAACCGCGCACGATAAACTTCCCATTGCCATACGCCGCACAATAGAGATAGCTCTGCTGGTCTGTGCCGAGATCATTTCCCGCGACCATCAAACCGTAAGGATGAGGATGGTTATTTAAACTCATGTACTTCGGTTCGTTGAATGTCGCTTTGACGGTGTAATCGCCCTTCGCCGTGTTCTTCGGATTCCAGTAAGTCACAGCCGGACCAGTGAGGACGTGCAGTCCATCACCCTCTTTCGCGAGCTTGGCGCTGTTGAGCGTCAATCCGGCAGCTACTTCTTTGGCGTCGATCTTTCCGGTCCAACCGGGAACAGTAATCCCACCACCGGCAACACCAATGGAAGTTTCGTTCTGACCAGTCTGCGAGAAATGCGAGCTCGAGAGCGAAACGACTACGAGCACAGCAAGGGCAAGAACAGTAAGGTAGCGCATATTGGAATCCTCCTAATTGATTCGTGGATGGTGAAAGAATAATTCAAACCTGGCCGCCGGCAAAGTACTCGTTTGCATCGCGGCGGAAAACAAAGAAGAGAATGGCCGAGAATATCGCAACGTGCGTCGCGAGCGTCGCTACTCCGTGCAAAGCGCCGACGACAAGGTGAAACGCGATCCAGACGACCAGAAGCCCGCGCGCCCAGTTGCGACCACGAAGCATGAACACTCCCGCGACGACCTGAAGGATGCGTGAGAGATGAACGTACCAGTGGCTTTTGATATCACTGAACGGCAGCACGCCATAGAGGAGGGCGATGCTGCCGAAAACTATGAAGATCCAACTGATGATTGTAATCGAGCGTGGCCGCTGGTTCATTTGGGCCACAGATTACACGGATCCAGGACGGATTAACTAACGCGATCGAGTTTTGCGTCTATAAAATAAAGCGCCGCCGCCGAGCGCGAGCATCGCCAAACCGCCGCCACCAAGCATGACCCACTGATAACTCTTCGCCGACGAAGCGGCCATCATTTGATCCGTATCAGGCGGTCGTGCACTCTGTTGATAAGCGAGCGCTTCGGCGTTCGCAATGGCGGATTCCAAACGCTGACGGCTGGTCTCGAGTGTTTTAAGTTGGGCCAGTACGCCGTCTCTCTCAATCGTCAACTGGCGCCGTCGCGCCTCACGTAATTCTTCCGGTCTGGTTGAACCGATTCCGGCCAGTGAGCGCTCGATGTTTTCCGGTTTGATACTCTCCTCCAACTGTTCCGCACGCGTACGGAGAGCGTTCTCTTTCGTTTGCACTTCAAGCAATTGTGCGCGCAGTTTCTCGACTCTTTCGGCCGCTTCCTGCGCGTAAACATTGACTGACAACATCAACAACGCCAACAACACTAAACTGGTTTTCCGTTTCATTTCCTCCACCTACCTTATAAAGCCCACGAGCAATTCGAAGGCCACACTAGATAACGCGTAAAGATGCCACGAAAAAGCACAAAAATCACAAAATGATTGGTTACGGCCGGAGGCGGATACGGGCAAGAATGTCGGTGAATTGGCGTTGTGAACGCAGTTTCGCAAACACCGGATCGACTTTAAGATTCATCAACCAGATGTCGCGCTCTTCAACTGCCTTCTCTAACCACTTGAATGCCTGCTCTTGATCGCCAAGCCCTGCATAAATCGCCGCGACTGTATACGGCGAAACATAACGCTGGTCCTGCAACTGCTGCAGATCGTTGAGCACTTGTTTGGCCTCAGCAGTTTTCCCGGAAGCAGCGTAAGCATGACCAAGCAATGCGAGCATCAATGGGCTGCCTGAAAGCTTCACACCTGTTTGAAACTCCGCGATCGCTTCCGCATACATTCCCTTCGCTTCATAAGCAAGACCGAGATAACGACGCGCGGGAAATGAACTCGGATCGAGTTCGAGAATCTTGCGGCACTGCTCGATCGCTTTGTCGTTTTGACCAGACAGGTAGTAGATCCAACCAAGGTGCGAGCTCGCCACAAACGAGAGCGGTTCGAGTTCTTCGGTGCGTTTCGCTTCCGCGATTGCTTCGTCGAAACGCTCGACTGCAACGAGGTAGGAGCTATACCACTGGTGCGCGGGAGCATATGCGGGCTTCAGTTTGATCGCTTCCTTAAACCCACGCTCGGTCGCAGTGCGATCCCAGTCCCAGCGAAACTTGATGAACGCCATGGAGCTGTGCGCTTCCGCCGAAGTCTCATCGATCTCCAGCGCCTTCGTCGCCGCCTCTTTCGCTTTTGGAAAACCTTCTTTCGGCTCAAGTCGACCATATACAACGAGCATGTTGTAACAGTCAGCCAGACCCGCGTACGCAGCCGAGTTGTTTGGATCGATCGCGATTGCCTGATTGAAAAATTCAATCGCTTGCAGCAATGCGTCGCCCGTGCGCTTGTTCCAGGCGTTGCGACCTTTCAGATAAAGCCGGTATGCCTCGAGTTGTTTCTTCTCTTCGATATTCAACTTCAGACGCAGGTTCTCGAAAATATCGCGCGAGATGTCATCCTGCACGAGAAGCACGTCAGAAACTTTGTGATCGTAGTGTTGGCCCCACAGTTGTGACACATTCTGGATGTCGATCAGATCGGCTTGAATGCTGATGATGTCGCCATGACGGCGCATGCGGCCAGTAACAACCGCGCGCACGTTTAACTCCTGCCCGACCTTACGCGGATCGATTTCCCTGCCTTTGTAACCGGCCACAACACTTCGCGGCACGACGCGCAACTGCGGCAGCTTCGAAAGACTATTGATCAAACTCTCCGCAATCTTGTCGTTGATGTACTCGGCATCGGGATCTGACGACTCATCCACAAACGGAAGCACGGCGATGGATCCGATCGCGGACGGGGCCTCAGTCTTGCCGGCGCTGGTCAGATAGACGAGTCCGATGATGCCAATGACCACGATGCCCGCTGCGACTGCGTAAAACGGAGTCCTCTTGATACCAGCAGATTGACTGTTTGTGTTTGGAATTGAAACAACGGGAGTTGACTCAACCTGGACAGCCGGAATCTCGGGTTTAACTTCTTCGTGCCAGGATTGATTGGTGTCGGCGACAAAACGGTATCCGCGTCGTGGCACAGTCTCGATAAACTGAACACCACCCGGACTCTCGCCCAGCGCTTTCCGCAGCAGCGAAATGTTCTGCGTCAGGTTTCCTTCCTCGACAAACGTGTTGGGCCAGACACGTTTCATCAGGTCATCTTTCGCGACGACCTGCCCGCCGTGCTCAACGAGCGTCACAAGAATGTCGAAAACTTTTGGTGTGAGCGGAACCGGTTCACCCTCGCGCAACAGGACACGTTCCGCGGTTTTTAGGCGGAAACGGCCGAATTCGTAACTGTGATTGTCCTGCTGACCCATTAAAACCGGCCTTGAGAAATATCTTTGAGGAAATCTTGAGTGTCGCCTGAGGACTTGTCCGGCGTCCGAGACTAAGATTCACACGCTCGAAAAGCTCTAAAACAAGTTCTTTGAGGCGGAAGTAATTGTAATCCACAGATTACACAGATTACTAGCGGCATCTGTGTAATCTGTGGTTCAAGCTTGGAGTGCAGTGGCCTGACGCAGCATTGTTCTCGATCGGCGCTGTCGAAACAAAGCGCCCGGCCGCTGCGCTCCAGACAAACGAGGGTTCTCCCCATGATCAACTCAAAAAAGACAACCGAACTAATCGAAACGTCGCTTATCTATCTATTGAGTGCGGCCGTTGCCGTCGGTGCGTTTGTGCTGGTCTGGTTAATTTCCGCGTTTCTTGGGTTTGGCCAGGCCTGATTTTCGAATAAAGAACCAGGAACTGGCGCCGCTCGCCAGCGCCAAACCTGCTGCCGTGAACATGATGACTCGAAAACCGAACACAAACGAATCCGCGACCACAGTTTTAATATGCTCCCGCGTCGCAGCGTCAGTGTTTGCGGGTACCTCAAGCGCAGCGAGTTTCACACGCTGTTCGTAAATCGAATGTTTCAATTGCTCATCCACTTGAACCTCATTCAGCCGATTCCCCAACCGATAGCTGAATGCATGCAACATGACCACCCCAAACACAGCGATGGCGAGCAGTCCGGCTGTGCGCGACACGGCGTTGTTAATTCCTGACGCCGCCCCGGCCTGTTCCTCACCAACAGCGCTCATCACGGTAGTCGTCAGCGGCGCGACACTGATCGCCAAACCGAGTCCAAGCACCACAACTGCCGGGAAGAAACTCGTCCAGTAGTTTCCACTGATGGACGGCATCGCGAGCAACGCAAAACCGGCGGCCGCGATCGTTGGACCGATCGTCAACGGCAAACGTGCGCCAAAACGATCGATCAAGCCTCCGGACCAGCGCGATAACGAGAACATCAAGACGACGAATGGAAGCAATGCTGCGCCGGCTGCTGTCGCTGAGTAACCCTGAATCTGGATCAAGTTGAGCGTGAAGAAGAAAAACATTCCACTCAAAGCGGCGTAGAGGAACAAGGTCAGGATATTCGCGCCGGCAAAGTCTCGATTGAGGAAGAGCTTCAGAGGCACCATCGGATTTTTCGCGCGAGCCTCGTTGAAAACAAAAGCAGCGAGTGCCACTAGGCCGCCGATCAGCGTCAACAACACGAATGGATTTCGGAAACCGAGTCGTGGTGATTCGATCAGCCCGTAGACTACGCCGCCGAGGCCAATCGTTGCGAGTGCGGCGCCGAGCCAATCCAATCCACCAGGATGATCTTTTTCCTTAGTCTCCGGCACTTTCCAGATTGAAATCACAAGCACCGCGATCGCGAGTGGCACATTCAGAAAAAACGCTGCGCGCCAGGACCAGTGTTCGACCAGCCAGCCACCAAACACTGGGCCAATCGCAGTAGTGATCGCAGAAAAGCCCGACCACGTGCCAATTGCTTTGCCGCGTTCTTTTTCATTGAATGACGAACTGATTAGCGCCAGACTGCCGGGCACAAGCAATGCGCCGCCAATTCCCTGCACCGAGCGCGCGACAATCAGTTGTTCGATATTGGCGGCTAAACCGCAACCAGCAGAGGCAATAGTGAAGATAACGACGCCGATGTTGAATATGAGACGGCGCCCGTACAAATCGCCGAGCGAGCCACCGACAAGCAAGAGTGCGGAGAGAAACAGCGAATAGGCTTCAACGACCCATTGAATTCCGATCGCGGTCGCGTTGAGATTGGTTTGGAGAAAAGGAAGCGCCACGTTGACGACCGTGCCGTCGATAAAAGCCATACTCGACGCCAGAATCGTCGCCGCTAAAACCCATCTTCCCACATCCACAGATTACACCGATTCTGTGTAATCTGTGGATTAAAAAGGTTCGTCAATTGAGGCGCTTTGCTTCGTGAAAAACTTTGGTCCATCCGGTGTGATGTAGAGACAGTCTTCGAGGCGAATCCCGAATTCACCATAAATCACGACTGTCGGCTCATCACTAAAACACATGCCCGGTTGGATTGGCGTCTTGTTGCCGCGGACAAAGTTGGTCCACTCGTGTCCATCGAGACCGATCCCGTGGCCGGTGCGATGCGGGAGACCCGGAACTTTGTAATCCGGACCAAATCCGGCGTCTACGATCACTTTGCGTGCGGCCGCGTCGACAGCTTCACACGGCGCGCCGACTTTCGCCGCTGCAAAACCGGCGTCCTGCGACTTTCGTTCGAGGTCCCAGATCTGTCGCTGACGGTCCGTCGCCTTGCCGAATACAAACGTGCGCGTGATGTCTGACTGGTAACCATCAATACTACAACCACCATCCATCAATACGACGTCGCCTTCCTTCAAGCGCTGTGGCGTGCTGCTTCCGTGTGGAAACGCAGTGTACTTTCCAAAACTGACAAAGATTCCACCCGACGTTCCGAGCGCGCGAAACGCGGCGGAACAGTTGCCGGCAAATTCACCCTGCGTCATGCCTTCGGTCATGCTGTCGCGTGTCGCTTTGTAAGCCACGATCGTGATGTCGTTGGCGATCTGCATCAGCGCGAGTTCAGCGGGTGATTTGAACATGCGACAACCGGCAGTGATCGGATCCGCGCTCACAAACTTCAACGCGGGCGCTGCCTGGCGAATGCCGTCATATAGAAAGAACCGGACGCGCTCTTCAATACCGACAGTGCCGGTGCGAATACCGTGATCCTTGAATATCTCTGCTACGCGTTTGTACGGACTTTCGTCTTCTTCCCACGTGCGAATGTCTGTGCCCATTTTTATCAGTTCGCGCGCGCGTTCTTCCTCAAACTTCGGACACACCCACGCAAGCTCGCCGCGCGCCGGAATCACTGCCGCAAACATGCGCTCGCTTGTGCCCCAA
>DATEIS010000151.1:0-14237 GCA_035278765.1 Pyrinomonadaceae bacterium | reverse complement strand
ACTATTCGCTATCGCAAGAGTTGGGTTAGAGCGATCCCAAGAATGATTCTCGGTTACCTCGCGATGCATGTCTCGATAATTCCCTTGTCTATCATCATCATTCGATCAATAGATACTTCATGGATTCGAATTCTGTTTTATATCCTCGTGATTCCATTTTTAGGATGGCTATACGTGTCGTTCTTCGTGCGTCCATCAATCGACCGCAGCTCAAAACTCTCACTCAAAAAGCTTCTGCGCGCATCTGCGTAATCTGTGGTCCTAATTCTGAACGGCGATTTGGAACTGCTCTAATTTGCCGTTGGGCAGTTCGTAGGTCCACGCACGTAATGTCTGGTTCTCAAAACGCAGTATGTAAACTCGCAATGTCATTCCACCACGCAATCCTTGTCGAACTTGCGTGAACTGTTTGGGTGTGCCGAGAGGCGCCAAACCACTCGCGAAGTCCTGTAACGCTTGTTCACTGAAATAGGCGTTCGCGTTGTCGCTGAATAGCGAACGATCGATCGTGCCGTGCTGTAGTCCATCGAAGATCTTCTTCGCCTGCTCTAATTTTGCGGGTGTTGCCGGATCGTTCTGCTCGAAGAGCAATGGAACAATGCCGTGGGCGATCTCACTGGCTGCGGAAGATGCGTCCTGATTTGTCAGTGCCACGATCGAAACTCGATCATCCGGAAACACGATGCTCTCCGAGACAAACCCGGATACTTCGCCACCATGTGAGACCGCGCGACGTCCGGCTTCTGTCGCGAGACTAACGCCGAGTCCATAACGAGTTCCCATCCCGTTGTTGAGTTGTGCCTCACGTTCCAGCTCTCGATACGAAGCTGGCCGCAGAAGCTTGCGGTCCATGATGGAAATGTTCCACTTCGCGAGATCCTCGGCGGTCATCGCCAGCTCGCCAGCTGCGAAGAGCCAGCCTGGTCCCTCTTTGACTGCCGCCCGCACTGGTCCAAGTCCATAACGCATGTAGCCAGTCGGGTCCGTATCACCTAGTTTCTTTTCATCGATGTTGGCCACGCTCGCCATACCGAGCGGCGTGAATACCTTTTCCTGTAAAAACTGCAGCAGCGGTTTGCCGCTGACCTTTTCAATTATCACTCCGGCAATGACGTAATTTGTGTTGCTGTACTGCCACTTTGTGCCCGGATCAAAGTCCAAAGGCTTGCGCGCCCACATGTCGAGGATCTTCGCAGAGGTGACAGGCTGCAACATCATCGGCATGACATAGTCCTGTGGCCAGTAATCCTGATAACCGGACATGTGCGACAACAACTGCCGGATCGTCACGTCATTCGCTCGCGTTAGATCGGGAATAAACTTCGCGACCTTGTCGTCGAGCGACAATTTTCCCTGCTCCTGCAAGAGCAACAAAGCCGCCGCAGTGAATTGTTTGCTGATAGAACCAATACTGTAACGCATCCCGGAAGTGGCAGGCGTCTTTGGTTCGAGTCGCGCCGAACCATAAGCATTCAAGTAGACAATCTTTCCGTCTCGCACGACAGCGATCGACGCGCTTGGCACGCCTGATTTCGCCAACGTATCAGTCGCTAGTTTATCGATCTTGCCGCGCAGCTCAGGGGACAACTCTGCTTGCGCGTTCGCGACCGAATCCATCGACAACAGAATTACGGCGATGAGTAAAATGCGAGACAACCGACCGGGAGCTTCAGGCATGATGTTCTCCTAAGAAATTGTTTTGCGATCCTTACAACATAGTTACGCTCAAAGTCTAGTTGGCTTTACCTCAAGGAGTCTGGATTTGAGCTTGGAAGAGGTCAGTACCGTAACGCGGTAGCGTCGGGTCGACGTTGCACATCGATAACCCAAGGGTACTCGACTTACAAGGTTCACCCGACGCTACCGCGTTACGGTACTGACCTCTTCCAACAATGAGTATTGAGACCCAGCCCTCTAGTTAAAAAAAGTTCCTGATAGGTAGGAGCTACGCTAATGCAGTGACAAGTCCTTTTAGATCGCCGCTGGCACAAGTGAGGGTGAACTGGCGTGCGAGTTTTTGGAGTTGTTCGGGAGAGACTTCGAAGCGCGCGCGTGCATCGGTGAGGTGTTGGCGAGCGCGCCGCAGGAGTTGACGACACGTGTCGGCGCGGTTGCTGATTACTGACGCAATCTCATCATAGTCACAATCAAAAACATCTCGCAGAAGTAAAACTGCGCGTTCTTTTGGTGACAGACGTTCGAGCAAGATCGTCAGCGCAGAAATTGACTCAACTGAATTTCTTTCAACAGACTGTTCCGGCAAAGATGGGTCAGGCTCGACGTTCGTCTCCCTGCGAACCTGTGCAGATTGCAGATGATTAAGACAAAGACGTTTGACGACAGTTCCTAAAAACGCCTTCGGCGATCTTATTTGCGCAAGCGAGGTCTGTTGCCAGCGTATGAATGTTTCCTGAAGCAGATCTTCAGCGTCCGGGCGGCTACCCAGAATACGTTGGGCCAGCGAGAAGAGATATCCCCGGTTCTCTGCAAAAACCGTGAGATGAGTGGTCATTATCGAAGCACGCCGTTCTTAAAAGGATCGAATTTCTTCAAACTGATTAACGCACCAATAATAACTGCACCCGCAACGATACCGGTGAGTATACCGAACTTTGCTCCTTTGCTTAACCCCTTTCCCTTCACCTTCGTCACGTCTGCGTAGCTGATGTCCAATGGAGTGCGGGAGTTTTTCTCCCTCAGAGTAAACATGTTTTCGGCGGCCTGAGTGATACGGCCTGTTCGCTCCAAGCCGTTGCGCAATCTGACCGTTACATTTGTTTTTCCGTCACGAAAACGCCTTGCGATGTCGATTTTAATCCTTTCCACACTTGGCTCAGTTAGCCGTTGTTGGGCGAGTGCCGCACGACGAACCGGCGAAAGCATCAGCGCCAGCGTCAAAAAGAGAGGCATCAATCTGTTCATCACAACCCTCCGTCACCAAATGTGATTGCTGGTTTAAAGACAAAATGGCAGCCGCGTTTTGTGACGGCGGGTCGAAAAAAGTAACGGCAGACAAGCGATTTGCACCGTCAGTCCCACATATCGTAAGATTAGCGTCCCAAAGATAGGCGCGTAGCTCAGTTGGTAGAGCGTTGCCTCGACACGGCAAAGGTCAACGGTTCGAGCCCGTTCGCGCCTACCAGATAAAGTTCAAATGAAGAAGCCGCCGGAGAAAACTCCGACGGCTTCTTTCCTTTGCTCTAAACCCAACTACTACGGCAATGCTTCGATATTCAAATAGAACTTAAAGCTGCCGGTCTGTTGAATTCCGAAGAGCATCCTGATGTTGATGGAAGCTCCGTTTGCCAGCGGTGTTCCCAGCGTCACCGTACCTGACGACCAGGTGGAGTTGAACGCGCCGCCATTGGGTTGCGATGGCGGTTGCTCCAACGTCGTTCCCTGCACGTTGACCGTGCAAGGTGTCGTTGCCACTCCATTGGAAGCCAGACAGGTTGCCGCATCAGTGATCCCCGAAACCACTACCAGCGACGACGTGCGTGAACGCAGGTCGGCGATTCCCGATGGCGCCGGGAAAGTAGTGACGTCGATGATCCGGTAACGCAGCCTCGTAACTGCACCACCAGTGTTATTGACCACACGGCGACGGAAATCAATGGTGCCGAAGGTCGAGTTATTCGCCGGGTCGCTCGTGAAATCACGAACGCGATTTGGCGCAATTGCGGCAGACACATTTTGATCCAACATCAAGAACCCGAATGACGAATTGCGCTGGATCGGCGACGCCAGATTTTGTGGACCAGGCGCACCCAAACGTTGTCCCGCGCCTGCGCTCGTGCCGTTTGTGTCTACGAAATAGAAATCCGTAGCGTTGTTGTTCGTGTCGACGTAGTTTCCGCCCGAAGGACAGACACCGAAGTTTGTAATCGATCCTTGCTTACCACACTCGTCACGAACGAACGCATAGTCGATCGAGAAAGGTGTCAGGGCCGGATAACCGGTGCCTTCCTTGTAGAGTGTGTTGGCTTCGGAAGTCGATCCGACAGCATCGAGCCGGTTGGCGAGCACAAAGTTCGCCGCAACCGACGTGTTGAAGAGCGCAATACCGGCATTGTCAGGAATGTCGGTGGTGTAAGTCGCATTGCCCGTAGCATTACCTGCCAACGAGTAAGCGACAGAGTTAGTACAGAGGTAATGGCCGCGATTCGGAATCACTGTGCCGTTCGGAATAACGCAGCGAGCCACACCATTCGAAGCAGCAACGGCGTAACCGGTGCCGGCTCCGGAATCAGCGACCGTATGATCCGCGCCGCTGTTGTTGTAGATCTCGATGAATTCATCGTTCGCGCCACTTGGACCACGTACGCGGAATTCACTGATGACCAACTGTCCCGCTGTGGCAGTCGCTCCGTTGAATGGCGTACACGCGAACGCTCTCGGCGTGACAATCAGCGACCAACTGTTGAGCGTGCCTGTATCTACCGCAGCCTGATCCGAGGCAAGTATTCGCCACGTCCCCAGAGTGGTTGCCCCGTTCATCTTGTTGAGTTCACCAACAGCTTCCTGCGGACCAAATCCAAGCACAGGCCAGCTCGGCGAATTCGCGATTGGCAACCAACTGCCGGTATATGGCGCCTGCGCATTGGTGGCAAGCAGCATATCGCCAACAGCCTGATTGTCGATCACCATATTAGTAAGGTTGTCGCCATCACCGCCGCCTGCAACAGCGCCGCCGATGAACGAGATTAGATCCACACCGTAACCGTTCGGCGCTTTGAAGCCTACGGTAACGTCGCCCGGGAAGGTGTGTGGAAGACTGTCAACGCGGAAGTTGAGATCAGCGATCTCAAAATCATCCGTGATGGTTTGCGAATCAATTGTGCCGCGTGGCCGGTTGTCCTGTATCGCGAGCGGAGCACCGGGCGTACGCGTGTAAGTTACCGGCGCCCCCGTACCACTCGGAGCACCGACGCGGAATTGGAAGTCCACTGCCCTCACACCTAATGAACTAGTGGAAGTGATAGTGAACCTGAGCGATTGTCCGCAGCTCGCTGCTAACGGAACGTTGAACTCAAACACATCACCAGCCGCACTACCCTGAGCAGGAATCGCGCCATAGGTAGATGAACCGTCGGTGATGTTGACACCTGCTGTTGCAGTGGTCAGAGTTGCTGTTGCTGATGCGACGTTCTTTGAAGCGCTGCGCCACGGATTTGCAAGCGTAACCGTAATTCTGACCGGTTCGCCTGGATCAATGGCGCCGTTGTTGTTACCGATACTGTCGTCAACTGCGATGCTTTGAGTATCAAGTCCGGGAGCCGTGAACGACTCGACGATTCCCTGATGCGATGCGACTGGCGCAAACCCATAAGCCGTGGAAACCCGTGCTCCGTAGCCCAAACCGCGATCCGCAAAGCCATCCCAGATCGACTGCTCATTGGCGCAACTATTACTGGCGCAATCAGCATCGATGAGCGCATCGCGTGCATCGAGGTAAGTTGGATTGTTCGGCGTCATTTTGAGCGCGTCAGTAACCAGTTGCAGCATGATCCCGTTACCTGTCGGTACACTACCGCCATTGGCTGCAATGATTCGACTACGCACTTCCCACAACGTTAAGGCCCACACTTCGCCGACGTTGTGTACTTCACCGGCGCCGCCGATGTTGTTGCCGACTGGATCTGGTGCGATGCCGCCTGACAAGTTGTTGGTGTAGTCGTCGACGTCGGCCCATGTAAGTGGATTGATCGAGTTGTTGGTTGAATACGGGAAACGACGTCCGCCGTAGACGTAATTGTCCGTGAACGTAGTTATGCCGAAAACCTTGTAGCCCGTGTAGGCGCCGAAGGCATACATCCCATTCGGATCATCGGCATTAGTGTTGTTTAGCAAAGACATCGCATAAAAATCGCTCCATCCTTCGCCCAAACCGACACCCGGATCCCAGATCAAACCGGAGGCATTGCCCACCAGCCTGTTCGTCATTCCGTGAGTTAGCTCGTGGATCAAAACCTCTGTATCCAGCGATCCGTCGCGGTCCACCGTTGGTCCGATGAATCTGAACATCTGTGCCCGGCCTGATTGACCGTCCGGCGGGGTTGAGAAATTAGCATTGTCTGTGCTGCTGCTGTCCTGTCCTTCAGCCAAGATACGGTCATTGCCGAGACCCATGCCGGAAAAGTTTGTCAATTGGAAGTTACCTGCGGCTTCGTCGAAACCGAGCAGGAACAACTTATCGTGATACCAGTTTGTGACGTAAAAGAGTTGCGTGATCATGCCGCGGCGGAACTGGTCCACTGCGAGTGTGCCGTTGTTGCCGTTGCCGGTTGGAGTTTGACCTGCCTCAGGATTTCCTCCCTGCGGCGGCGGCAGGTAATTGGTCTGAAAGTCTCGCGGTGCTGTTCCCAGGAAATCGCGGTTTCGACCATTAGTATCCGGGTTGCCTATTGGTTTGCCGTCACCATCAAGCACTGAGCTGGCAGCGGTATCAGGCTGATTAGCTCCTCCTGCGCCTGCGCCACCGACACGATCCAAATAGGCATGAACGTTGTTGCCAAGTGTTTGCGTTTGCGCAGTGGTACAAACACCGCCCGGACAGTCGTCAATCCATCCATTCGGGCTTGCCACCGCACTCATCGCGGTGAACATGCTGACGATGGTTGGTGAGATACCGGCCGGTTGAACGTTCCCGCCGACGGTAGCGTTGGACGGGGAGAGTGGCGCCGGACTGTCGGCAGGTGTCGTGCCGTCTGCCTGCACATACACGCGAAAACGCGCATCGTGAGTTGAAGCGTTTGCGCGGATATTCTTTCTCCACAGCAGTTTTCCGGAAGTGGCGTCAACAATCGTGTACCAATCGCCGGAACCGTTAGTAAACGTTACTTGCGACCAAGCTGGAACGAGGATGCCCGGAGCTAGTGGGAAGTAAACCAACTTGCTGGTGACGTTTCCAGCGATGTTTGGATTGTTGGCAATTACCTCCGCTTCCGTTCCATCGATGTTCGCATTTGCAAGTGTGGCCTTCTCAGTTTCGGTTTGAATTTCAACCGAGTACATCGCAACGCCTAATGCTGCTTGCGCTGTAATCAGTCCATTGAAGTCGAGTTGCGCAGCGGAGGCATTCGGAATCATCAAACCGGTCGAACGAAAAACACGTCCTTGAGCGTCGAGAATAAAGCGCGTGTCGCTCTGGAAGACTGGCAGTCCGTTGACTACTTGTTCGACGCGCACCATGCGCATTCCACTACCACCACTAAGACTCTCGCCGTCGATTTTCAAAGTAGCGATGTCCTTTTCTGAAAGACCATAAAGGTCGCTGTTGGAGATGATAAAGCCGCGCACAATGTCAGCACCGTTACGGCCAGGTGATGGACCACTGAGAGCGCCGGTGGTGCTTCTTAGAACTTCCACCGCTCCTGTAAGTGGCGACGACTTGGCCTGCGCGCCGCGGGAGAACGTTCGCAGGCGGTTCAGAGCTTGATCAACTGAAGATTTGCGATCTTGTAATCGTTTAGTAATGCTGTTTGCGTTGGCGGAAGCAATGGCCGCCATAGTTCTTGGTTCTGTAGTTCTGACGTCCAGGTTTGGGAAGCGACGCGCTTTTGGCAGAAACTCCTCCTGGACCTTAGTGGTGCCTTTGCCTTTCGATTGCGTGGGTGATTGCAACCTGTCGCCGGCGCTTTCCACTGTCTGTGAAAGCGAAGCCGCCAACAGAACTGCAACCGTTACCACCAAAACCAAAGGGGTTAGTTTTCTGGTAGAGAGAGGGTAACGTAAAGACATCAAAGCTCCTTAATTTTAGTTTTTAGTTGTTTCGTGGCATACGATCACAGTTCGACCGATAGTCACGATTGAAGCTAATGCCGTCCCTTGCACGATGATGGTGCGGATTAATGCTGCACCATTTTGACACTTGGAGTGAGGCAATTTTCCCGAAGAGTTAAAGAAGGGCGAGCCTCTTCTGCTTGAATTACTCGTGAGGTTGAACGAAGAGTAAATTCCCACCAATCTTACAAGTTTTCGCCGGACCTTGAAAAGAAAAATAAAAACAGTCCGGTCTAAAAATGGTCCAAGAACAAGTGTGGGAGTTTTACTAATCTAGCGAAGGGCGTCTACTGAGTCCAATAGTTTCTTGTGGCTCATTGGGCCACACTAACTAACGTGCCAGGCAGTTTCTGATTAGATCAGATTCATCCTTTAGTTAGTTTTTAGTTTGCCCCATAGGGCCGTGCCTAACGGTTAGAAATGATTAGAAATGGTTGGAAATTCACGCACAGCGCCGAAGGCGCGGAATATGATAGCCAGGGGGCAAGCGCTGAGCGGAGCGCGTCGCCCCTGGTTAGCAAGAATAAATTTATAGAGAGCACTGAAAGTGCGAAATATCGTTGTTATTTATTCCGCTCTTTCAGAGCTCAGGGTCAGGATATTTTTTAACCAGGGGCGACGCGCTTCGCGCTTGCCCCTGGCTGTCATATTGTCGCGCCTTTGGCGCTCAAATTTTCAGCCGCGACCTAAATTCAGTCTGAAGAACAAATGCTGATCGGCGTTTCTTAATACGAAGTATCCACACAAACAACACAACACCCAAACAAACAAAACCAAAAACACCAACACACAACAACCACCGGACTAGAAAATTTGCTCACCCGCCACTGGTAGCGCGTTTTTCGATCTTGGCCCACGTATCGCGGAGACCGATGGTGCGGTTGAAGACTAATTTGTCGCCTGAGTCGCGGTCGATGCAGTAATAACCAAGGCGCTCGAACTGATACTTGGTCCCGGGTTTTGCGTCTCGGACACTCGGCTCTACTTTGCAATCGTCCAGTACCTGCAATGAGTCGGGATTCAGGTTCTCGGTAAAGTCGTGTCCCTCTTCAACCTCGTTCGGATCCTCTTTAACAAAGAGATTGTCGTAGAGACGAATCTCCGCGGGTAATGCGTGAGCCGCTGAGACCCAGTGAATAGTGGATTTCACTTTTCGACCATCAGGCGTGTTGCCGCCGCGTGTAGCCGGATCGTATGTGCAACGAAGTTCGACAATATTGCCGCTGCTATCTTTGATAACTTCTGTGCACGTGATCAAGTACGCATAACGGAGACGCACCTCGCGACCGGGGGCGAGGCGGTAAAACTGCTTCGGTGGGTCCTCACGAAAATCGTCTTCTTCAACAAAAATCGTCTTTGAAAAAGGAATCTTTCTGCTCCCCGCTGAGCTATCTTCCGGATTGTTGATAGCGTCCATCTCTTCCACAAGGTCGTCGGGATAGTTATCGATTACCACGCGTAATGGTTTCTGCACACACATGACCCGCGGAACAATCTGATTCAAGTTCTGACGCAGAAAGTATTCGAGTTGTTGTAACTGAGTAATGCCGTTCGTCTTCGACACACCAACACTGCCAACGAAGTTGCGGATGGCTGTAGATGTGTAACCGCGCCGCCGCATACCCGAGAGCGTCGGCATACGCGGATCATCCCAACCTTCGACGTGTCCTTCTTCAACCAACTTCAGTAGCTTGCGTTTGCTAAGAAGCGTGTGAGTAAGGGCTAACCGGTCAAACTCGTATTGTCGCGAAGGAAATATGCCGAGCTGTTCGATAAACCAATTGTATAAAGGACGATTGTTGTCGAACTCGAGAGTACACATCGAGTGTGTTACGCGCTCGATCGAATCCGACTGCCCGTGCGCGTAATCGTACATCGGATAAATACACCAATCACTGCCCGTCCGATGGTGGGCCATGTGCAGAATTCGATACATGACCGGATCACGGAAATTGAGATTCGGAGAGCTCATGTCGATCTTTGCGCGCAGGGTGCGCGAACCATCCGGGAACTCTCCTTTCTTCATACGCTCAAACAGATCGAGATTCTCTTCAACAGAACGATCGCGGAACGGGCTTTCAATGCCCGGCTCGGTTAAGGTGCCGCGATACTCACGAATTTCATCAGCGCTCAGATCGCAGACGTAAGCTTTCCCTGCCTTAATTAGCTGAATGGCCCAGTCGTACAGTTGTTGAAAATAATCCGAGGCGTAGTAGAGGCCGTCCCATTGGAAGCCCAACCATTGCACGTCCTCCATAATGGCGTGAACGTACTCTGTTTCTTCTTTTGACGGATTAGTATCGTCGAAACGCAGATTGCACTTGCCGCCAAACTCCGCCGCGAGACCGAAATCCAGGCAAATGGCTTTGGCGTGTCCGATATGCAGGTAGCCGTTTGGCTCCGGAGGAAATCGAGTTTGCACACGGCCCTCATATTTGCCGCTGTTGATGTCCTCGATAATGATATCTCTGATGAAATTTGACGGCCCACCGCGCAATTCGGGTGAAGTCTCAGTCGATTCAGTTTCAAAAGGCACGTTAATGGTCCTTAACTATGCTGCGAATAATTGATACTACTCGTTCAGTTTACAAAAGAAGGTGAGCAATATCATCTCGCGAGAAGGATTAACTCGGGATACCTCCTTCAGAGTGTGCCACCTTTGAGATCGTCAAACTTGCCGGAGTTTGCACTCCCGCAATCCGCCCATAACCCAATGTAACCGGCACCGGAATACGTACTGTCTGTGCGGGTTCCAAGGCTGTTCCAGGCGCCAGCTCCTACCTTGTAGTAAACCGTAATCGTCGAACCAATCATCGTGATTCCGATTGAATCGCCATCACTCACGGTCTGAGAGATATCGGAACCCAATTGAGTAAGGCTGGAATCCCCGTCCATGCGATAGACGCGAATATTGTTGCTGGCTGTCGCAATCACGAGGTAGCCAGTAGGCGTGCCGGTTGGATCAGACAGCCGGAAAGCTAGCCCACTGGAATCAACTCCGACGCCAATATCAGCGATAGTCACGTAAGCCTCCACATTCGGCCCGTAAGTAGTCGCTGTCTTATAGTCCATATTTACCGAAGTGACATTGCACTGTGCCTGATTGCTGATAACTTCGAAGCCCCTTCCCGTTCCTGCCGATCCAAACATTTCATTGACATTGGCCCAGCCCGTCATGAGTGGTCCCTCGTTAGCCCGATTGAAGTCGTCTATTAGTCGGTTCGAAGGGAATGAAATGGAACTGAGGGTGCCTGCTCCGAGATCGTCAAACTTGCCGGAGTTGGCACTCCCGCAATCCGCCCACAACCCGACGTAGCCGGCACCGGAGTACGTGCTATCTGTGCGGGTTCCAAGACTGTTCCACGCGCCAGCCCCAACCTTGTAGTAAACCGTGATCGTCGAACCAATCATCGTGATCCCGATTGAATCGCCATCACTCACGGTTTGAGAGATATCAGAACCCAATTGAGTAAGACTGGAATCCCCGTCCATGCGATAAACGCGAATGTTGTTGCTGGCCGTCGCGATTACCAGATAGCCAGTAGGCGTGCCAGTTGGATCAGACAGCCGGAAAGCTAGCCCACTGGAATCAACTCCGACGCCGATATCAGCGATCGTCACGTAAGCCTCCACATCCGGCCCGT
The DNA here is from genome assembly GCA_035278765.1 of Pyrinomonadaceae bacterium. Lineage (GTDB taxonomy): Bacteria > Acidobacteriota > Blastocatellia > Pyrinomonadales > Pyrinomonadaceae > PSRF01. The sequence continues at coordinate 2,811 of DATEIS010000151.1, read as the reverse complement.
AAGTAGTCGCCGTCTTATAGTCCATATTTACCGAAGTGACATTGCACTGCGCCTGGTTGCTGATAACCTCGAAGCCTCTTCCCGTCCCTGCCGATCCAAACATCTCATTGACATTGGCCCAGCCCGTCATGGGCGGTCCCTCGTTGGACCGATTGAAGTTGTCGATGACTCCGCTAATCGGGAATGAAGCGCTAGTCGACCAATCGCCTGTGATCACTTTGATGTCGGCTGTGCCAAACGCCGTCGACGACGCGCCAATCGCGTTCTTAATTGCGTTGATGTCAGCGCCAACATCAGTTCCATCAGCCGCGGCATTCTTTCCCGAACTGGTCGCGGCCAAAGTGAAGTCTTTGTTTGTATAACTTACAAACTGGTTTCCAAAGGTACCGGTGGTGTAGATCCCCGATGCCGGGTAAGTTGCTCCACCGATGTTATGGATCATGTTCTTATTCCACGTTGTTGTATCGCCTGGAGTAAGATACCGGTCGATGCAAGCGGTTCCCTGCCCTATGCTACAAAAGAATCCATAGTCGGCTTTTACGTGAATATTGTTCTTCCAAAACGCCGTGCCTCCCTGGACACCACCATCCGAACCAAAATCGGAGATCTTGCCGGTTTCGATGGATCCAATGTCATGCGTGTTGTGAACAAAATTGATGAAGCTTGCATACCTTCCGAAGTCTATGTTGAGAGATACCGAAGCCATGGGCGCGCCTGTATTCTCGAAAGCGTAACCAACGTTCTGCATTAGATTGTTGCGAAATGTAACGAATCTAGTTGTTGCAGATACAGGCGTCGTATGCTGGTGTCCGATAACTTGATTGCCGCTCGACATATTCCGCATGTAATTGTTGCTCATCTGTATGTGGCGCACTTCCGCCGCATTGGAGTTGCAGCCACTATTCCCACCCGACGCGAACATCACAAAGCCTACGTAGGGTTGATCGCCAATCCACATGTTCTCAATGACGTTGCCATCGAAAACAGAATAACGCCCGCACTTCAACTCAACTGCGTTCTTGATCTGGTAGTCAGTAATGCCATCCGAAGAGGGATCTGCTGGACGCCAGGAAAGTGGTTTGAACAGATAGTTCCTTCTAAACATGATGAATGAAGGAGTGCCGGTTGCCCATTCCGCTTCGCCGGGAACATCAGGAACCGCTCGCAGTGGGTCGAACGTGATGTTGTTGCCGGAAATTGACCGAATGATGGAGGTCCATTGCGGGTGATGGCTGCCATTCACCTTGAAGGAAATAGGATGATCTACTTCCATATCAGTGGTATTAGACAGCGTCGCACTGGTTAGCGTTGCGGCCGAGAGAGTAGCAGTACGAGCGATCGCTCCACCGGACGCCGAGAAATTTTCTGAGCCTGCTACCAGAGTGTTGTTGATGATTGCCCATGGTCCTTCACCGGATGATACGCTGATAGCAGAGGAATCGACTCCAGTGCCTCGCAGCAGGTAATTACCAAGGTAAGAATCCTTGATGGTGATGTGCTTGCCAACCGTGTCTATACCGACTCGCACATTATTAGAATCGGTACTGGATGGAGATGGCCCGGCATCTACCCACAAGCGGTCGAAGATAAGGTTTGATGGCTGGGTTGTTTTTGTTGAGCCATGGCCGACGAAAATGGCGCGCGAGATCCCGCTCGTTGTTGCATCACGTTTGAAATGCAATCCCTGAAAGCGGTAGTGATGAGAACTTACCGGAACAGTTAACGCAACTGCAGAAAATCCTCCTGCAACTTTCGCCTGTATCGTCGGCATGTTGGCTGCATCGCTGGATCCGACGCGCTTATTGGCCGGCAGGCTGGCCAAATTGGGCGACTTAATCGTGATGTATTTGTTGCCGCTTCCGGCTCCGTTAGGAACGGTAGCCGTTATTTCACCGTCGTATGTAGCAAGTGCGAGAATAATTTCCTGCTCGCTCGCGTTTCGCTGTGCTGCGCGGTTGATCGCGTTCTGCAAACACGTCCCATTTGCAGCCGCCGAGCCCTGGTCCACCAGCGTCTGCACGTTGTTACCCGTACCACCTGCCAAACACGAATCAGTAATTGTACTGCCGCCACTCGCTGCCGGAATGTTTGAGACTGTTATCTGCGCCGAAGTAGATGCACTTGCTCCGGAACAGTTCTTCACAGTGACGCTGACTGTATAAGTTCCTGGACTGGTCCAGTTGTATCCACTGGCGAGGACCCCAGTCTTTACTCCTTGATTGTCTCCATACGTGATCTCGACAGACGGCGTGCTGTCCTCTTGAGGTCGTTGACACACATTAGTTGACGCTCGCGCATCAACAAGAACTGCTTCATCAGTCAACGCTGTGCTGGACAATGAAAGACTTGCGGTTGGCGAGGACTCCGAGCCCGTTGTGACGCTCTGCTCCGTCGAGTAAGAAGAACAGCTACCAGAGAGACAAGCACGCACTCGATAGTAATAAGTCGTATTCGGTCTAACAGAGTAGTCGTAATAGCGAAGGACGTTGGCATCGAGCACGTAAAATCTCGTCGACCAGTTACCTCCTGATCCCGTCTTTCGCTCTATCTCAAAGCTGTCCTCATCACTGGAGTTGTCAGTAAAAGAGAGGTCCACTCGACGTGAGCCAGATGCGGTTACAGTCAGGCCGGACGGAGCCGTAGGTGGAGGAGGGACCCAGATAAGTAGAAATAAGGGCAATAGGCCAATAAGTAATCTCATAACGTCGTCTCCAAATCAATAAGGGATTCGCGATGGTTGAGGAATCCGCGTTCGATGCAGGTTTTCCGTTGCCTATCAGCGGGTTTAGAAATTTAGTTTAGCATCGCAGG
>DATEIS010000150.1:0-6103 GCA_035278765.1 Pyrinomonadaceae bacterium | reverse complement strand
AAACAGGCACAAGAGCACAGACCATTTAATTTACATTTGGCCCCGACGATAGCTTGGTTTGTGCTTTATGTGCTTTTTTGTGGCCTACTTTTATGATCAAACTCGAAGCCGCACAACTGGCGGCCAAAATTAAAAATGAAGTAAAGGCGGAAATCGACGGCGGACTTCGCGCGTGTCTCGCAGCAGTGCGCGTCGGTGACGATCCCGCATCGGCCGTCTACGTTAGAAACAAGATTCGCGCGTGCGAAGAGGTCGGCATTCGCTCCGAACATCACGCGCTGCCGGAGTCGACTAGCAATGCTGAATTGCATGACCTGGTCCGTTCCTTGAATGCACGTGACGACGTCGATGGAATTCTCGTACAGCTTCCACTGCCTCGCGCAATGAATGAAACTGCCATCATCGAAGCGATCGATCCGGCAAAAGATGTCGACGGTTTTCATCCGGTGAATGCGGGCAAGCTGGCGATGGGTCGACCAGTCTTCGTGCCTTGCACGCCTGCAGGGATCATGGAACTACTCGACGATCGCGGTGTCGAAATAAGTGGTGTGAATGCGTGTGTAGTTGGTCGCAGCCAGATCGTCGGACGACCGATGGCGCAATTACTTTTGCAGCGCGATGCGACCGTGACGATTTGTCACTCGCGCACGCGTGATCTCGCCGCTGTAACACGCACGGCAGACCTGCTCGTTGTCGCAATCGGTCGTGCAGGATTCATCCGACGCGAACACATCAAGCCAGGCGCGACCGTGATCGACGTTGGTATGAATAGAGTCACGGACGCTGATGAAGTGCGTACGTTATTTGGTAGCGAAGCAGAGAAGCGTCTCGAAGTGATAGAAAAACGCGGCGCAACGTTAGTCGGCGACGTGAATCCATCGGAAGCCGCGGAAGTCGCAGGCATGTTGACTCCGGTGCCGGGCGGTGTGGGTCTATTAACGGTGGCAATGTTGATGAAGAACACGTTGAAAGCGGCAAAGCGGAGAAGAGACTGAGTTGAGCTTTGTGCTTTGAACTTAGTACTTTGTTTGTGAAGCGCAAAGTACAAAGCACAAAGATCAAAGCACAAAATGTTACGTGTCGGACTGACAGGATCAATCGGCGTTGGTAAATCTTTCGTCGGCTCTGTTTTTGTAGAGTTGGGATGTCGTTTACTCGACGCCGATCAGACGGCGCGCGAAGTTGTCATGCCGGGCACGGCCGGTCTGAAAGCGCTCACGGAAACGTTTGGCGAAGAGATTCTTAACACGGATGGAACACTTGACCGAAAACGGCTTGGGGCACTGATCTTCGCTGATCAGAGCGAACGTGAACGCCTGAATCACATCCTTCACCCGTTCATCATCGCTCGCCAGGATGAGATTCTGAACGAATGGGAAAGGGAAGATCCGGACGGCATCGGGATCGTCGACGCGGCATTGATGATTGAATCAGGCGGTTACAAGCGTTTTGATAAACTGATCGTGGTCCACTGCCGGCCGGAAGTGCAACTCGAACGACTGATGCTGCGTGACAAGCTTTCACGCGTCGAAGCGCTGCGGCGAATCAATTCGCAGATGCCGCAGGAAGAGAAACAAAAGTATGCTGATTATCTAATCGATACTTCGGACGGTTTTGAATTAACGCGTTCTCGAATAGTGGAAGTCTATAACCAACTAATCCGTGTCATCCGTGGCTAATAAACCTTTCTCCTGCATCTGCTCGCTGCTGCTCGCGCTGTGTCTCGTCCATACAGGCTGCTTCAGCACGGTGGAGCCGTCGACGTATTACGGCAAAGTCGTGTCACCACGAGCACAGGAATTACGCTGGAGTAATGGAGGACTTCCGCAAACATTCGATCCTGCATTCGCCGCGGCGCCACCCGACACAGACGCTGTCCGCGCACTTTTCGAAGGATTGACGGACTACGATCCAAAGACACTCGCGCCTGTTCCCGCGGTTGCAACTCGCTGGGAATCGTCGAACGATGGTCGTGTTTGGACCTTTTACCTGCGTGACAATGCGCGCTGGTCCAATGGCGAGAACGTTACCGCGCAGGACTTTGTTCGTTCCTGGGAGCGCACGCTCAAGATTGGACCACTCGCGCCGCACACTGAATTGCTCGCGAACATCGAGGGGGCAATTCCGCGTGTCTCCGAGCCACACAGCTTTGGCGCCCGCGCGATCAACGAACACACTTTACAAGTGACGCTTCAGCGAGCAGACACGGGCTTTCCGGCGCTCGTCGCCCATCCTGTGTTTCGTCCCGTTAAGATTGCCACAGCGGAAAGCACGACTCGTCTCGAATCACACGAGCTAATCTCGAACGGCGCTTTTCATCTGTCCGCTGCGGAAAAGGATCGCGTCCAACTCGAACGTGCCAGGACCTATTGGGATGACGCGTCCGTTACACTCGACCGCGTGACATTTGTGAACACTGCCAATGCGGAAGACGCTCTCAGCGCTTATCGAGCAGGCGAGATCGACGCGATCACAAACGCACCATTTGAGCCGCTCGCCCTCAAGCTTCTCGCTCCATACAAGGACTTTCATCGAGGCACCTTCGGCGCTTTGACTTACTACGCGTTCAATACGGCGCATGAACCATTTGACGACGTGCGCGTTCGCGAAGCGCTTGCGCTCGCGATCGATCGTGAACGTATCAGTCGCGACGATCTGGGTGGCGCGACTGAGCCTGCCGGGAAGTTCCTTCCCGAAGCGATGTCAGGCGAAAAGCCTGTGGTCGCCAAAGCTGAGCTGCTCGAGCACGACGTCAATAAGGCGAAAACGCTTCTCGATGAAGCCGGTTATCCGAACGGCGAAGGCTTTCCCGTGATAAGACTCTTGATCAATCGTAACGAGCAGCAACGCATCGTGGCGCAGTCTATTGCGGCGATGTGGCGTGCAACACTGAACATCGAGACAGAGATCGTGGTTCGAAACTGGGATGAGTACGAAGCCGGAATTAAAGCTGGCGATTACGACATTGTACGCCGCGGTATTGTGATGCAGACAACGAGCGAGCTGGTAAATCTGCGAATGTTGTTTGAGCGCGATGTGCGTGTGTTGCCGAGCCCGTCGCCAGTCCCTGAAGGAAGTGCACGACCGAGCCCGTCTCCCGAACCGACTGTCGCGGTCGAGAGTGAGGCGCAGGCGTTGAAGGATCTCAAGGCGGTGCCGATTTATTTTGCGTCGTCGTATTCGCTGGTGAAGCCATACGTTTCCGGGTTCGATGCGAACGTGCTGGACGCACCGAGTTTGAAGAAGACACGCTTGGACACGAACTGGAAACAACCCTAACAGGCATGAATACGTTTTCTGTGATTTGTAAGGGGAGGGAAGAGACTGCGCGTGTGGCAGGCCTGCTCGCACCGCAGTTACGTCCGGGTGATTCGCTCTTGCTCAAGGGTGCGTTGGCGGGAGGGAAGACTGCGTTTGTTCAGGAACTTGTTGCTGCGCTTGGATCCACCGCCGATGTTACCAGTCCAACCTTTACGATCGCGCAGTTTTATCCAATTTTGGCGGGAACGTTCCTCCACATCGATGCTTATCGACTTTCGAGTGTGGCAGAGTTTCGCGATCTGGCGCTTGACGTCTACATTGCTGAGAGCATCACCGCGGTCGAGTGGGGCGAGATCGTGGAGCACGACTTCCTCGATGCTTTGACGATTGAGTTCGAGTTTGTCGAGAACCAGGACGATTGGCGCAAGTTGACTTTCTCTGTTACTGCGGAACGCTGGCAGCCGGTACTGACGAGTTTAAGGACGCAATTGCAGGTATGAGTTTGTTAGTGGCAGTCGAGTCGTCGTCGAATGAATATCGCGTCGTGATGGGACGCGATGGTGAAGCGATTTTCGACTCGGCGGTAGATGTGTGTGAGTTGCCGTTTAGAACCTTGGGTGCGTTGCTTTCGTGCGGGCTTGAGCGCATTGATGCGGCGGCGAGTGCTATTAGTGGTATTGCGATCAATATCGGACCGGGCTCGCTCACTTTTGTGCGTGCGGGGATTTCGTTTGTGAATGCGTTGGCCTTTAGTTTGAAGGTCAGCATTTATCCGTTTAACTGGTTCGAGATCATCGCGGCGCAAACGAGAGACGCCACAGACGTGCCGGTTATTTGCGCGGTGCCGGCTTCGAACGACAATGCATACGTCGGCTTGATCCAAGGTGCACGTGTTGAGATCATGCGGTTCGGACCGTTACACGAAGCGTTCGCGAAGGTTAACAGCGAATTTCCGGAAGTTGCTGTGGCGGGAAGAATTCGGCATAAGCTTGCGGTGTTGCTGAAAGAGTCGAGAGTTGTCGATACGGGTATCGAGAATCCCGACGCTGGCGTGTTGTTGAGGTTGGCGCATCAGGCGTGGAAGGACGGGGATCGTTCGACAACACAGGTTGAAGCCTTGAACGATCAGTCGAATATTTTCTATGAGTGAGGTCAAGGAGATTGTTGAGTGTTTGTCGAATGGCGGTGTGGTGTTGCTGCCGACAGATACGGTTTACGGGCTCGCGGTTAGTCCGAATTTCGATAAGTCGATCGATCGACTGTTTGCACTCAAGCGCCGCCCGCGAAATGTGAATTTACCGATCATGGTTTGGTCCGATGTCGAGCTTGAGCCGTTGGGTTTTGAGATCAGCGAGTCTGCGAGGCGCTTGTTACGGTCACCGCTGATTCCAGGAAGTTTGACGCTTGCGCTTGGGTTTAGTTCCGACTACAGGCCGGCATGGCTTGAAGGTCGCGACGAAGCGGCCGTGCGCATACCAAATGACGATCGTCTTCTCGCAGTGTTGCGTGAAGCTGGACCATTGCTGGTAACGAGCGCAAATGCCCACAACGCGGGAACTCCCGATAATATGGCGGAGATCCTGGAACAGCTTGAGGGCGCGCCGGATTTATACATTGACGGCGGTATCTTGAAGACAACTGCATCAACGCTCGTAAACTGCAGAGTTGATCCGCCGGTGATCGAACGCGTAGGAGTTGTACCTGAGTCAGAGATTTTGAAGTATTTATCATGAGTCAAGACGTAATTTTGGGAATCGAGTCATCATGCGACGACACCGCTGCTGCGGTCGTCGATCGCGACGGGAATGTTCTTTCTTCAATCATCGCCAGCCAAACGCATATCCATTCCCGTTGGGGTGGTGTGTATCCGGAGTTTGCGAGTCGCGCGCATGCGCTCACGGTCGTTCCAACTATTGAGCGTGCGCTCGAAGAGGCGAATGTAAAAGGTCCTGATTTGAAAGCGATCGGTGTCACGAGAGGTCCCGGATTGATTGGGTCACTGATCGTAGGGGTGAACACTGCCGCGGGGTTGGGCCTCGGCTGGAATGTTCCCGTGATTGGTATCAATCACTTACGTGGTCATCTGCGTAGTGCCGATTTGGTCGAACGACGAGTCGAGCTGCCGGCCATCGTGTTGCTCGTTTCCGGCGGACACACGTTCCTGGCGCGTATGGAAAGTCTGACTGACATTCAACTCCTCGGATCGACGCGCGATGACTCGGTGGGTGAAGCTTACGACAAAGTCGCGCGGCTCCTGGGTCTCGGTTTTCCGGGTGGTCCGGCGGTCGATAAACTTGCGAAGACAGGAAAGCCCTCGATTCCGTTTCCGCGACCGATGCTGAATGAGGGTTTCGAGTTTTCATTCTCGGGATTGAAGTCGGCAGTCGGAAGATTTCTTGACAAGAATCCGGACGTGGACCATGCAGATGTTGCCGCATCGTTTGTGAGTGCGTGCATGGAAATTATGATCACGAAATGTAAGCGCGCGCTGGAGGCATATCCGGCGGAGTGTTTGGTGGTTGTCGGTGGTGTCGCAGCGAGTCCGCAATTGCGTGAGGGAACCACAGAACTCTGCGAGCGGATGGGCGTGAAGCTTTGCCTGCCGCCGTTGAAGTGGTCAACCGACAATGCAGCGATGATTGGGTTGGCGGCGTGGGATTATTTGAACGAGGGTGTGATACCACCGCTGGCGGCTACAGCCTCACTCCCAATTACAGAATTCTGACAAGTAGCAGCAAAATACGCCAGTAGATTGTCCCTATTCGTGGCCCGGAAAACAGGTAGTGCATCAGTTTGAAATACGCCGAAGCGTTCGCTAATTTCAGCCCAGGGTTCGAGCGTA
>DATEIS010000149.1:0-19248 GCA_035278765.1 Pyrinomonadaceae bacterium | reverse complement strand
TCGCCGGGCTCTTCTTCGCCGTCTTCTTCGCGGCCGGAGTCTTCTTGGCTGCTTTACGTTTTTTCGTACTCATGATTTCGATCTCCTGGTGTAACGCACATTAGATGAATGGGACATCGTCGTAATCGAATCCCATACACGCAGCGGCACTAATCTTGCCCTGAAAATCCAGCGAGTCGCGCACGCGCGGGCTGTTGCCGGGCGCACTCACAATGGGCGATGGCGCCAGCGTGCCTCCGGGCGCGGTCGGTGGTCGCGGTGGTCCAGTGATGCCGTTCCAGGGCCACATCGTGTCAGGCAAGTTGTGTCCGATGGGCCAGGCGCCACTGTCGTACGACGCCGCCACAGCGGGATTGAAACGATTGTTTACCTGTTGCCACTTGGCCCACAGTCGATCGACGTTGCAGTGCAAAAGAAAAAACAGCGGATCGCGTGCGGCAGTGCCGATGCTGGAAATGTAACCACCAAAGCTCGTGTGCGCTGAGCCGTGTGGATTTCCTTCCATGGTGCGGAATTGCGGGTAGTTTATGCCGAGCGCGAGCGTTTGCGCTTCGGTGCGTACGCCAGTCGCATTGTTGGTGTTGAAGAACGGCCGACGGTTGATTCCCGGCACGCCGTCTGTCACCCAGAACTGTAGTGGGTTCGATCCATTGAAGAACACTGTGCCAAGGTTATCCGACTCGCCGAGATAATCGCGCTTGAAGAGGTTTGGCGACGGGCGATCGAAACGCCAGTAATGCAGCGCCACACTCGGATCGATTGCCTGCAACTCGCGTTCGAGATCGAGCAGGTAAGCACGATGCCACGGCAAGAAGCCGGGCGCGCCGTGTGCCTGCGGTGAACTGACGTTTGTATGCATGTCGCGGAAGTCAGAGAAACGGCCGAGTCCCTGGTTATTGAGTTGCGCAAAAGCGGCGATGAAGCGGTCGCGTTCGCCGGGCGTCAGGTTGTTGGCATTTTTTCGGATGCGAACTGTGCACGGCGTTCTGCCGATCACCTGATTACCGTTCCCGTGACGCGCCTCAATTTGCACGTCATTGAGACTGACGCTGGGGCGTCCAAACTGTCCCGCTGCAAAAAACTGGACCCAGTTTCCATTAACCGGAACACGCAGTTGCAACGTCGCGGCGAACGCGCCCGTAGTTCCCGCGCGAAAGACAACTGAGCCGCTAGTGGTTGTAGTACGTGCACTGACGCGAATTGGGGGTTGACCCTGGCCCTGCGCACCGGCGGGGTTTGTAATCCGGATGCGACAGCGAGTCGGGGTCCAGGTTAAGAATCGAGCGTTGGCATTCGGGCTATTATTTATTTGAATCTCAACGTCCATCTGAATCTCCTTCCAACGGAGTGAAAAAGGTAAGTGTGAGTTAGGCCGGGGGAATAGCTCTGTGGAACGCGGGGCAGACTATACCCCGCGGTGACTGTTGTCAATGAAATTATCGGCGTTTATCTGTGTTCTAAGTGTCTTTCCAAATCGCGCCGAGACCGGCATCCCACAACCGTTTATTAAAGGCCGGGATGTCCTGGTTGAGAAGCTCATTACCGCGCGCTTTCAACGTGGCCCATTGCGCGTTCAATTCTTTCAAGCGATCGATTGACGGCTGATTTACGCGCGGAATATCGCTCTCAGTTTGATTGATCATGAACAGATAATTTGCGGTGAACTTGTTTGGAAAATTCTCAACGTCGTCGTAAGCCTTCGACTTCCGCTGCACCATGTCTTCGTCCCACGCCTTCATCTTCTTAAGCAGCGCGTCGCCATCTCTTTTGAGCGCACTGTACTTCTCATTTGCCGCCAACGAGCCCAGCAGCGATTCCAACTGTTTCTGCTTCTCGAAGAGACTGTTGACCATGCGATGCATTGCACTCAGCTCAGTTTCCATGCCGAGCATCGTCTGGTGATACTCGGTGTAGGTTTGTGCGTTGGTCGGGTAGAGTGGATTCGCGAGAATCTCCGCTTCGGTGGTGACTGTTTGCCCACCCATTTTCAAGGTCACGGTGTAACGACCCGGTGGCGCTTTGTGTGCGGCGAAACCTCCCTCGATCCTGACATTAGGCACGCCGACCATCGTTTGATACCGCAAGTCCCAGACAAAGCGGTTCAGACCTTTGTTCTTCGACAATGTGGGATCCGGCCTTGGACCAGAATCGTATCTGATGAATTTCTCGTCAGCCTTCGAAGAGAAGTTGCGAACAACGGTTCCAGCAGCGTCTTTGATCTCGAGGGAGATCTGGTCATCCTTCTTAAGCTCAGGTAGTTGATAGTAGAGAACAACTCCGGTTGCGGGATTAACTCCTCTGAACGTACTCGCACCCGTAAACTCAGCGTCAGTTCGATCGAGTTCGCTGCCTCCGTTCACCAGGTATGTGCCTTCAGGACGGTAGACTGCGAACGACGGCCCGTCCTTCTTGTATTGGCGCAACACACTCAAGTCGTCGAGGACCCAATAGGATCGTCCCGACGTGGCCGCGATCAGGTTACCTTTGTGAACGCGCAGATCGGTTATCGGAGTGATGGGCAGGTTCAACTGAAATGGCGACCAGCTTCTGCCGCCGTTCCACGAAATAAACACGCCCAGTTCCGTTCCTGCAAACAGAAGATCGCGACGAACATCGTCTTCGCGAACGACTCGCGTAAACGCATTCGCAGGCAAGCCGTCGCTAATCTTGGCCCAGGTGTTACCGTAATCCGTAGTTTTGTATAAACCCGGTGCGTGATCGTTGAATTTGTAGCGAGTGGTGGCGATGTATGCAGTTGCTTTGTCGTGCGGCGAGACTTCGATCGCGTTGATCAAACACTCGGCGAGTCCGCGCGGAGTTACGTTCTTCCAGTTTGCGCCACCATCGCGGGTGAGATACACGAGCCCATCGTCACTGCCGGTCCAGATCACGCCTTTCTCGTGAGGCGATTCCATGACGTATGCAAGCGTGCCGTAGTTTTCCGCGCCGACCGCTTCGTTTGTGTATGGACCACCGCCTTTGCCTTGCTTCTCCTTCTCATTGCGCGTGAGATCCGGCGAGACTTCCTTCCACGTCCGACCCATGTCGGTTGTCTTCAGCAGGTATTGAGCGCCGTGATAGAAGGCGTTGGGCTCGTGTTTGCTCCAGATGATCGGCGAGTTCCAGTTGAAACGATACTTGATGTCTTTCGCGTCCATCCCGAGATACTGAATGGGCGCTGCCATGACTTGCGTGGACGCCTGTGCGGCGGTATCGAGCACCTCGATCGTCCCCTGGTAGCTGCCGCCCATAACGAATTTGGGGTTATCGGGATCGAACGCGAGAAACGCGCTCTCACCGCCCGCGGAATACGTCCAACTCGAAGTGCCAATGCCGCCGCCGCCTAACTCGCGACTGGCGATCGACACAGACGAGTTATCCTGCTGTCCACCATAGATGCGATAGGGAAACTGGTTGTCGACGTTGATGCGATAAAACTGTGCCGTCGGCATGTTGCTTTGCGTGCTCCAGCTCTTGCCTGCGTTGAAAGTTATCGCCGAGCCGCCGTCGTTGGAGATGATGAAGTTGTTTGGGTCGTTTGGATTGATCCAGAGATCGTGAAAGTCGCCGTGAGTGCCCGAAAGTGTTTCCCACGTTTTGCCGGCGTCGGTTGAGCGCAGTGCCGGCGCGCTCAAAACGTAGATCCTGTCTTCATTCTTCGGATCGATGAAGAGTTCGATGTAATACCAGGCACGCTGCACGAGACGATGATCATTCGTGATGCGGCTCCACTTCTTGCCGCCGTTTTCTGAGACAAACAGCCCACCTGCTTCTTTGTCAGAATCGCTTTCGATCAGCGCGTAAACTTTTTCCGGATTCGAACGGCTGACCGCGATCGACATCTTGCCGAGCTCCTCCGGCAAACCGTCTTTCAATCGCTCCCACGTTTCGCCACTGTCAGTCGATTTATAAAGGCCACTGCCGGGACCGCCGCTGATCACTTTCCAGGGCAGCCGGCCGTGTTCCCACATCGCGGCGTAAAGAATGCGCGTGTTAGTCATGTCCATCGACAGTTCCGACGCGCCGGTTTTGTCGTCTACAGACAAAACGAGCTTCCACGTTGCGCCGCCATCGACTGACTTATAAACACCGCGCTCTTTTGACTTGCCATACAGAGCGCCCTGCGCGGCCACGAAAACGATATTTGGGTTTTTAGGATCGACGATGATCCGCGAGATGTGCTGCGTTGCGTCGAGTCCGATCTTCTTCCAGGTCTTGCCGGCGTCAGTAGACTTGTAAACCCCATCGCCGTGGTGCGTCATCACCCCGCGCACCGCGTGTTCACCCATCCCGACGTACACCACATTCGAATCGCTCTCCGCGACGGCAATGGCGCCCACGGAACCAGTCTTAAAGTACCCATCCGAAATATTCCGCCAACTAATCCCCATGTCGTCCGTCTTCCAGAGCCCACCACCGGTCGTTCCCATGTAATACGTTTTGGGATCACCAATGACACCCGCCCCAGCAACCGAACGCCCACCACGAAACGGCCCAATCGACCGCCACTTCATCGTTTTGAAGATGGCGTTGTAGTCGTCCGCCTGTGTGGTTTGTGCCGAAAGTTGAACTGCAAAAAGGGAAACGAGAAGAAGCGCGAAAAGGGTCTTTGACATGCGGCAGATAATACACTGTGAGCCTTAACCACCGGCAAGTAGAAATGCTCTACTAGGGAAGCGTTGGTTTCGGGGTGTGTTGATTTGAGTTTTCGTCGATTATCTGCAATGCATCACTTCGAACAGAAGGATCGGTATCCTTTATGGCAGCCTCTTTCAGAAACCTGAGTGAATCGTCGTCAAACAAGGCTGATCCTATAACTTCTAGAGCGAGGCACCGCATAGGAGCCTCCGAATTTGATGTGGCTTGCCTTTTTAGAAAGGGAAGCTGGCTTCTAAGAAAAGTCAGCGTTGTGGAAGTCCAGAGGTCTCTATTATCTTTTCTCGCGATTTCATTTAGCGCCCGCAACCGAATTCCCGGTTCTGAATCATTGGTTGCAAGATTCATCAAAGTTTCGTAGACCGCGGGCTTCAAAGACGCTGAACGCAATCGAGCAAAATGTTGCAAAAGCTCGACTATGCTTTCTCGAACGGCTGAGTCTGGCTCATTTCGGCTTCGCTCCCGCAAGACGGAAACTGTTTCTTTCACTTGACCCATAGAGTAAATAAAAAGGGCAGCATTTGGTTTGTGACGTAGGCCAGCCATCAGCCTCAGCCCGATCTCCCGAACTTTCGGATCAGGATCAATAACAGCCCGATCCTTTATAAACCTAAAGCCCTTATCAGTATTGCGCCAACCACGTTCGATTGCCTCGAGAGCCGCAATGCGAATCTGAGCATCGCTGCTGTTTTTTGCCCACTTCAAGAGGAAACTAAAAGCATGTGTTGCATTTTGCCAGCCTGACGCAATTGCGTTGAAGGCTGCTGTTTTCACTTTGAGCTCTGTTTCAGCATTCGCACGCTCCTCCACGAACAATAAAACATTAAAGCTTCTCCAGGTATGGGTGATGAGTTCCAGCGCCGTCACACGCGTTACTGGCTCAGGATCCGTGACAGCCGCGTGCTGCAGAATACTCAGCGCATCCTCATCGAAAGCCCAATGTCTTTGGATCACCTTGAGTCCCACTACGCGCGTCTGCGGATCTGGATCCTCCTCAGTTCGTTTCTGGAGAAACTCAAGCGTACCAATCTTGTTGGACCACCTCTGTGCGATCTCCTGAAGGGCAATCGAGCGAATTGATGGTTTTGAATACGTTGATGCCTGTTGCTGGAGAAAAGCTAATGTTTTTGGGTTACCAGTCCATCCCCAACTTAACGCCGGCAGAACAGCAGACATCACGCTGTCATAATCATATGAATCACGAGCCTTAGGCCTCGGACCGGCGAGCGTGAGAACCAGATCAAGCGCTTTCTCATTATTACGCCAAGCTGCGGCGAGGTATTCGACCAGCTTAATAACGTTACGATATCCGTTCTCATCATCGATTCGACTCGAGATCGCATCAAGTATTGCGGGATCGGAACGCCACGAGCGTTGCATTGCTGATAATGCCGCTAGGCGCACTCTCGCTTGACGATCGCTGCGAACTACTTCAATGAGCGCGTCACCAACGTCTGCCCGTCCGGGCCATTCCCGTTCCAGCGCCGCAATTGCACCACGACGTACTGCTTCGTTGGGATCGTTCAGAGCCATCAACGCATAGGCCAATCGTTCCTTTCGTGTCCGCAATGCAAAACCCATCTGCCAGGCCGCCATGCGACTTGCTACTAAATTTGAAGTGTCCATGAAGCCGATTGTTGTCCGTACGTGATCCGGGGTTGGAGTTACTAGTGGCGCAAGACTCGCAAATGCTTTAAGAAGCGTGTTTAAATCTATCGTCTTGCTCACAACATATCTAAAAATCGCATTTGCGAGATGCCTTAAGACGCGACTTCCCTGCCCCTGATCTTGAAGATCTCCCGCCTCACCAAGGCACTGTCCGGCAAATGCGAGCTTGAGCGGTTGTTCTCTGTAATCTTTGGGCTGCAGGTGCCCAATGATTTCATGAATCGGCGTCTTTTGATCGTGAAGCATCGCAATCAACAGAAGTAGAACCTCTTCCCACTCGCTCTTATTCCAGTGAGCGCCGAAGATTTCATTGTTCAGCCAGTTGTAATCCGATTTGCTCTTATTGAACTGCTCCTTGCAATGACAGGCCGCGAAGTACTCCATAAACGTGCGATGTACAAATCCAAAAATTCGTTCACCTATGCCAGCCAACACGTAAGTACGCTCCATCAAATGGCGCAGGATGTCGACGGAAATGGCTTCAGCTTCACCACGCGACTTTTGATATTTCTCTTCGAAGTACGTGGCTACGACGTCCAGCAGTGGACCATAGGCGATTGCATTGAGTTCTCTGCCTTTCTGTTCGTGCTCCAGCATGTACATCGAAACTCGTTGCAGGATCTCTGATTTCTGAGCCGTCCTGACTGGCAACGAGAGTTTGAAATCTTCATCTTCGATGCCTTTTCCCAGATCCCAATCCTCGAGCAGCGTTTCGGCACAACGTTCGTACAACTTCCAACGTTCATTCGGCAGATCGCGGTCTTTGTAGATCACTGCCATCATCGTAAGCAGCAAGGGATTGCCAGCGAGATCCAGCAGGCGTGGACTCTCGATGATGCGTTGGATCAGACCTTGAGCAGTGCGATCGGTTTCTTCAAGTGTGTAATACTCGTACCATTGCTCCGCAAAGTGACGGATTTGGCTGAGCGTTAAAGGCAACAGGGTGTAGTGTTCGAAGCCCGCGAGGCCTAATGCGGTACGATCGTACCCGGCGATTCGTGAGGTCACAACGATTCGTGCGTGTGGATAGCGATGTGCAAACGACTGAAACTGATTTATCACTCGCCTGCGCTCGTCTGGATCAAATACCTCGTCGAGCCCGTCAAATAGAACGAGGGCCTGACGTTCCTCCCCAAGCACAGAAATCAGGTTGTCGATCTCAATTGAGGAGTCGTAAATATCGAGAGCGTTCTTGACGATATAATTTGAGAAATCCTCTGCTTTTTGCAGGACGTAGTTGCGAAGGTCGATCAAAAAAGGAAGCGGCGCATCCTGTAGGTGTAGCGGTAGCGCTTCGCGTGCCGCACCGATTTGGCAAACGCGCAGCATCACGTATTGCAGGATTGTGCTCTTTCCCGAACCTGGACCACCGAGGATAACTTGTGTTCGTTCGCGCCCGAGTAGATCAAGCACCTGCTCGGGGTTACCCATAAGCAACGGGTCCTCGTCATCTGGCGCTTCTTCGATCTCCTCAGCCTCAGCGGTTGCTACTGGTGCCTCCGGTTTTGGACCATAAATGATTTCCTGATACTTGCGGACTTCCTCCGGCACGTCCGCACCTGAAGCGCCGGTCGTTGCGAGCTGCGACTCAAATACTTCAGTCAGTGGTATTTTGACTGGCCCGCGATCCTTACTGGCTCCAGCAATAACCTGTAGCCGAACCCATTGATGTTTATGGATGACCGCTTCGCGATAAGCATCCCAGTCAGTGAGTTGTCGTTTTGCTATGAGCCCCTTCTCGGTTGCCCACTTCGTCACTGCTTCATTGACTTTGCGGGCCAACTCATCAGCAGTTCCGAAGAAATTGACGACATGTTTTCCGCCGCCACTCAGCTCTTCCCGGAGAGCCTCGATTTTTTGCGCACCTTCGCCTTTCTCACGCTTATTGGTAGGCCACGGTGCTTCGTCCGACAGCAGAAAGATCAAACAGGGAATGCCAACTTCCTGTGCTTTTCGATATTCGAGCTCGGTGATCGAACGGCCTTCGGGGTTGTTCTCTTTAGGAACGTAGCCATAACGGTAAGCAAAGATGCCGACGTAAACATCGCACGACGCAACGTCGCTGAGACTGCGGTCGACCGGGCGCATGTCTTCAGCGACGTAGTAATCCATCGCCACGTCTTCATGGCCCAACCGGCGTAATGCCTGGCTGACAGTCTTCCGGTGATCTTCGAGGTCGATTGAGGTTGAGGAAACGTAAATGCGGGCCATGGGTGCCCCCAAAATTTAATCGGTCTGTTTAGTTGATCTATAAACGCGGACGTAATCGATTTTCATACGCTGCGGCCAAATTTTTTCATCGACACCTTTTTGGCCGCCCCAGGTTCCACCGACTGCGATGTTGAGGAGGAGGTGGAAGGGTTTGTCGAAGGGCCACTCTTTGAAATCAGCCGCCGGGTTCGTTAGGCGTTCGTTCTTGAAGGTGAAGTAGTGCTGTTGGTTAATGTACGCACGAATCTCCTGCGCGTCCCATTCGATCGCATAGACGTTGAAATCGCTACGCGCGTTGGGCACACGCATCTTGGCGGTTTTGTGCGTGTTGATGTTGTGGTTGTACGCCTTCGTATGCACCGAAGCATGGACCATGTCCGGGTCGAAGCCGACGTGCTCCATGATGTCGATCTCGCCGCTACTGGGCCAACGTCCATATTCCCAACCAGTCGGAAGCATCCAGATCGCGGGCCAGGTACCACGGCCGGTCGGCAGCTTGGCACTTACTTCGATGCGCCCGTAAGTCCAATCACCTTTACCTTTGCTACTGAGTCGTGCTGACGTGTAAGGGCGTCCTTCCCAATCCTCGCGCCTCGCCTCAATGATCAAATGACCATTCTCGACGCGCGCGTTTTCCTTCCGGTCCTTCGTGTAAAACTGCAACTCCTTGTTCCCCCATCCATGCCCACCGATGTCGTAGCCCCACTTCGCCGGATCAGGCAGACCGTTGTAATCAAACTCATCGGACCAGACGAGTTGCCATTTATTCTGTGCGTTCACCTGCACAGCAACGAGCATTACGAAGGCAATGAGAAACAGATCCGTTTTCTTCATCCGCGTTCATCCGTGGCTAAAACTCTTCCGGTCTTTCGATCGATTAGAACCATCGCGGTCCGCTGCGCCGCCAGCACGACGGGGAATTGACTGCGCGATTCGAGGTGCGTCACCACCGTCCGCGTCGTGGAATTGCCTTCCGACACGAACGTATAAAGCACAACATCGCGAAAGACTGACGGCAGAATCAGAATATCAGGTCTGCGCGGAACGGCACTGAATATAGGCGCGATGCGTGCTTGCGTGAGCGCGAGACGGTAGAACGCAGCGAGCGCCGTCATCGAGTCGCTAAGCTCAAGAGGCAAGTGGCTCCAAATAATCGTTCCGGAACCCTGCCGAACTACGAGCGGCGCATCCTTCGTGAAAACAACTTTCTCAATCCGCTGCATCTTCTCGCCTTCGTAGCGAACAAGATGGTTTTGCCCGGCAATGTTGATCTGTTCGGTTTGTCCAACCGGCTCGACCTTGATGTAGGTTTGCGCAAACTCTCGAACCGGAAGCCAGTGAGCGTTTTCGTAGAACGGTCCCGAGATCGCAACCATTGCTCCGCGCTTAGCTTCCGCAACAAGACCCTCCCAACACTTCTCAGTCAACACGCGCGGCGACGGCACAACGATCAACTTCGCCTGTCCGGCATACTCGCCGAGCGTGTATTCACTGACTGCCTGCATCGGCACACCACAGTGGTAATACATCGCACGCACACACCTGCGCGTCGCTTCCTGCGCGAAACTGCGTGGTGAAAACATCTGCGAGTGCGGAATCACCATCGCAACCGGTTCAGACACACGATCTTTCAGATGCTGTCCGTGTTGACCCATGAACTTCGCGATACGCAGAAACGGTTCGAGCTCCGGTTTCGCCGTTCCGTCAACGCGATGAAACCCGATACCGACTTCATTCGTCGAATTCATGTAAGGATTTGTGTTCCAGATCCACTCGACGAATCCCGCGCCGTCCGCTGCGAATGAAAGCGCCATCTTGCGTTCGAGCAGATTGCTGACGTCGACTTCGCTGCGCGACGGAGCGCCGCCGTCAGCCTTCTCGTAAAACATCACGCCGGTTTCTTCCATCAAACTCAGTTTCGACGGCGCTTTCGCAAGCACGCTGTCCCAAAGTAGATCGTCGTTTTGCCACCAGTTATGTAGCGACGTGAAATCGATTTCGTTCGCGAAGAATTGAATGTTTGGACTGTCCGCGAGACCCGCTTCGTCCTGGCCCACCGTGATCAACTGCTTCGTGTTGCCATTGCTCTTGATGGCAGGCGTAACCTGGCGAACCCAGCGAATAAACATGTCCTGCGCGAAGAGACGATAGTCGAGTGTCTTGAGCGGCAGACGATCGTCGATGAGGTTGACACTTTCGAAGTCCTGCAATTTGGGGAGGTCCAATGAGGCGTCACTAGTGCGCCACAATGTTTGAAGATTACTCAGGCGTTCTTCATCGCTCGCTGCTGGATACCGATCTTTCAGCCACTGTTTCCAGGCGGCTTGTTCGTGTGCGTCGTAATTCGGACGGCAGTTCCACAAGAATTTCGGCGAGCAGAAAGACGGCTCGTTGATGAAGTCCCAAATGACGTCGTCAACGCGCCGGCAGCGTTCAGTGAAAGCTGAAATGAACTGTTGCTGTGCTTTAACCGCGCGTGGATCGAGATAGGCGTTCTCACCACCCCACGTCTCAGGCAGAAAAGCGAAGAACGTGAAGATCACCGGAATGTCGTATTTGTGCGCGGTGAGCAGAAACGCGTCGAAAGCGCGCAGCACTGCTTCATTCACCTTGCCTGGCTCCGGCATGTATTTCTTCCACGCGGTCCAGATCCCGGTGCGCACCATGTTTACGCCAGCTTCTTTCATTGCCTTGAAGTCGTTGTCCCAAACACTCGGATTCGGTTCGAAGAGAAAGCGGCGATGTTTGTCGGACGCCATATAGGTCGTGCCCGTAACTGGAAACACCTTGCCGTCACGATAGAAGAAATGTTTATCGACGGTCAGAGGTTTGCCGCGTGCGAGGAGTGCTTCGTCGTAGACCCAGAAGCCGTTTTCATGAAGGGGATTCTCGGGTTCCCAATCGAGTCGAGCCTGCACTTTGTACAGACCGGGCACGAGTTTCACGCTGTCCGGAAGTTTCACTGAGCCGGTGGCTTTTGTTCCTTGCGGGTTAAGGGGAACGGTTAACTGCAAGAGCGGCCGTTCGGGACTGTTGCTTACCTCAACACTGCAATTCCTCGACGTGAATTTTTGCCAGTCACCATTCGGACGAAACAACTCGACTAACAACGTCGGAGTTTCACCAGGCTTGTACGATGCGTACTCAGTTCTTACTTCGAAGCGACTGGCACCCTGCGACGCTCTTTGTGCGAGCTGCATGATGACGAAGCTTTCGATGCTGCCACTTAGATTTGCAAATACCCAACGGCCACCTGCAAATTCACCAAGCAGCCGATCGATTTGAATCACCGGCGCTGCGATCATGCGAAAGTCAGAATCTAATATCTGCACTATAGGTTGAACGATGCCTTCGTGTGGCCCATCACTGCCTGCTTCGTCTGGCTCGTTATTTGTCGAGCTCAGACGCACGTATAACTCGTAAACTTCGTCCGTTTTGAACCTGGTTTCAAGTAACGAGCGAGAATTTTTATACGTTGAGGCGTTGACTGGAAACGAGTGCGTTATGCCGAGACGTTTATGATAAGTCGCTTGTTTGGGTTCGACGCGCCATTGCGTGCCATCGCGAACGACCGGTCTTGAGAGCGGCACGCCGCCGATGTTGAACCAGTTTCCACCGTCTCGCAGGTACTTCAGAATCGCGGGCCACGCGCGTTTCGGAAATGCGGAACCGTACGGCGTGATGAGCAGATCAAATAGCGTCGTGTTTAGTTGTGCGATCAGCTCGCGCTCATTGAGGATCTTGATTGTGAAATCTTTCAGACCCTGCTGGAGCGTCTCGAGCGTGTAATCGTAACCTTGAATCGAACGAAATCCAGGCTCCCAAAAGAGCGCGACCGAAGGCGATTGGGATTGGGAGCCAAGAACGACGTTTGGAAGCGCGGTAGCAACCGCAGCGCCTCCGATCGTTTTGAGAAATTTTCGTCTGGGAAATTTGGTCACAGATCCGTGATACTAAGAACAGTGTCTGACGCACCCGCAAACAAGAAGCGTTTGTTCGAGTTCCTTAGTCTATCACTGTTGCTGGGCCTTGGGACGGCTATTGCGGCGCTGATTTTCTTTGGCTGGCTGGCGGATGAGGTGCTTGAGAACGATACCCGCCAGTTTGACGAAGTCACACGGGCTGCCATTCATCAGCTTGCGTCGCCGACGCTCACGATTGTCATGCGTGGCTTCTCTATCGTTGGCGGAACGATCGCGCTGACGATCGGGACGATCATCGTCATCGTTCGCTTTGCGATGAAGAAGTGGGGACACGAAGCGAAATTGTTTGCGATCACGATGGCCGGCGCCGCGTTGTTGAATATAACGTTGAAGCTGACTTTCAAACGTGCACGACCGGAGCCGTTCTTCAACCTGTCGCTCCCGGAGACTTATAGTTTTCCCAGTGGTCACTCACTGACGAGCGCCGTTTTCTTCGGCGCCCTCGCGGCAATCCTTACGGCACGGATCAAATCCAAACGCGTGCGCATTGCGATCTGGATCGTGTCGACCCTGATGTTTTTGACGATTGGTTTTTCAAGAATCTATCTCGGCGTGCATCACACGACGGATGTGATTGCGGGATTCGCGGCGGCGTTGATTTGGATCCTGGTGGTGAGGTTTGTTGAAATGCAGTTAAGACGCCGCAAACAGAGAAAACAAAAGCTATCCACAGATTACGCAGATTAAGTTAAATCTGTTTGTGGTTGAGATCTAATCTCATCTCGACGGCCAGGCCACCGCCGGCAACATTCGCAGCCTGAACCGTTCCGCCGTGCATTAACACAGCTCGTTCGGTAATCGCCAAACCGAGGCCGGTGCCGCCACCACTCTGTCGATCGCGCGCATCCTCGGTGCGATAGAACGGACGAAAGATCTTCTCGAGCGATTCCTCCGGAACGCCCTTGCCGCGATCGCGCACGCTAATCACCGCGTGACCATTCTGCCGTTCCAGCGCAACCTCGACCGCCGTTCCTTCAGGCGTGTAACGAACCGCATTGCGCACGACATTCTCCACGGCGCTGCGCAGCAATTCCTCAACACCTTTTATCGAACATCGATCACTGGTGACAACGTGGACCGAGCGGTTGATACTGCGGGCTTCAAAGTCGGCGTCGCCGGCAACTTCCTTGACCAACGCCTCCAGATCGACATCCGTGCGCTTGCGACTGTCAGTGCCACTTTCAAGACGCGTCAACGTCAGCAACTGACTGATCATTTCATTGAGATTGTCTGACTCACGCTCAATCCGATCGAGCGCGCCAATCGCCTCCGGACCCGATCGTTGCCGCGCGAGGCCAAGCGCAACGCCGAGACGCGCGAGCGGCGATCGCAACTCGTGCGAGATGTCGCCGAGCAAACGTTGTTGAGCCTTCACCATCGACTCCAAACGCTGGGCCATCGAGTTGAAGTCACGACCCAACTGCCCGACTTCATCACGACGTTTGGCCAGTTTCGTTGAAACACGAGCGCCGAGATTGCCTTCAGCGAGTTCGTTTGTGGTCGCGCGAAGTTTCAAGAGAGGCGTGGTGAGATAACGTGCCAGCCAGTAACAAAAGATGCCGCCGATAACGAGCACCACGAGCAGTCGCAATCCCAACGATTGAAAACTCGGTTGGAACGGAGGACGTGGAATGTGAGCCACGTAGATGTATCTCGTCCCTTTCGCACTTACGACAGGCCGCGCAACGAGTGTGTATTCAACCGCAAAGTTGAACTCGATATCACGAGTCTCCGCCGCCTTCGCGATCAAATCTGCCGCACCGGGCGGCACGGGTCGTCCGGAAAGTTCTTTTCCATTCTCGTCAAAGAAAGTGGCGCCAACACCTGAAGATTTTTCTGTCGCTTGAAGCGCAGCAGTCAACGCTTGCGGTCCTGATTGTTCATAGGTCTCAGCAGCCTTCTGAGCATTTGGACCAGTCTGCGCGAGATCGCGCCACGATCGTCGAGTCGGTGTCGGACGCGTGAGGGCAAACGCCGCAAACAGCACGACGTTGATAATGATCATCGCGATCCAAAACCAGATAAAGATCTTTAGATATAAATTGCGAAAGGGGAACTTCATTCGGATTTCTCTGAGGTGGCGCCGTAGATGTAGCCTACGCCGCGGATGGTCTTGATTCTCTCGAGACCGTTCAGTTGATGGCCCAGCTTCTTGCGCAAGTTGCTGACGTGCATGTCGATGCTGCGATCGAAAGGCGACAGCTCGCGGCCCAACACTTCCTTAACCAAGTCTTCACGTTTGATTATTTGACCCGCATTGCGCAGCAGAATTTCGAGCAGGTCGTACTCGACTCCGGTGAGTTCAACTACTTCCCCCGAGCGGCGGACATTGCGCGTGTTGCTGTCCATTTCGATGTCGCCGACCCGAATGGTTTCACGCGCGGAAGTAGTTGACTCAACGGGCTGGGCGCGCCGCAAAACGGCACGAATTCGAGCAACCAGCTCACGGGGGTTAAATGGTTTGGGCAAATAATCGTCGGCGCCGATCTCGAGACCAACGATGCGGTCCACATCGTCGCCTCTGGCCGTCAACATCAAAACCGGAATACGAGAACGCGCTCTGATACGACGCAGCACATCGAACCCGTTTGTGCCCGGCAACATGACGTCGAGCACAACCAGATCGTGTTCTTCGGAAAGTGCACGATCGATGCCGCGCTCGCCGTTGTGAATCGCTTCAACCGTGTAACCTTCCGGCTGAAGATACTCCCCAACGAGCTCACACAGGCCGACATCGTCGTCAATTACGAGGACGCGTTCCATTGGCTGTTGCTTCTCAACGAGATTGAATGACATATGACGAACTAAGGCAAGTTTCCTCTATTGCGCACAGAGAGAAATCCTACATTAATCGCCCATTTTCGTGCGTAAAGAAGTGTCAATCACAATCTCCATAGAACTGACAAAACTTTACAATCCATTGACAGACTCTTTACGCCTAATTTCGATACAATCCGCGCTCAAGTTGGGCGTAAACGCACTCTCTATCCACGCCAAGCGGCAAACGTGTTCGAAGGAGCTCCGGAATGAAGAAAATAGTGTTGTTAGTTGCCATTTGTGCAAGCATCCCTGGACTTGCGCTCGGGCAGCAGCGGCCTGGATCGTTGCGTGGACAGGTGCTGGATGAGTTGGGCGGCGCAATCGTCGGTGCGAGTGTGACGGCGGTTGACGGCAAAGGCGTTGAGAAGTCGGTGGTTACAAACGAGTCCGGCGCTTACACGATCAATGGCCTCGCTCCCGGCAAGTACACAGTCCGCGCAATCAATGCGGGCTTCGCGATGTCCGAAACTCCCGACGTCGAGATCACCGCCGGCAAGGCAGCGCAATTTGATATCACCCTGAAAGTCGCGCTCGAAGAGCAGAAGGTGACTGTCTCGTCTGACGCTCGCGAGCTGAGCACTGAACCGGAAAACAACGCCGGTGCAGTTGTGTTGAAGGGCGACGACATCGAAGCGCTACCCGACGACCCGGACGATCTCGCGGCCGCGTTACAGGCTTTGGCCGGTCCTTCCGCTGGTCCAAACGGCGGACAAATCTTTGTTGATGGATTCACCGGAGGTCGCATGCCTCCGCGTGCATCGATTCGCGAAATACGCATCAACTCGAATCCGTTTTCCGCCGAGTACGATCGCCTCGGTTTTGGTCGTATCGAGATTCTGACTCGCCCGGGCACCGATCGTTATCGTGGTCAGCTTTCCTTTAACTTCAACGACGATGCACTAAACGCCCGCAACCCATTCGCGGAAAGCCGGCCTTCGATTCAGACGCGCCAGTATGGTGGAAACTTTGGTGGTCCAATATCGAAACGGAAAGCGTCGTTCTTTGTCGATTTTGACAAACGCGATATCGACGACGGCGCGTTGATTGTGGCGCAGGTGCTCGACGCGAATAACAATATCGTTGACTTTATCGATTCGGTTGCGATTCCGAGTCGCCGCACGTCGTTCAGTCCGAGAATTGATTATCAGATCAATCAAAACCACACGCTCATTGCGCGTTATAACTACGCCAAGAACACTCGCTTGACGGGCGTCGGTGGCTTCAACTTGCCGGAGCGCGCCTACAACAGCGAGAACAGCGAACAGAGCATTCAGCTCACTGAAACAGCCATCATCAACAAGACCATCGTTAACGAAACCCGTTTCTCGTTTGAACGCCAGCAGACAATGCAGGACGCCGACAACTCGATCGCGACGATCGACGTTCAGGACGCGTTTACGGGCGGCGGTTCGCAGGTCGGCAATGCCCACAGCAGGACTCACGATTGGGAGCTGACCAACAACACTTCTTTTGCACATGGCGCACACTCATTGAAGGTTGGCGCTCGTCTTCGTGGAGTAAACATCACGCAGTTCTCGCCGCAAAACTTCGGTGGCACGTATACATTCTTCGGTGGAGAGCGTGGACCAGTGCTGGATGCTAACGATGTGCCTACCGGCGCGACCGATTTCATCGACAGCATCGAACGTTACCGGCGCACGCAGGTTTTTCTGGCCGACGGGTTGACTGGTGCGGCGATTCGCTTGCTCGGCGGTGGCGCAACTCAGTTTCGTTTGTCGTCCGGTAATCCGGAGACAAAAGTGAGCCAGTGGGATATCGGCGGTTATATTCAGGACGACTGGAAGCTGCGTCCAAACTTCACGCTCAGTCTCGGTCTGCGTTACGAGAACCAGAAGAATATCGACAGCAATTTCAATTTTGGACCACGTGTTGGTTTTGCGTGGTCGCCGGGCGGCCAGCAGTCGAAGACGGTTATTCGTGGCGGCTACGGCATTTTCTACGAGCGCATCAGTGAAAACCTGACGATGAACGCGTTGCGTTTGAATGGCATCAACCAGCAGCAGTTCACCGTGCAGAACCCGGATTTCTTTCCGCTGATTCCCACGACCGACCAGTTGATCCAGTTTGCGGCTCCGGGAACTGTTTATCGACTCGCAGATGGTTTACAGGCGCCTTACACCATGCAGTCAGTGATCAGCGTCGAGCGCCAGTTGCCACACAATCTGACGCTCGCGACCAGTTACATCAACATTCGCACACAGCACGTGTTGCGCACGGTGCCGTTGAATGCTCCATTGCCGGGCACGTTCATTCCCGGTGTGCCGGAGAGCGGCGTTCGACCGTTGGATTGCGCGGATTTCATTCCGACCGATATCAATCCTTCGACGCGTTGCAACATCTTCGAATACGAGTCGAGCGGTCGTTATAACCAGAATCAGCTCATCATTAACTTCAACAGTCGTTTTCATCGCAACGCTACGATGAACGCTTATTACGTGCTTGGTAAGGCGAACAGCAATACGGATGGCAGCGGCAGTTTTCCGGCTAATCCTTATGACTTTAGTACCGAGTACGGACGCGCCTCGGGTGATATCAGACATCGTTTTGTAATGACCGGTAACTTCCGCGCGCCGTGGGGAATCACGCTGAATCCTTTCGTGATCGTGCAGTCGGGCCGCCCGTTTAATATCACGCTCGGCCGCGACATCAACGGCGACACGCTGAATACCGAGCGACCGGCGTTCGCGCCTGCCGGTGCGGATTGTGCCGACAAAGCAAACTTCAAGTGTACTCCTTTCGGCAACTTCAAACTCACGTTTGCGCCGGGCGACGTGATGATTCCGCGTAACTTCGCTGAAGGTCCGGGATCGGTTACTGCAAACTTGCGTGTGAGCAAGACGTGGAGCTTTGGATCCGAGGGTGGCGCGAACGCCAATAATCGTCAGGGTCAGGATGGACAGAATCCGCAGCGTGAAGGACAGCGAAATACGGGCATGATGGGTGGCGGCATGGCTGGGCGAGGTCCGGGGGGGCCAGGTGGCGGTGGTCCAGGCGGTGGTGGAGGCGGCCGTGGTGGATTTGGTGGACCAGGCGGCGGTGGTGGCGGTTTCGGTGGTCCAGGTGGCGGTGGTGGTCGCTACAATCTGACGTTCTCGCTGAACTTCCAGAACATTCTGAACCACGTCAACTTTAACAATCCGGTCGGGAACCTCGGTTCGTCGTTCTTCGGCCAATCACTTTCGACAACGGGATTCGGAGGTTTTGGCGTCGGCAATCCTGCTTACAACCGCCGGATCGACGCGCAGATTAGGTTCAGCTTCTAAAAACATGTTATAGGTCCTATATGTTCGCCAGGACCTATATTCAGCGTTGTATTAGAGCCGAGTGTCGGGCCGAATACGGTCTTGATGCTCGGCTTTATGTGTGTTCGCGATGTGGTGGGTTGTTGGATATTGAGCGGACTGAAGAGATCGATTCGGGGGCATTAAAAGAGCTTTGGCTGAAGCGACGCTCGTCTTTTGATTCGCGCGATCGTAGTGGCGTCTGGCGCTTTCGCGAGTTTCTGCCGTTTCCTGAAGACGCCGCCGTGGTTTCGCTTGGCGAAGGAAACACGCCGCTTTACGACGCACCGCGATCCGCCGATTACTGCCGGCTGTCTCAATTAAAACTAAAGCATCAGGGTTGTAATCCCACCGGCTCATTCAAAGACACGGGCATGACTGTGGCTGTAACGCAGGCGCGCACACTCGGCGCGCGATTCGTCGTCTGCGCCAGCACGGGGAACACGGCGGCGAGTCTCGCGGCTTACGCGGCGCGTGCGGAGCTTCAATGCGCGATTATTGTTCCGGCAGGGCAAGTGAGTCATGCCAAGCTGGCGCAGGCGTTGGACTACGGCGCCAAGGTTTTTGAGATTGATGGAAACTTCGATGCGTCGATGAACGTGATTCGC
>DATEIS010000148.1:0-27956 GCA_035278765.1 Pyrinomonadaceae bacterium | reverse complement strand
TTGACTCGCTTTTGCCTCAAACGTGCGAGACGTTCTTGGAACGGGTCAGTACAGGGAGCGGTAGCGACCTGGTCGAACCAGAGGAATCAAAATCGTTAGCAGATATCGCAGGCTGATCACTGACCAGGTCGCTACCGCTCCCTGTACTGACCCGATCCAAGAACGATCTCCCGCCTTTGAGACAAAGTTAGCGAGTTGAGACAATCGGCAATTCCTCGTGTGTTTCTTCAAAATATTGAACTCGCGTAGAGTCGACGATTCGATATCTCTTTCGCGTGCTCGTGGTATATTGCCGGGCGCTCCCCAAGCGCACCTCAACCGTAAGACGATTCGCGGACAAAGTCTCCAATCTCCGGTCAACAAAAGTTCAAATGCTTGACAAAGAATTTCCAAAAGACCATCCGAGCGTCATGAGTCGAGATATGGATGTGCTTTATCGCTTCGGACCCTTCCTGCTCGACCCTTCCGAACGCATGCTGACGCGGGAGCAGGAACCCGTTTCACTGACGCCCAAAGCGTTCGATACGCTATGCGTGCTACTGGAAAACAGCGGTAGTCTCATCACAAAAGATCAACTGCTCGATAAAGTCTGGCCCGAGACATTCGTCGAAGAGAAAACTCTCGCGCAAAATATTTTCACTTTAAGGAAGGCGCTGGGGACGACGGCGGCTGGCGGCAACTACATCGAAACTGTACCTAAACAGGGATACAGATTTTCGGCAGCCGTGTTGAAGATTTCGCGCACGTCGCAGGTGGTTGTAAGTCGACCGACAACTGATAGCGGCACGCCGAAGAGTTTCAATCCGCCAGTGGTCAGAGGGCGGAACGCGAAGATCTTACTCGTCTCAGCGTTGCTTGTCCCTGCGTTAGGTGGGCTGCTGTTTGTGAGTAAATTCGGCCAGCGGAGATTTTCAACTCACAAGAAGAGTTTCAGCAACGTAAGTTTTACCAAGCTAACAAACTCGGGAGACGTGGGACCGATCGCTTTGTCACGCGACGGAAAGTATGTGGTGTATGCGGCAACCGGACTGGGACAAGAAAGGTTGGTTCTCAGACAAACGGGCACGACCAGTCTCATCGAGATCATTCCTCCAAACAAAGTTCATTACATTGGCGCAAGTTTTTCTCCGGACGGGAACACGATTTATTACGTTGCGCTTGCTCACGGAAGTGGTTTAGGAGTGGTGTACCGCATACCCGTGCTAGGTGGTACACCAGTCAAAATCATCGAGGACGTTGACAGTCCCGTAGCTGTATCGCCTGATGGGAAACAGCTTGCATTCATCCGAAATGTGGTAGGCAAGAACGAGCGTCATCTGGTGACTACAAGCGTCGCGGGCGGTGAGGAAGGAGTGTTAGCAGTAACCACTGGTGAACCTCGCTTTGGCTTCTTTACCCCATCGTGGTCACCCGATCAAAAGTTGATTGCTGTCTGCACTGGAGGTCCGAGCGCCGCTGCTAACGCATTCGGGATCGCACTTGTAGATACTCAGACCGGATTAATGCAAACCTTCGGGAAGAGTGAATGGAGGTTTGTGGGCCATCTCGCCTGGCTGCCAAACGGCAATGAATTATTGTTGACTGGAGCCGCTGCCGCCGATCCGACCTTGTCGGACCAGATCTGGATCCTCAGTTATCCTTCCGGAGAAGCCCGTCGCGTTACGAATGATGTCAACGGACATTTAGGACTTGGCGTGGCAGATGATCAGTCGACGATAGCCAGCGTTGTATCGAGCCGAACCGGGGCCTTTTGGATCCTTGACGCGCGAGATCCAAACAGTGCTAAGCAAGTCACGCGTAATTCAGGTGACTGGAAGGCACAGGTTCTTGGCCTCACGTGGACGCCTGATAATCGTTTGATCTATTCCTCTCAAACTTCCGGAGCTCCCGAGCTTTGGACCATGCAGCCTGACGGAAGCCAACAAAGGCAGCTTACTTTCGATGGTGGTCCAAACATGGCGCCGGTCGCAACCCGCGATGGTAAGTACATCGTGTACTTATCTCAGCGCGGTGGAGAACGAGTGATTGCGCGGATAGATTCCGGCGGTTCGAATGCACAAGACTTAGTTAAGGCCAACGCGATTGGTTTAAGTGTTACACCGGACAGCAAGTGGATCGTCTACTCAGCCGTTCGCGACGAGAGGCCTACTCTCTTTAAAATCTCAATAGAGGGTGGTGAGCCGATCGCACTCTCTGACGCTGCTGCTTCTTTTCCCGCCGTGTCGCCCGACGGAGAGTTTGTAGCCTGCTACCTATTGACGACGGATCGCAGAAGGCGGTTATCAATCATCTCTTTCGCTACCGGAAAAGTCTTGAAGGAATTTGATGTGTATTTTGACTATAACCTGCCGCTCAGATGGACTCCGGACAGCAAAGCCCTGACATACGTTGTTAGCAGAAACGGTGTTTGCAACATCTGGCGACAAGCGATCAACGGAGGCGCACCGGAACAGATCACGACGTGGGACTCGGATCTCATCTTCCGCTTTGATTGGTCCAACGATGGCCGGCTGGCGGTGGAACGAGGAATGTTTACGAACGATGTGGTTCTGATTCGTGCTGAGGACCAGTAAGATCTGACACTTAGGCAGGCTGCGTTATAATGCCAACGATGAAAGACTCAAACGATCAGGTCAAGCCAGGTCGCAACCTCGATCCTGTCATTGAGGCGTACAAGAAGCATGTCGATGTCACATTGATCCGAGAGAATCTGCGCCTCACCGTGGACCAACGCTTCCAGCAGTTAATGAAACTCCAGCAATTCGCCGAAGACCTGCGCCGCGCCGGAAGAAAGGCCCGTTCGCAAAAGTGACTGACTTCAACGCACTGCTCCGTTTGCTCACCGAGAATCAAGTCGAGTTTATTATCGTCGGCGGTGCGGCGGCCACTGCCCACGGCTCAGCACGGCTAACACTCGATCTGGACGTTGTGTACGAACGTAGTCGAGAAAACATCGTTCGAATCGTCAACTCACTTGGGCCGATTCAGCCGTATCTCCGCGGTGCTCCACCTGGACTCCCATTTGATTGGAGCACTGAGACTATCGAGAAGGGACTAAACTTCACTTTAATAACTAAACTTGGAGCCTTGGATCTCCTGGGTGAAGTGGTAGGTGGCGGAGGCTATCAGCAGCTGTTCCCGGAGACGATCAAAGTCGAAATCGCCGGTATCGAATGCCTCTGTCTCAACCTGCCTCGATTGATCGAAGTGAAGCGTGCCGCCGGCCGCCCGAAAGATCTGGAAGTCATTGCCGAGCTTGAGCAGATTCGAGACGAGACGTAGCTCAAGCGATAAAGATAAATGGTGCCCTTGCCCTTGCGCGATTCCGACGCGCGACCTCCGCTTAAAGACCTAAACCAGAGAGCCAACGCGTCAACTATGATGCGGTATCTTTGAGCAACGCATCGGTATGGATATGTATGGTCTTCGCGTCGAAACTCTTAGCTTTCTCAACCATGTCGCTAATCGAGCCGGGCCCATCGTCGCGTGCACCATCCCACAGCGTGACAAAAGTCACTCTTTCAGAGTCGCCTTCAGCAAGTGCATTAAAGAAGATCCAGAGATTGTTTCGTTGCCAAATTCCGTAAGAAAGTTTTGCGCGAAGCCAGGCTGGCAGCGCCCTGGTTTCATCCGTCTCTTGAGTCAACACGCGAAGCTTGCCTTCGACTTCATGACGCTCGTATAACCGCCAAAAACGATCCACCCATGTTTTACCAGCGGGCGCGACCGACATTTCGACGTATTTCCCTGCCGGAAAAGCAAGGTAAAGTTCCGTCGGTATGCCCAGATCGTGACAAACCTCGTGGAAAAGGATATCGCCACCACTGGCACCGCCGGCAAAGCCACACTTCACGCCGCTCAATTGCATCTCAGCCGACACAACTTCCTTGATTCGTTCACGCGCTGATTGCTCACGGTCGGCTGGAAAACGTGGCTTTGATCGGTTGGCATGGTCAATCATGTGGCCCGCGAAAACTAGAATGCGCCCTTGGTCTATCTGCGACGAAACAGGTGTCGCTGATCGCGGCTTGTCGTCCGAACTCACCATGCCGATCACTTTGAACACTCCGTCGACGCGATCGGTAAACAACCCCAGATCTCGATAAATCGTCGCCTGCCTGCGCACCGCATCGACAGCAAAGTCGCTCACTTGCGCTGATGAGAGAGCATCACGATAAGCAGCAGCAATTCGTTGGGACCGGTTTGTAGTGATGAAATGAAGATCAGCAGCAGCGATTTCGGTCCAAATGTCTTTCCTACTTTCCCGCTTGAGCCTTTGCTGAGACGCTTGTAATGACTGCTCAACCGATGCAGAAAGCTTAGTCGTTCGCTCCACCGAAACTTCGAGCGCGAGACGCGCTTCAAGGTCTCTTTCGAATAACTCTAACCACACTTCGGGGAGCTCCTTCGCAAGCTCGTTTCTGATCGTGAGGAGAGCGAGGGCATTCAGCCCCGAATAGTAGTGGTTCAAGTCTTCGTCAAACGCTCTGGAGTAAGCGTCAATCGAATCCTGCAAAAAACTAGAACGTAATGCCTGCACGCGTCTTTCCTCGAAAGGAGTGCCGCTCCAGGTCTGCTGCCATCTGGTCTTGGCATTTCGGGCCAGCAACGAATAAGCCTCTGCGCGTTCGCCCTGCTTGATGTCTTTGTTACCCAATATACTCTTGAGTGCTTGGGTGGAACGCGTCAAATCACCGAGACGCTCATAGATCGTCCCCAGGATGAGGTTTGACTCGTTATCCAGAGGTTCAATCTGCCTGATCAATTCCCACGTGGGCCTGGCCCCAGCAAAATCTTTTAGACCGAATTGCGCATGTCCGATGATTCTTTGCCCGTTTACTTCCCATTCAAAGCCGCGCACCTCGTTAGCTAAAAGAAGCAGATCACCCCGTCGTTTCTGTGTGGAAGCGAGATCAACTTCGTCACAAAAGTCCGGCGGGACAGTGGCGAGCATCGAAAGATCCGGTTCCGGTAGATCTGGTAGCGATTTAAAAACAGGGCTGTCTGATGAGTTCGAGTCGAGCGTTCGACGTAGCTCAGTGACAAGCAAAGAGAAACTCGCACCTGGATTCTGTCTGTCGTATGTGAAATAACGATCGGTTTGAAGATCGAAGGGAAAAACATCACTGTCACAGCGCATGATGAACGTTTTCTGTCTACGCAATGCGTGACGAATACCGAGCTCGTAAAACACGTTGGCGTTGTGAATTGAAAGATCGGCGATGATCAGATCCGCTCTGAGTAAACGCTGAAACATGTCGAGGCGGATGTTTCCAGCAGCGACAATCTCGATTGTCCCACCTTCCATTCCGAGTTGCCGCAGTGCCGGAGCAATTAGTGATGTCTCTACCTGATCAAAATCAATCTCATTCTTGATTCCAAACGGCCGAATTATAAAAGCCCTGCCACCCATGGCTCTGCTCTGTGGTACGACATCATAATCTAATGAACGATTGATGAAATCATTTTCAGTTGGGTTGAGCCAATCTCGTTGTTTGTCGCGCCAGTTGACTGCTGTTCGCAACTGTTCGCCCTGTAAAAAGAATCCGCTGCCACGACCATTGGTTTCCCACACTCGCAACTGATCACGAAAAGTCTGACGCCAGAGAAGAAAGTCACGATTTTCTTCCACCCATCCCGTCAAACGAGGCCAGTTGCGAACGTACGCATCGTGAACGAACTCAACCAGGTCCTCACCGCTCGTCAATTCAAGAGACATCGCTACCAGACTTGATAGCTTTGCAAGAAGTTGTTGTGCGTCACCCAGATCTTTGACTCGAACACGTTGTCTGGAGTGTTCACCGCCGTCTTCACTATGAGCTACGCGCACCATTCGCGTTAACACTCTCGGAGCTTGGGTTTGCAGAGTCGTATCCAGCTTCAGGAACGCTGCTTCAGCCTGCGTTATCATCTCGTCTATGGCTGATGAAG
This sequence comes from Pyrinomonadaceae bacterium, assembly GCA_035278765.1. GTDB lineage: Bacteria > Acidobacteriota > Blastocatellia > Pyrinomonadales > Pyrinomonadaceae > PSRF01. Next base: position 22,025 of record DATEIS010000148.1, on the reverse strand, counting down.
CATTTGCAGGAATCGTCTCCTCTTCCGGATCGTCAATACCAGTCGCAGCAAACTCACGCCGAATGCGGCGTTTTTCTTCTTCGGAAACCGGGAAGTTAAAACTGATCTTTTCTGATACCAAGTACTGGGCAATGCGTATGTAGGCGGATAACATGTGCTTCGGATCACTGGGATTGTCTGAAAACGCCGACAACGTTTCTTCATAACCATAAAAAGGTACGTAAGGGACCTCGACGGCCTCCCAGTAGACATCGCGGCTAATCGACGTATCGAGCAGATCTTCAAAATGAGTGCGCGCGTACTTTTGCCTCACGCGTAACTTCGACTGTTCCGCTTGCTCGACTCGCGTTGGTATGGGGAAGATGGGAAAGTTTGTAGCGCCTAGTTGACTGGCTACCGCGCGCCGGCCTTCTCGGGATGATCGAGCAATTGCTGCCGCACCTTCAATACTCTGGTTGTTATAGGTGAAGCAGATTGCCAGTGCGTCAGGCATTTGCACTGTGCAGATACCGGAAGTGTCGCTGACTCCGGTACGACTATCGATGAGGATGTAGTCGTAATTCTCGCGCATGAACGACTTGGCTTTCTCAAATAATGCTCCGCCTCCGAGTCGTTCGTACAAATTTTGCCAGTTGAATGAATTGACGCGGGTTGCGTAAGTAGCCCCCTGTCGTCCGGCAGGAATAAGATCAATTGATCCTCCCGTCGGAAAGCCCGAGAAGTTGATTGAAATCGCGAAGCGGGTAATGTCTGCGAGCGAGAAATACCAATCTGGTTCGAGTGACTCGCCGGCAGGAGCAGGAGTGATAGCAGCATCCGCAAACTCGAGCACAAAGTCGATCAGACCATCTGAAGCTTGCAGCTGCTTGTCGATGATAAAGGGACGAAAGTAACGATGTAAGCCGGGCGCTTCGAGATCCCAGTCCAGCACCAGGACCCTCCTGCCATTTGCTGCCAGCACCCAGGCGACATTCGCGAGGGCCATCGAACGGCCGGTGCCGCCCTTATACGAATAGAACGTAATGATCTTGCCGGCTGGACTGGTCTTGTTCACGGTTTGTGATTTGTTCCTTCGTTGAACCTCAAACAGACTCAGATAACCGTATTTGGAGCTGCGACTGGTTCGTTACTGATGATCGGTTGCGCAATCGTGCGTGGCATAGCGTTCACGTTCTCTACATTTTTGTGCATCTTGGCCCTGATCTTTATCAACACCTCACCAAGCACCTCACGTAATTCCTGGACGGAGCGTATTGAGTCGCGATAGTGAATCGGATCACTCATCTCAGCTCTGAAAGAAAAAGTGTTCTTTACCATTTGTTCGATCAACCCTTTTTTGCCGGCATTCTCGGGGTCCTGATCGTTCCAGGGAACCAGCACAGTATGGTTGACGTATTTTGGCTTTGTTTCCTGGTCAAATTTCTCGAGCAGCGCGCGATACTCATCCTTACACACCAACGTCCAACCATCGACCATGATCACGACGATTTTCCTCTCCTCATAAGCTTTCTCGATTTCTTTGATGAGGTTGTCATTCAGCGGCAGTTCGTCAGCTTGCAAGTCGAGTGCATCATCGGAAACAAGATTTTGCACCAGCGTACCGATTCGCTTGGGGATCTGTGGGAAAAATGGTTTCCAGTCGGCTCCTCCTTGATCGCGATAAGCTTCGTCGTCACGTTTTCCGGCAAAGGTAGAAGGTTCGGCAGCTGCAAAAATGAAAACAACACGTTTGGCGGGAGTAGAGATCGTTTTTGGAGCTGGTTGGTTGATAGCGACAACCTCAGGCTGGGTCGCACGCGCAAATGCTGAAGATACCTGGCCGAGGTTTGGCAGATTCGGAAGTTTTGGTAACTGGTGATGTTTACCTACGCTGATAATTTCTTCTGCCAAACGATTTATGTATTCCTTGTATTCATTCTCGTATTTGTTCTTGAATTGAAGGACGTATCTTAGACCCTTCTGATTTTGGATTTCATTTGGGTCACCCCACATGAACTGCGTCTTTTTGAATTTGGGATCGAGATCGGCGGGTAGTTCCATCCAAAGCACCGGTTTTATTACCGCGGGTAATGCTACATTCGGCTCTCCTGCCTCCTCCTTCAACCGGCGGTACTCGTCGCGCCTCAGCTTGAAGACCTGCCACTCTTTTCCGCAGTATTCACTTTCGAAATACTTTGTGGAGTACGCGCAAACGAGTACCTTGCTCTCCTGCAGCGCGATTGCCAGACTGGGCTCCCACTCTTCGCCTTGCTCAATGCCACGCTGATCAAAGAAGCCGACCGCTTCCTTGGCATCGGAGACTTCACGTAGGGCCCGAATCTCGTTTGAAAGATCATTGAAGAACTGCTTCTGGTAGGAAGTATCACTAACTCGCTTATAGCTGAAGAAGAAATCGTATCCCATGGCTTTTATCTAGACGAGGCTTTTTCCTTTGATGTGAAGAAGCACGAACTAAGAAATGCGAAGAGGAATCATCCGTTGACCCGGCAAAGTCCATTCCAATGGGCAATGATCGAACGATCGCGGACCTTAATAATGGAATGCCGCCGGGTAGTCAAGGAAAATCAAGATCTCAGCACGCTGTTATGAAGCCGCGGAGGTAGGTCAAGGTAGAGAGGTTTGATTTGCTAAGAAATGGCGCCCCCGGCGCGCTGAAGATCAGTAAGATCTGACACTTAGCAATGATTGGTGCGACGACTGCGCAATCGTTAACGCTCGCAACCAGCTTGGGCCTTGTACTCAGGCATTCGGCTGATACAATGAACTGGGGTTCGCCTAGCCCAACAGCGGCAGGAGTTCGTCGCTTCAATAACGCCCCATGACTTGCCATTAACTCCCGGAATACTTACATGCCTGCCACATCCCCCAACTCCTGGAAACGCCTTCTAATTCTTGGCATCACCGTCATTTGTTTTTTGAATGTTGTTCTCTCGATATCGGCTGGTCGGACGAATGAGAATTACAAATCTCCAGACGTTCGCTCAAACGCAGTAACCAGCCCGCAAGACTCTTTTAAAGCTGACGACGTTCAGGAAAAACGTCTGAAACGCGATATTGAAAAATCGATCAAACGATACGAATTGGTAAAGCTGAATACAGCTGAAATTGTCGCTCAGGTCCGTCGTACCGGAAAGCTATCACTGCAAACGAGAAGTGAACGCTACGATCTGAATCTGGTCCCACATGATATGCGTGCCTCTAACTACCGTGCCGAAGAAGTGGGAATTGACGGCAAGCTTCGTGCAGTGAAGTCCGGACCTATTCGTACGTTTAAGGGAACCGTTCAGGGAATGGAAGGCGCTCAGGCGCGTTTTACTGTCAGCGAGAAACGTATTGAAGGCTTGATCCTCAAGTCAAACGCGCGGTTGTTCCTGGAGCCTGCACGTAAATACTCATCCTCCGCAGATTCATCTGACTACATACTCTATAACTCGCTTGATGTTGAACAATCAGAATTGGGATGCGGAGCAACGCTATCCCAAGCCGTCAGTGACCGAATTGAAACCATCGAATCAGAGACAGCCCTTCCGAAACGCGACCAGTCACTGGGAGCCTCGACGTTCAGGCTAGTGGAACTGGCAACTGAAGCTGACTTCGAATATGTCACCGAGTTAGGAGGTTCCGCGCAAGCTAATGATGACATTCTGAGCGTCATGAATCAGGTTGACGGAATCTTTAATGCGGACGTGGCAATCGGATTTACGATTGTCTATCAACACACCTGGGCCACGCCTGACGATCCTTATACCGCAATTTCATTATCGGGAACTCTCATTGAGTTTACGAACTATTGGAACGCTAATATGCAAGGTGTATCGCGTGACCTGGCCCACCTGTTTACCTTTCGCGACGCAAATGATTTCATCGGAATCGCGTTTATCAGCGTAGCTTGCAATAGTCCGTTATCATCTTATGCCATATCGCGCCGGCGAACTTACCGGTTCGCGACACTCGTGGCGCACGAGTTTGGGCATAACTTTGGAGCCGCGCACATTGACAACACCTCGTCGTGCGAACTTTCAATCATGACTTCGGGCGTGGGTTATGCAACAACCTTCTGCGAGTTTTCACGTAACCAGATGAGAAATCACGCTGCCAATAACTCCGGCTGCCTCACGAACACACCATCAAATTGTGATTACGTGTTGTCGGCCACTGGTCAGACTTTTACCAAAGACGCTGGGGGTGGCACGGTTAACGTTACCGCAGAAAGTGGCTGTAATTGGCTCGCGACAAGTAACGTTAATTGGATTAGCATTACCGGCGCCGGAAATCCTGATAGCTTTGTTTATTTTAACGGCAACGGCAGCGCCACGATCGACTACACGATCCAGGAAAACTCAGCCTACACACGGCGAGGGACGATAAAAATTGCCGGACAAGACTTCACCGTGACACAGGCAGGAGTATTACCCGATTGCATTGTCACGCCCATGAATCTCGGACAAACGCTGAATGGCACATTGTCTGAGACTGACTGTGGCTCCTCATGGACTTCATTCCTTTTGCTCTATACGGACGTTTACTCATTCAACGGAGTTGCCGGGCAACAGCTTCGGCTTTCAATGAATGCACCAACTTTTGTTCCTTACTTGAATCTGATGGGACCCAGCGGAGCTTTAGTAGCTTCCTCCAACAACAATGGCGGCCCCAATAATGCTTACCTCCCCAACAGCAGCTCCATGCTGACTCTTCCAACAACCGGTCTGTATACCCTTGAGGCTACGTCATGGTCCGATCGCGTCACCGGTGCGTTTACTTTGGAATCAGTGTCGACTCCGACCGTGGTTACGGCAGCGGCATCGAACGTTTCGACTAACGGCGCACAACTAAACGGTAACGTTAACGCCAATAGCTCGGCGACAAACGCGTGGTTTGAGTGGAGCACGAACAGCAGTCTTTCTACCTTCAATACAACTCCTCAACAGTCTGGCGGCTCGGCAAATACGAACGTGAGCGTGAGCGCGAATCTCAGTGGACTGGCGAGCGACACTGTGTATTACTACCGGCTCGCCGCAACGAATGCTACGGGCGTTACGAGGGGTTCGATTCTCAGCTTCGTGACAACGACTAACAACGTCCAGGTAACTGTTCAGACGAATCCTTCTAATCGTTCGTTCACAGTTGACCAAACTACTTACACGTCAACGCAAACGTTTACCTGGGCCGCCGGATCCAGTCACACGATCAGCACTACATCTCCGCAAAGCGAAGTCGCAGGAACGCAATATGTTTGGAGCAATTGGAGCGACGGCGGGGCAATGTCACACACGGTTTCGCCGGTAACGAATACGACGTTTACGGCAAACTTTGCGACACAGCATTTCCTGACGATGATCAGTGGAACTTGCGGTAGTGTCAGTCCTGCCAGCAATTGGTACAACAGCGGTCAACTAGTCTCGATTACAGCCACTCCAAACAGTAATTGTGTTTTCACGGGCTGGACCGGTAGTGGAAGCGGTTCCTACACCGGCGCGGACAATCCCGCGGCAGTAACCATGAATGCGCCGATCACAGAAACGGGAACTTTTTCGCAGAGCCCACCAATTGCGACCACTGCCGCGGCTTCCAACATAAACCTGACGAGCGCTACTTTGAACGGAACTGTTAACCCTAACGGCTCACCAACGGATGCATGGTTTGAATGGGGCACAAGCGCCAATCTTTCGAACTTCAACAGTACCGATTCACAGGGTATGGGGGCGGGTACTGACAACGCACCGTTGAGCATGATCCTGAACAATCTATCCGGGAATACGACCTATTACTTTCGAATCGCAGCTTCGAATAGCGGCGGGACCACCAAGGGAACCATTCACAGCTTTATAACGATTCCGACGCCGATACTCCTCACGGAGGAAAATTCAAACAAGGCAATTGCTTTCGATTCCGTGACGTGGATGCGCGATCCTTTCTCTATAACCACCGTGAATAATTTTAGTTTGGATGGTCGAACCCGAATAATGCTCCTTGCCGCTAACGCTGAGTTATTGTCCGGAGAAAACTCCTCGGTGGTTACAGCCCAGGCTGAAGACTCGCAACAAGGAGTCTTTCCTCTGACGGTTGAGTATGTCGGAAAAGTCCCTGCTTTCGATTGGCTAACACAGATAAATATCAAATTGCCGGATACACTAATAAATGCCGGCGATGTATGGTTGAGCATAAGTTTACGAGGTCAGCCAAGCAACAAGGTATTGATTCGGATAGGACCATCGCAATAGAGAGAAATATAAACACCGTTCTTCCTCAAAGCCTTACGCTTGCGGGCTCTGCAATCGCGCCAAGGGAGCGCCGTTGGGTTTCCGAAAGCCACCACTTGCGGGTACAATATCCAGCCATTCAATAAGCTTCACTAGCGACCCAGGCGACGAAATAGGTCAGCAGAAATTTGCTGCGGAACATTACGTCATGCTAGTGAACCCACAACAAGGCGGGGTTTCAATTTGTACCTTAAGACGAGTTCGTCGGCCAGAATCGTTATTGTCGATTACCGTACGGGAAACCTGAATTCGATCAAGAGAACCATTGATCGAATTGGTGGCCGGTCGATTATTTCCTCGCGCCCCAAAGATATTTCGGCGGCCGATAAAATCATACTTCCAGGAGTCGGTCATTTCGCGACAGCGATGGCTAACTTGAAAGAACTCGACTTGCTGGACGCACTTAATGAAGCCGTACTTATCAAACGAAAACCGGTTCTGGGAATTTGTCTCGGAATGGAATTGATGGCAATAACGAGCGAAGAGGGTGATACGTGGGGACTGCAATGGCTTGATGCCGACGCTGTTCGCTTTAAAAACGGATCGTCAGCCAGACATAAAGTTCCTCACATGGGCTGGAACAGAATACAAATCACAAAGGATAGTTCCCTGATGAAAGGCGTGGAGGATCACGCTGAATTCTATTTCGCTCATTCGTATCATCTCGCGATCAACGATCAGTCAGACCTACTTAACGAAACTGAGTACGGTATTGCATTCCCATCTGCAATCGAGCGGAACAATATATTCGGCGTTCAATATCATCCTGAAAAGAGTCACGGTGCCGGCGTGCAAGTCTTGAAGAACTTTATCGATATGTAATGTTTCGTCCAAGAATAATTCCGGTTCTCCTGCTGAAAGATCTTGCCATTGTAAAGTCGGTCCAGTTCAAGAATTACAAATATATCGGCGATCCGATCAACGCAGTGCGGATCTTCAACGACCTGGACGCCGATGAACTGGTATTTCTGGACATTACAGCATCAAGAACTAACCGACTGATCTCGCTCGACTTTGTAAAGGCTATCGGTGAAGAGTGCCAGATGCCTTTCTGCGTGGGTGGCGGAATCAAGACGCTGGAGGACATAAAAGCGCTCATCGCGGCCGGCGCTGAAAAGGTAGTGCTCAACACGAGTGCTGGTCGTGATCCCGATTTTGTAAAAAGGGCGTCAGATGAGTTCGGATCATCGACCATCGTTGTCTGTGTAGACGTAAAAAGAAATTTCTTCGGCGGCGAGCGAGCGTGGATTCATGGAGGGAGCCGCGTCACTCGCTTCTCACCTTTGGAGTTCGCCAGGCTGATGGAAGATAAGGGCGCCGGCGAGCTGATAGTTCAGTCCATCGAAAGAGACGGCACCATGGAAGGCTACGATATCAATTTAATCAGGTCGATCTCTCAGGCGGTCAGCATTCCCGTGGTGGCGTTGGGTGGCGCCGGACGAATTGAAGATTTAGTGGACGCCTATCGGAACGGTTTTGTGAACGGGCTTGCAGCCGGAAGCCTCTTTGTTTACCAGGACAAACGAAGAGGGGTGCTGATCAACTATCCGGAAAAAGGAGATCTCTCTTTCGAATAAGTGCCTTACGTACATCCAACCCAGGATCAGCAGCCAGTGATCAATTCTTCACGAGTGAAAAGTTATCAAGAGTGCAGCCGGTGTGTGATGGACACTACCGACCCACTGATAACTTTCGATCAGAACGGTCATTGTTGCCACTGCACCGAATTCCTCGAAAAGAGGCTGAGGCACAACTATCGCGGCAAGGAAAGCGATGACGCCCTCGACAAAATCTTCGAGAACATACAGCGCCAGGGTAGACGAAAAAAGTACGACTGTGTTTTAGGCGTGAGCGGTGGTATCGACAGCAGTTATCTCGCCTACATCATTACACAACGCGGACTTCGGCCCCTGGCCGTGCACCTGGACAACGGCTGGAATTCCGACAAGGCCGTGGTCAACATAAAGAATGTCACGCGCAGACTGGGCATAGATTACGAAAGCTACGTTCTGGATTGGGAAGAGTTCAAAGACCTGCAGCTCTCGTTCTTAAAAGCATCAGTGCCGGAAGCTGAAACACCCACTGATGTCGCAATACCAGCCGCATTACATGCGGTCGCTGCAAAGCATGGGATCAAGTACATACTCAGCGGCGGGAATTTAGCCACGGAAGGGATCCTACCCAAGGCTTGGCATTACGATGTCAAAGATCTAAAGTACTTCAATTACATTCACAATACCTTCGGCACTCGACCTTTAAAGAGCTTTCCCACGTTCGGTTACAAAAAGGAAATCTTTTACAAGATCGTCAAAGGTATGCGGATGATCTATCCGTTAAATTTCGTCCCGTTTAAGAGAGATGAGGCTGTACGGTTGTTGCGCGAAAAGCTCGAATGGAGACCGTATGGTGGAAAGCATCATGAATCGACCTACACCAAGTTTATCCAATCCTACTATCTCTACGAGAAGTTCAGGATCGATTATCGTCGCGCTACGTTATCAACCCAGATCTGTGTCGGCGAGATCAGTCGTTGCCGAGCGGTCGAACAATTGCGGACCATCGCCTACGACCCGGAAGAAATTGACGAGGCTAAGAACTACATCGCCAAGAAGCTGAGCATTGCCAGAGATGAACTTGAACGGATAATGCGCTTGCCGCCCAAGTGGTACTGGGATTATCCAAACGACGAGCGACGGCTCAGTTTTATTTATGAGACATATCGCAGGCTTTTTCATAAAGAAAAATTAGACCGGTTCTAGACGAAATGCCGAAATCAGTCTCCGTCGTTATTCCCACTTATAACTACGGACGGTTCATCAAAGAGGCGATCAGCAGTGTGCTTGATCAGACGCGTTCACCAGCGGAGATCATCGTCGTGGACGACGGCTCGACAGATGAAACGGCCGCAGTCGTCGCGGCATTCGGCAAGGCAGTTAGATATATCCGTCAGGACAACGCGGGTGTTTGTGCGGCACGCAATCTTGGCGTCAGTGAATCTACTGGAGAGCTTATCGCCTTCCTCGATGCGGACGATACAATCGAACCATCAAATCTTGAAAAACAAGGTGCCAGGTTTGAGAGTGACGAACAGATCGGCCTGGTCCATTGCGCAATGCGTGAGTTCGACGACAAGACTGGGGAAACGATTCGTCTGCATATGCAAGGCGGCGAAGACGACGTGGCTGACAATTTACTCTTGTGGGACGGGCCGCTTATTGTCGCGCCTGGAGCCGTTATAGTTAGTCGCAAGGCGTTCGATCGCGTGGGCGGATTTGATACGCGCATGAAGGTTAGTGAAGATTGGGATTTTTGTTATCGCGTAGCTCGATTATTCAAGGTTGGATTTGTTGCCGAACCGCTACTTAATTATCGTAGCCACAAAGCTGCCGCTCATCTCAACCTTGATAACATGGAGCGCGGGATGCTGATGTTCTACGAAAAAGCTTTCACTACCGATGATCCCGAGATCCTGAAGCTGCGACGCCGAGCGTACGGAAACTTTCACAAGATTATGGCAGGGTCGTATTTGCACTCCGGGCATATGGGCAAGTTTCTCTTGCACACGGTAAAGAGTATCTGGATGCGCCCGGCCAATTTGAAATACTTTCTGCGTTTTCGATGAGGAGGTTTCCTCAAACCGGAACTGAAGAATTGCACTTGGATCGGGTCAGTACAGGGAGCGGTAGCGACCTGGTCAAACCAGGCAGTCAAATACTGATCACTGACCAGGTCGCTACCGCTCCCTGTACTGACCCGATCCAAGAATGGTTCCCGACTTTAGGCTAACGTTCGCTAACGCCTTTAGCGTTACTGCCATTCGGTCTCATACTCTGAATCAGTTCAGCCATTTCAACTCGTGCCTGCTGAAGGCTTTTTTCTGCGACGTCGCTTCCCTCTTGAGAACCTTTTCGCAAAACGAATGTACCTTCAATTCCATAAGCACAGAAACATTCAAAGTCGAAACTAATCGCGGAACGCCGCAGCGCGAGCATCAATTCGAGCATTTCAAGTTGCGTCCACACGTGGAAATGCGTGTGACCTCGACCTTCTCGCTGCCAGTTCATCAGCAGGTCCAATACTTCATCATCCTGCACCTGATAGGTACTGCGATACTCGTTTTCGAGTTCCTTCAGGTGAGCTGCTCGTGACCAGGCAGGTCCTTGCTCGTGATCTGCAAACAGATGCGCCAGTGGCGTGACCCTGCGGTTGAAGTCGAATGTGAAACGACGATCGGGAATACTCATGAACAACACACCACCAGGCTTGAGGACGCGAAACCAGGTTTTGATTGCTCCAATTGGATCTTCAAGATGCTCGAGTATGTGACAGGCGATTACAAAGTCTTGACTGCAATCCTCGACGCTGTTGAGTGTCACCGCATCGTCAACAATATCCGGTGTCTTTACAGCGTGTCCGGGAAATTGTTCTGCCACAGCTTCCGCAGTTGCAAAATCAACATACTTAACGTGGGCGTGCGAAGAGACAGGTAACGGATTATTCAGCGCGCCGAGTTCCAGGCCCTCGCCTCTAATATAGATATAGGCCAATTGTTCGCGATTTAGAGAGACTCCGTTATGCGCGGGCGTAAGCGAATGTGTCAGCAGGTAGTATTTAGCATTGTGGGGAAGCGCCTGAGCGAGCCGATCCAGCTGTGATATCGCAAACCGTTTTATTGAAGTGAGCATGATCACTGAACCTTGGCGGAAACTTCCTCGATTTCTCTCTCAACTGCCTTCAAACCATTAAGTAGAACGTTACGATGTGCCGGGTGCCTGGCGTGCTCGAGTTGTTGAAGCAATCTCGATCGGGACAACTGCAGGGAGTCGAGGCGTTCCTTCAGCATTCGTTCTTCCTTGGTGGTCTCAGTTTTCGAAGGTTGCTGCTGGCGTGATTCTCCTTCTTCGATTTGATCGGCAACCGCCTTGCTTTCCCAGCCACGAGCCATAACTTAACTCATCCACACAGCTTTGCAAAAAGTCGTCATCATTGGTATCGAGGGTTCTTGCTCCGGAGGAGCAACATGTTTATAGCCCCCGGTTCCTTCGCTACCCCGCTCCGTCAGGAGCGGAATGTAAATTGAACGCCCACACCACATTGCGCTCCGCTGGAGCGCGATGCATTTAGTGGTGTAAGGCTATAAACATCGTGCTCCTCTGGAGCACTTTCGCAGAGCTACTAAGCCCATAAACCACTTTTTGTGCAAAGCTCATCCACTCATCCACGCTATTGTTGAATGGGACAAGTTTATACCAAAGCAGCGGCACGAGTTCTAGGGTGCTATTCGGATGGTACCTTCATTGCTCGTTTGGCCATGAACCTTCAGAGTAATCAGGCAATTTCCGCTAGGCAGACTGTCAGGCAACCGAAACCTTACCTGAGTAAAGCTGGAGTTTGGTACGGAACGCACATCTTCCGCGGCAATATCATGAGTTTGGCCGTTACTGTCGGTGAGCGTAACAGTAACTGCTGATGCCGGCTCCCCTGAGTTGAGAGTCAAGTTTGCTGCGAAAACAATTAGACGAGTATTTTGATCGGGACCAAGATTCCACCACTCAGCCTGGCTTAAAACCGGAAACGGGTCTCGGAGAAACAACAAGGCATCAACAGCTGCTGCTTGATTGACGTTTGGACCTGATGACTCCAAAAGCAGCTTAAGACCATCATCATCCAGGATCGTTCCGGTAGCAGACGCTCCGTTGATGATTACATTAACGGGATTTGAAATGTTCAGCTTAAACGTTTCATCGGGCTCAATTGCAGTATCGCCGTTAACCGCAACCGAGATTGTGGCTGAAGTTGAGCCCGCAGCGATGTTAAGAATAACGTTAGTCGCCGCCTGATAATCGCTTCCGGCGGTTGCACTCATATCGGCAGTTGAATAGGTCAACTGAATCAACTTTCCACTTGGTGAAGATAATGTTACTCCGAAGTTAGCTTGTGCAGTGCCGCTGTTACCCTCCGCTACCGAGACGTTATTTACGGTAACGGTTGGACCAGGATCAGAATCGGTGATACTTCCTACCCCCTGCACTTTCGTTATCAATGCGTTAACGGGGTGATGAAGATTTAGAAAAAATGTTTCAGTGAACTCATTCACCGAATCTTCCAGGATGGGAACAGCGATCGTTTTGACTATCTCTCCGGGCGCAAAGTTTAAGGTACCTGAAGTCATTTGAAAGTCCGCTCCAGTAACCGCAGTCTGACCAGTGGTCTGGTAGCCCACGCTAACGGTTTGTGAACTCACTGACGACAGTGAAACCTCAAATACGGCGTTGGCCTGGTTTTCTCCAAGGGAGACACTGGAGATTGTCAGAGTCGGAAGCGTCGGCGCTATCACGCTCGAACAGGAGTTGAGAAATATACTGACTCCCTCTATGGCTAAATCAGGCAGGCTATCGCCGTTGAAATCGGCCGTCACCAAAGACTCATGGGGACCTCCACCAATGAAATTCTTCGGCGCACTCAACCCACCTGCCCCATTATTTAATAGAACTGAAACTGCGGCCGACTCACTATACGATGTGGCTACGTCCAGTAAACCGTCGTCATTAAAATCGCCGGTCACGAGGCTGCTTGGCCCTTGACCGACGTTAGTGAACGCCGGATTAGCAAACACGCCCGCGCCGTCTCCAGGGAAGAGCGCCAACGTATTCCTCACATGGTTTGCAACTACCAAATCCACTTTGCCATCGCCGGTGAAGTCGCCAATCGCTGCAACCGAACTCCAGCCCGTATTGTTGTTCAACGTGTAAAGCGTTGGTGCGCCAAATCCACCTGTACCGTTATTTAATAAAATTGAAAACGAGCTGCCGGGAAGAGACCCAACCACCAGGTCTGGTTTGTTATCCGCGTTTAGATCACCAACGGTGAGTTTCTCGGGGATGCCAACGGCAGCTGGAAAATCAGTTTGGCTGCTAAAACCGCCGTTTCCATTGCCAAAGAGTATAGTTACGACGTTAAAATTTCCGCTTCGCGTCAGGGCCAGGTCTGCTTTTCCGTCAAGGTTGAAATCTGCAGTCGTCACGAATCGTGGACTACCGCCACCGGGAACAGCGATCTTCTGAGCCGCGAAATCACCGGTCCCATCACCCGTCAAAATTGACACGCCCCCACCGGTAAAATTTGCCGTAATCAAATCCAATTTGTTGTCGTTGTTAAGATCGGCGGCTGCAATTGAGGATGGATTGTTGGTAATAAAAAAGGTTGGAGGAGCGCCGACACTAATAACACGAGCAGGACCAAAACCCCCAAAACCATCACCCAGATGGACCGACACAGTATTCCCGTTTGTGTTTGCAACCGCGAGATCGGTCTTGCCGTCGTTGTTGAAATCCCCGGCGACAACTGATCGAGCATCGGAGTTAGTGGTAAACCTGGGTGCGATCTTGAAACCGCCGTTTCCATCGTTAAGCACAAAGCTCACGGCGCCGCCGCTATAACTGGAAACAACCAAATCAGCCGACCCGTCACCGTTCAGATCTTCGGCGGCTAGCCACGTCGGACCCAGGCCAATTGAAAGGTTAGTCGGATTATCAAACGTACCGTCTCCATTGCCGAACCTCACCGATACTCCGGTGTTGTGGCCGACAGCCAAATCGTACTCTCCGTCATGGTTGAAATCGGCACTAACAACTGATGCGGGACTGCTTCCGGCTACGGAAAGTATCGTTGGAGCGCCAAAGGTTCCGTCCCCGTTATTGATTAGTACGGCCATGTTAACGATCATTGCTATCGCCAAATCCGGCTTCCCATCATTGTTGAAGTCCCGCGTCACGATCGAGGAAGGCTCCGATCCTACGTTCGCCGGCCCCGGCGTACTAAACACTCCAGCACCATTTCCGAATGAGATGAATACTTGACTTGAAGACTGGCCAACAAGCGCCAAATCGCTCTTGCCATCAATGTTGAAATCGGAAACGGCCATCGACGAGACACGGTCGACAACCGTAAAAGAGGTTGGGCCGGTAAAAGCTCCGGTTCCTGTGCCGAGCAGGATTGCAACCGTCCCTTCGGAATTCGCAACTGCCAAATCCTGATTTTGATCGTTATTGAAATAGCCAACCGCGATAGCAGATAAACTGCTGCTTCCCAGAACAATATTCACAGGCGCAGCAAAACTACCGGCTCCGTTTCCAAGCAGAATCGCAACACTCGCGGGACTGACATTTGCCACGACAACATCCGCCTTCTGATCATTGTTGAAATCACCTACTTCGATTTCCCCAACCGCCCCTCCAGTGCTGAAAAGAACCGGCGGAAGAAAACCCTGAGAGCCGTTATTAACAAACAGGTAGATGGAAGCGGCGGAGTCGGCCGCCGTTACGACGTCAGGCTTACCATCTCCGTTGAAGTCAGCCACAGCAACTTCGCCGCCGCGAACATTAAATGCCTGGGGTGCTGAGAAACCAGGAGAACTACAAGACGCCATTACGTCACGGAAGCATCCACAAATGCCGAAAACCAAAATGGCTGCGACAACTACTCTTGCATGGTCGAATGAGCGCATGTTGAAAAGAAAACGCACTAATGCTTCTCCTAAAGTGGTTGTTTAGTTTGGGAGACCGGATCGCACCTAATGGGCTAGCAAAGGAGAGATCTAGGCGATAAGACGCCGTGTAATATATCATCCCGCGCCTCAAGACTTCCCGGAAACTTGCGGGACAGAGTCTGTGTAATCTGTGGACGGTTCTTCAGAGAGGAAAACATCATGCCCCCAATAGGTCAGATAATTCTGTTTCCGTACGATTTCGCTCCCCGAGGTTTCTCGTTCTGTAACGGTCACCTTGTTCCTGTTGCTCAAAACCAGCAGCTCTTTAAGTATTTAGGCACTGCTTACGGCGGCGACGGAAAGATGTCCTTTGGCATTCCTGATATTGACAACCTGGCGCCGGCAAACTGCCACTATTGCATCGTCATGGAAGGAACTATTGGAGGCGACTACAAAGGCTATCGAGGGGAGACTTTCCCTTTACCCAATAACGCCGAGGCAGGAAATGTTGAGAAGTGCGAGGGCCAGCGGTTGGACATAGGAAAGTATGACGCACTCTTCGACCTAATCGAATTCAAGTTCGGCGGGGACTACAATGCCGGGTTCAACTTGCCCGATCTTAGCAGCACGCCGCCAACAAAGGCATACGGTTACCGGATAACCGTGGACGGACTCAGTCGCCAGGCTTTCACAGGTGAGCTACTCCTGCTCCCGACAAACGATCCCATCATGGGCCTCCACATTTGCAATGGGGAGCTGCTGCCGGTTCAGCAAAACACAGATCTGTTCAACCTGTTAGGCTACAGGTTCGGTGGAGACAGTAAGACTCAGAAATTTGCCCTGCCCAAACTTTACGCGCCGGATAATTATCACTACTACATCGTCTTGCGGGGCATGACTCCGACCCGGCCGTAAGCGTCCTTGAATTATGTTGTCGTGAAAATCTGAGCGGTGGAATTTGGGAGGAGCCCAGCAGTAGATGCCCCTTTTCCCAATTGATGAAAGAAGGGGTCCGTTATACAATCCGTTCCTGCCAACTCAGGCAGCGCGCTAAAAACTCAGGTCCTTGCAAGCTCAGACACTAATTCGCCTCAACTGATCGAATCGGTATCAGGATGCTTATGGATATCTTCACTCCCACTAGACACACGTGCATACGTGTAGCCGCAACATTTCTCTCGTTAATCTTGATCGCAGTCATTATCCCACAACTGCTGACGACCCGAGCAGCGGTCACATTCACCGTCAACTCGCTCCTCGATACACCAGACGTCACTCCCGGAGACGGTATCTGCGCAAACGCCAACGGCGCGTGCACGCTAAGGGCTGCCATTCAGGAGGCAAACAGTTTTTCTGGTGACGACACGATAAACTTCTCCGTCACCGGCACGATCGATCTCACCGGCCCGCTGCCGGTTCTTTCTTCCAATGTAAATATCAACGGACCCGGTTCGGGTTTGTTGGCGGTGCGCAGAAATACCGGCGGTAATTACCGCATCCTCGAGACGAGTGGTAACTCCAATATTTCCGGTCTAACAATTACGAACGGTAGAACACCGGACGCCACCACGGAAGACGTCGCTCAACCTGGAGGCGGCATTCTGCAAACCGATGGTGAACTCACGCTGCGGGATGTCGTCATTACAGGAAATGCTACGGGCAATGGCGGCCCGACGAGACTGTCGGAACCGGCGCAGGGAGGAAGCGGTGGCGCCGGCGGCGGCATCCATGCCACTGGTGGTGCGTTGACTATGACGGATTGTGTTATCAGCAACAACACCACCGGAAACGGCGGAACTGGTAGTGCGTTTGCCGGTTCAGGTGGCCGCGGCGGCGGAATCTTCTTCGCCCCGGGAAATCTAACACTAAACAACGTCGTCATCACCGGAAACCGCACCGGAGATGCTGGTGGGCCAAGCGGCGGCAAAAGCGGCGACGGCGGCGGAATAGTGTCTGGTGATCCGTCTCTTGGTCGCTTCACCGTTGCGAACTTGAACAAGGTCACCATTACAAACAACAGTACCGGTAGTGGCGGCGGCGCCGCCGATAGCGGGAGTGGCGGCGGGATATACGTAAATCAAGGGTTACTGAATTTGACGGACAGCACCGTCAGCAATAATCACACCGGCAACGCTAATCCAGGCGCTAATCCAATCCGCACTGCCGGCAGCGGCGGTGGCATCCTCAACAACGCACAACTGATTGTTAAGAATAGTCTCATCAGTGGCAACACAACCGGCACTAGCAGCCCCGGCTCTCACAGCACTGGTGGCGGGATTTCTAACCTCGAGGACCTGACACTAACCAATACGACCGTAAGCGGCAATAGCACCGGTAGCGGAGCGAGTATGGGTGGCGGGATCTTCACCAACCTCATAGTGAGTTTAACTAACTGCACGATAACTAAAAATATCTCACCCAATGGTTTTGGTAACGGTATAACGGGCCAACTCGGACGCTACGTCATCGGAAACACGATAATTGCCGGTAACGGAGCGTCCGGGAATGGTCCGGATTTGGAATCGGGGCCGGTTTATATTTCTCGAGGAAACAATCTAATCGGCAATGCCGATGGTGTTTCTGATTTCAATAACATCGGAGACCAAACCGGCAGCACCGTGACGCCACTTGATCCCAGGCTGGGTCCACTCGCAAATAATGGTGGTCCAACTTTGACTCACGCGCTACTGTCAAACAGTACCGCGCTTGACGCCGGCGATAATAATCTGGCGGCCGACGCCTCCGCCAATTTCCTGAAAACCGACCAGCGCGGTGCGCAGCGATTCGCAGATTCTGCTGATGCTGACTCGACCGCGACGGTCGACATAGGAGCCTTTGAGTTTCTCCAAACCATCGAAGACATATCCAATAAGACTATCAATGAAGACACTGCGCTCACCGTCACCTTTGGTCTTGGTGACAATGGACCAGGCGTCACCTCGGTAACGGCTTCTTCCAATAATCAAGCCTTATTGCCCAACGCAAGTCTGGTACTAAGTGGCGCAGGCGCCGTCCGCAGCTTGCAGATCACTCCGGCAGCTAATCAATCAGGAGTGGCGACGATTAGTGTCACTGTCAACCTTGTCGGGGGTGGAACCTTGTCCGACACTTTTACTGTGACGGTTGTTTCAATTAATGACGCGCCGTCATTTTCCATACCCAGCACTCAAACCATTCTCGAAGATGCCGGATCTACAACGATCCCAAACTTTGCCAGTAACGTCACCGCCGGGCCACTCGAAGACGCTCAGTCAATCTCCTTCACCGTCACCGTAAAAACTAACCCTGGCCTTTTTTCAGTAGCTCCGACCATCAGCAGTTCCGGAACGTTGACTTACACACCTGCGCCTAATGAAAACGGTGAGGCTCTCGTATCGCTGATACTTAAAGACAATGGCGGGACAGATAATGGAGGCGTGGACACCTCTACCGAGCAGACCTTTACGATTAGCGTCCTCCCAGTAAACGATGCTCCGACATTTACCAAAGGCGCTAACCAAACCGTTGCTGAGGATTCCGGAATTCAGTTTGTGCTCGACTGGGCCACCAATGTCAGACAGGGGCCGCTGAACGAGTTTGACGGATTTGACTTTCAGATCACGAACAATACCAATCCGGATTTGTTCACATCACAACCCGTCGTATTCATTGGCGGAGTATTGAGGTACTCGCCTGCAGCTAACGCGAATGGAAGCGCCGACATCACGGTTGTGCTTAAGGATACTGGCGGAACGGTAAATGGTGGTGTGGATACCAGCACGCCGCAAACGTTTACCATAACGGTGACTCCGGTTAACGACGCACCAGTAATTAACGTGCAATCTTCCGTCGTCCAAGCAAACATACAACTTCCGCTGGTATTCTCGCCGGCGCATTTTAACAGTATTGGAATCAGTGACGTTGACGCAGGGACGGATCCGATTCGCGTCACGCTCACTGTTACGGAGGGAACGCTTACCCTCCCCTCCACCGCGGGTCTCACCTTTGTCGCCGGCGACGGCACCGACGACGCAACGATGACCTTTAAAGGAGTTACCAGCACGATTAATTCGCGTTTGAATGGTCTCACCTTCAAGGCTAGCAGTGGCTCGGTTGGGAGCGTAGATCTTCAAATCGTTGCCGATGATGAAGGACATAACGGAGCGGGCGGAGCGAAAACCGGTACCGGCAAAGTCATTATCTTCCTGAACTCGGAAGGTCCGGTGCTTCTCACCGAAGAACTTACCGACCACGCCATTGCGCTTGATCTGGTTACTCAAACGCGTGATCCGTTCTCGCTCATCAACCCCAACAATTTGAGCAACGATCAACGGAGACGCGTGTCACTGTTTGTCTGGAACCTGGGATTGCTCTCGATTGACACTGTGGCATCGGTGGCAGTTGGAGCTCACGATGATGAAGGCAGAGTCTATATTCTACCTGTTGAAGCATTGGCTACGGTCGACGACGTGACGCAGGTAGTGGTGCGATTACCAGACAACGTAATCGGCGCCCCAAGAGATCTACGCGTCAATGTCAGACTGAGAGGACTAGGGACCAACGAGGCAGTCATTAAGATCCAATAGAAAGAATTAACGCCGAAGCGTTGGCTAATTCAACGCAGGGGTTGGAGCGATGACAAGGTTTTGCTTTACTTAAAATGGTGCCCGGCGCGATTCCAACGCGCGGCCTTCCGCTTCTCTATAGATACATCATTTTTCACTACTGTCCGCCGACGTCGATCATGATCGACGCCTGCGGCAGGCCTTGCGCCGTCACGCGGAGAGTTATCCGGCCGGGCCGTCTGACCGCCTTGACGACGACCAGCGCCTTCCCCTGCCAGGCTTTCCGCTGCGGTCGCTGGTAGCTTTCGGTGCTGACGGGGTTGGCGTTACCCACGGCGACGACGGTGCCAGCCCCTTCGAGCGCGAAGCTCACGAGGTTCTCTGCCTTCGGGTGGCGCACGCCGCGCGCGTCAACTAACTCAACAGTGACGTAGCTCAGGTCCTGCCCATCCGCTCTGAGGCGCGTCCGATCGGCCGAGAGCTTTAGGCGCGCGGGCACCGCGGCCGTACGCAGCTCGGCCTTATTCACCTCGCGCCCGCCGCGGTAGCCGATGGCACTGAGCGCGCCCGGTTGATAAGGCACGCGCCACATGGCGGCGAACTCCGTCGAGCGGTTCGTCGGCTTCCGACCCAGAGACTTCCCGTTGAGCAGCAGTTCGACCTCCTCGCACGAAGAGTAGACGTTCACCTCCAACGGCTTGCCTTCGTCACCCTCCCAGTTCCAGTCGGAGACGACGTCGTGCCAGTGCCACTTGGACCACGGCTGCCGCTTCGGGTTCGGGTCAAACGAAGGGCGCGGCGCGGTGACGAAGAGCGAGAGCTGGTCGTCCTTCCAGAGCGCGTCGCGGTAGTAGGACTGCGGGCGCTTCCACCCGCAGATGTCTATGTCACCGCAGTAGGCGAGGTTCCAGGGGTAGAAGTTCGATTCCTGCCAGTAGCCGCGCCAGCCGATGCTCGCCTCACCGATGTAGTCGAAGGCCGTCCAGACGAAGTCGCCGATGACGTAGCTGTGATCCAGGACGTTCATCCACGCGTCGAACGCCTCGAGCGGGTACGACTCCGAGCCGTACATGATGCGTCTGGGCACCCGCGCGTGGTCCAGCTCATACAGACTCTTCTTCAGGTGGTCGCCGCCGGCTGCGTAGTTGTAGCCGGCGATGTCGAGCGTGGCGAAGTATGGGTCTTTATCCTCGCGCAGGTCGTTGACGGCCGACGTGACGGGGCGCGTCGGCTCCAGCCCCCGCACGTAGTCAGCAAGTTCCTGCGAAACCTTGACGACGTCGGGTCGATGGCGGTTGGGGATTTCGTTCCCGGTGCTCCACATGATGATTGAAGGGTGGTTGCGGTCGCGTTCGATCATGCTGCGAATGTCGCGCTGCCACCACTCGTTGAAGAAGAGGTGGTAGTCGTTCGGATTCTTCCCCTCGCTCCACATGTCGAAGGCTTCGTCGATGACGAGCATTCCGAGGCGGTCGCAGGCGTCGAGAAACGCCGGTGATGGTGGGTTGTGCGACATCCGCAGGGCGTTATAGCCCGCGGCCTTGAGCAGCTCGACGCGCCGCTCCTCCGCGCGGTCATAGGCGCGCGCGCCGAGCGGGCCGTTGTCGTGATGCAGACAGCCACCCTTGAGCTTGACCACCTGGCCGTTCAGGCGGAAGCCGTGCGCCACGTCGAAGGAGATGGAGCGCACGCCGAACTTCGTCTCGACGCGATCGGTCAACTGCCCTTTGCGGTAGACTTCAGCGACGGCCGTGTAGAGCGCGGGGCTGTCGGGCGACCAGAGCGCGGGCGACCTGAGCGTCTCGTTCTGCTCGAACTCGTAAGAGCCTCTCGCTTCGACGTGCTTCTCATCCTCAACTCGCGCCACCTCCGCGCCCGCGGAATCGAGGATGCGCGTCACCAGCCGCACGCTCGTGGCGGCGTCCGACTCGTTCTGCACACTCGTCTTCAATCTCACTTTGGCCGACGACGCACTGACCTCGGGCGTCGTGATGTACGTCCCCCACTGCGCGACGTGGACCGGATCGAGCGTCTTCATCCAGACGTGACGGTAGATTCCGGAGCCGGAATACCAACGGCTGTTCTCGCCCTCGTTCCGCACTTTGACGGCGACCACGTTCCGGCCACCGAAGTTGATCTTGTCGGTCAAGTCGAACCAAAAGCTCGTGTAGCCGTAAGGGTGCTCGCCAACGAGTCGGCCGTTGAGCCACACGGCCGCGTTCATGTAAA
The DNA here is from genome assembly GCA_035278765.1 of Pyrinomonadaceae bacterium. Taxonomy (GTDB): domain Bacteria; phylum Acidobacteriota; class Blastocatellia; order Pyrinomonadales; family Pyrinomonadaceae; genus PSRF01. The sequence continues at coordinate 504 of DATEIS010000148.1, read as the reverse complement.
TGCCGTCGAACTGTATGACGATTCGCTTACCTTTGTGCCCTTGAGTGATGTCAAAGGTCTTGCGATACCAACCCGTGCCGCCCGTAGTGAAGCCGCCGCTCACCTGACTGATTGCCGCAGGGTCGAAGGGAGTTTTCTTCCCCTGCTGGTCTTCGATGCTCCAGTCGTGCGGCAGGTCGAGGCGGCGCCAGCGCGAGTCGTCGAAGTCCGTGGCCTCTGCCCCCTGCGCGCCGCCACGCTGGAAGCGCCAATCGTCGTCGAACAGCACGACGTTGCCCGGCCGCTGCGCAAGCGCCAGAGCAGAAAATGTGAACAGCGCGAACACAGCCATCAACATTTTGTGTGGGCGGAACCACTTCCCCATCTCGGTTAACGTACCGTCGTACCTTGCCATGTGTAGCTCCTCTAAATGGCCGCCAACTGCCCTTAGCGGGTGTTGGAAACTGTGAAGGAAGAACACAAAACCAGAATTGAGGGACCGAGGTTCTACTGTCCTCAGGGAAA
>DATEIS010000147.1:0-37436 GCA_035278765.1 Pyrinomonadaceae bacterium | reverse complement strand
GCCCTCCGTGGCCGCCCGTGGTTTAGTCACCAAGTTCACGGAACAATGGCCTCGGGTTTGGCGAACACGATTCCAAACCACGGGCGGCCACGGAGGGCCGCCCCTACAGTACGTCCTGTGGAATCTAGAACATCTTGCGACCATTGCTCGTCATAATTATTGCTTACCTTTTGGGGTCGATTCCTTTTGGTTATCTCATTGTGCGCGGCAAAGAGGGTGCGGACGTTCGTGAGACAGGATCAGGAGGGACTGGCGCGACGAATGTTTCGCGGCGCGCCGGAAAGGCGGCGGGTGTTTTTACCCTTGTGCTTGATGCGTTAAAAGGGGCTGTGGCAGTGGAGTGGGCGCGAGTTGTAGCTGGACCATCGCTCACCGCCGAATGGATAGTTGCCGCGGCTGCGATTGCCGTGATCGTCGGACACATTTTCCCGGTCTGGTTGAAGTTCCGTGGCGGCAAGGGAGTGGCGACTGGCGTTGGAGTGTTTCTCGTGCTCGCGCCGATTGCTTTGCTGTGCGCCGGCGTCTTATTCGTTGCAATTGTGATTTTCACACGATACGTTTCGCTTGGCTCGATGGTAGCTGCCGCAACGATCCCCTTGTTCGTCTGGTTGCAGACTGTGTTCGTAGTGCCCGTCGCAGACTTGCGACCATTGCTGACCGCGACGATTGTGGGTGCGGCGCTGATCATATTTGCGCACCGCGGAAACATCGGTCGCCTGGCCCACGGCACAGAGGCCCAGTTCTAAGATGAAAGAGCTCGCGATCATTGGAGCTGGAAGCTGGGGGACGGCGCTGGCAGTCGTGGCCGCGCGCGCCGGACATGTTGTGCGACTATGGTCCAGAAACCAGGATGTCGTCGACTCGATCAATCGGTACCGAGTAAATTCCCAATATCTGAGTTCTACTTCGATTCCGGCGGGTGTCGTCGCCACAACCAACGCCGAGGCGGCAATGAGCCGAGGTTCCCTCGTCCTGATTGCGGTGCCGTCTCACGCTGTGCGAGAGACGCTGAACGCAGTCGCGGCGTTGTTGGACAAGAACGCAATTATCGTCAGTGTCACCAAAGGCATCGAGATCGAAACCACTAAGCGAATATCAGAAATCGTGAAAGAAGTTGTCGGGAGCGAGTATCCATTCGTTGCGTTGTCTGGTCCATCGTTCGCAAAGGAAGTTGTCGATGGACATCCGACTGCGATAGTGGCTGCGAGTAAAGATGCTGGTGCGTCGCGTATGGTGCAAAATGATCTGAGTTTTGAGAACCTGCGCATTTATACAAACACTGACGTGGTGGGGACGGAGTTGGGTGGCTCGGTGAAAAACGTGATGGCAATCGCCGCGGGCATGACCGCCGGGCTGGGATTCGGTTCGAATAGTGTTGCGGCGCTCATCACGCGCGGCCTCGCGGAGATTACACGTCTCGCGCGCCGCGAAGGCGCACAGATAGAAACGTTAATGGGACTCGCCGGACTCGGCGATCTGGTGTTGACGTGTACCGGGACTCTCTCGCGTAACCGTTATGTCGGCGAAGAGCTTGGGAAGGGAAGAACGCTCGCAGAGATCGTCGCAGAAATGAATGAAGTCGCGGAAGGCATCAAGACGGCGCGCGCGGTGAAGAAGCTCTCAGATCGCGCCGGCCTCGAGATGCCGATCACAAATGAAGTAAATGCCGTGCTCTATGACGGCAAGCCGGTGCGCGAAGCGGTTGCGGAGTTAATGAGCCGCCCTTTGCGCGAAGAGGTGAACTAGCCACGGATTACACAGAAAACTAAAGGAGCCCATCCACATGTTCAAGATGTGTCGTGCGTCTCTCTGTTTCGCCATTGCACTCGCGTTTTCGGCCGTCTCGATTTACGCGCAGAATTCGGCGCCGCCACCAAAACAATCTGATCTACTAAAGGCGCTCCAGTATCGCAGCATCGGCCCTTATCGCGGCGGACGGTCTGCTGCTGTTGCCGGTGTTCCCTCGCAGCCGTTTGTTTATTACTACGGAGCGACTGGCGGAGGTGTTTGGAAAAGCACTGACGGTGGCATCAATTGGGAATCAGTCAGCGACAATTCGGTATTCGGAACCGGATCTGTCGGCGCGATTGCGGTTGCAGACTCCGATCCCAACACGATTTATGTGGGTATGGGCGAGTCGCCGATTCGCGGCAACGTCTCGCACGGCGATGGCGTTTACAAATCCAATGACGCCGGCAAGACGTGGAAGCGCGTTGGTCTCGAAGACACACGACAGATTCCACGCATCCGCATACACCCGAAGAATCCCGATCTCGTTTACGTAGCCGCGCTGGGACATGTTTGGGGTCCAAACGATCAACGCGGAGTCTTTCGTTCAAAAGACGGCGGCAAAACGTGGGACAAGATTCTCAGCCGTGGCAACAAAGCCGGCGCGATCGATCTAATTCTCGATCCTTCAAATCCCAACACGATGTACGCAGGCTTCTGGGAAGTCTATCGTAAGCCGTGGACACTCGAGAGCGGTGGTCCAGGAAGTGGGATTTTCAAATCGACCGATGGCGGCGATACATGGACTGAATTAACGCGGAACAATGGTTTGCCGAAGGGCACGATCGGGAAAGTCGGCATTGCCGTCTCGCCTGCAAACCCGGAACGCATTTGGGCTCTTGTTGAAGCTGAAGACGGCGGCGTCTTTCGTTCCGACAATGGCGGCACGACCTGGACCAGAATCAACGAAGAACGTCGACTACGCCAGCGCGCCTGGTATTACACGCGTATCTACGCCGATCCGAAGAACGCCGATTCGGTTTACGTTTTGAATGTCGGCTTCTTTCGATCGAATGATGGCGGGCGGACTTTTACAGCCATCAGTGTTCCGCACGGTGACAACCACGATCTGTGGATTGCTCCGGACGATCCGAGCCGCATGATCCAGAGTAACGACGGCGGCGCGAATGTTTCTTTCAACGGCGGCAGGAGTTGGACCGAGCAGGATCAACCAACCGCACAGTTTTATCGTGTCGCACTCGACAACGACTTCCCTTACAACGTATACGGCGCACAGCAGGACAACTCAACCGTGCGCATCGCGAGCCGAACAACAGAAGGCGGCATTGGAACCAGTGATTGGTACGACGTCGGTGGTGGTGAATCGGGCTGGATCGCGCCGTCTCCGAAAGACTCGCAGATCGTTTTTGCCGGTTCTTATGGTGGATTGACTACCCGTTACGATCGTCGCACGGGCCAGCAACGCGACATCAATCCATATCCAAACAATCCGATGGGCTCCGGCGCGGACGTGTTGAAGTACAGGTTTCAGTGGAACTTCCCGATACTCTTCTCACCACACGATCCGAACAAGCTGTACCTCGCTGCAAATGTTTTGTTCGTGACTACGGACGAAGGTAGCAGTTGGCAAGTGATTAGTCCTGATTTGACGCGCAACGACAAGGCGAAGCAAGGCGCCTCCGGTGGTCCAATTACCAAGGACAACACGAGCGTTGAGTACTACGCGACGATCTTCGCGTTGATGGAATCCCCGGTGCAGGCGGGAACGATCTGGACCGGCAGTGATGATGGCCTGGTCCAATTAACGCGCGACGGCGGTAAGAATTGGTCCAACGTCACGCCGCCAACAAGCATCATGCCGGAGTGGATACAGATTAACTCACTCGAAGCCTCGCCGCACGATCCGGCAACGGCGTATATCGCCGGAACGATGTACAAGTGGGACGACAACAAACCATATCTCTACCGTACTAACGACTACGGCAAGACCTGGAAGAAGATCACGAATGGTATTCCCGACACGGCTTTCACGCGTGTGATTCGCGAAGATCCGAATAAGCGTGGTTTGCTGTATGCGGGTACTGAAACCGGGATGTACGTGTCGTTCGATAACGGCGATCACTGGCAATCGTTGCAACTCAACCTGCCGGTCGTGCCTATCACCGATCTCGCAATTCAGAAGCGCGAAAAGGAATTGGTGGTGGCAACGCAGGGACGTTCGTTCTGGATTCTCGATGACCTGCCGGTATTGCACGAGATGATGAATGCCGGTGGTTTTAGTGCCGCGGGGGAAACGAAGCTTTACAAACCGAAGGAAAGTTATCGCATGCCGGGCGGTGGTGGTTTTCCGCTTGGAGCAACGGCGACACTCGGAAGAAATCCTCCCAATGGCGTCGTGGTTTACTACTCGTTGAAAGCTAAGCCGACTGCGGATGTCGACCTGGAGTTTCTTGATTCGGCGGGTAAGTCGATCCGGAAGTTTACTGCGCGTGTAAGGCGTGAAGGGGCGGCATCTTCTGCGCCGGCAGGACCGCCGGCTGGAGAAGGCGGCGGCTTCGGTGGCGGCGGTGCTCCGCCTCCTGTTCCGATTGAAGTTGGGCTGAATCGTTTTGTGTGGGACACGCGTTATCCGGATGCCGTGCGTTTTCCGGGAATGATTCTCTGGGCCGGTGAGACTCGTGGTCCAAAGCTGTCGCCGGGTCAGTATCAGGTGAAACTCACGGTTGAGGGGAAGACTTACACGCAGAATTTTGAGATCAAAGCCGATCCGCGTCTGACGATCCCGCCGGCTGATTATGCGAAACAAACTGAGTTAGGTCTGAAGATTCGCGACAAGTTGAGTGAAACTCATAACGCGATCATTCAGATCCGCGACGTGCGCAAGCAGGTTGAAGATCTGTTGAAACGCGTAGCGGGCCAACCGAACTTCAAAGTCGTCAACGACGCGGGCACGGCCTTGAACAAGAAGCTGACGACGATTGAGGAAACTCTTTACCAGACGAAGAATCAGAGTAATCAGGATCCGCTCAACTATCCGATCCGGTTGAATAACAAGCTCGCGGCGCTGGGTGGGGTTGTCGGCAGCGCTGAAGCCGCGCCGACGGCACAGTCGTATGCGGTGTACGACGAAGTAGTGACGCAGATTGATGCGGAGTTGAGGAAGCTGACGCAGTTAATGCAGACCGATGTGCCTGCGTTTAATCAATTGGTGCGCGAGCAGAACATTCCGGCCGTCGTGGTGAAACCGTCGGGCGCTAATCCGTAGTCAGTTGGTGACAGGATTTACACGATGGTTCAGGATTAATCCTGAGACATCTTGTTAATCCTGTCACTTGCTTTTTGTTAGAATCCGAGTACATGAACCAACCGGTAACCGCTAAACAACTCGCATCGATAACAGAAGCTAAACTCACGGGCGACGAAACAACCGTCATTACAGACATCAGTCACGACTCACGTCGCGTGGGCCAAGGTGGACTCTTCGCCGCTGTCGCCGGCGCCCTCTTCGACGCTCACAAATTCGTCCCGCAAGTGATGAACTCGGGCGGTGCGGGAGTTTTATCCGAACGTCCCGCGCCTGAAAATTTCCAGGGCGTGTGGCTCCAGGTTGCAGACATCCGTCGCGCGATGGCACTCGCCGCCGCCGCCGTGCAACACCATCCCTCACGCGAACTTCAGCTCGTCGGCATCACCGGCACCAACGGCAAAACAACAACCGCATATCTGATCGCTTCAATTCCCGAAGAAGCCGGGGAACTCGTCGCCATGACCGGCACCGTCGAATACCGACTTGGCAAAGAACGTTTTAAAGCCGATCGCACGACGCCGGAAGCGCCTGACATGCAACGTCTGCTGCGACGCGCCGTCGAGATTGGTTGTCGCACTGCGGTCATGGAATGTTCGTCGCAAGCGATGGACTTTCATCGCTGCGATGAACTCGAGTATGCGGTGGCCGTCTTCAGTAACCTTACGCGCGATCACCTCGATTATCACAAGACGATGGAGAATTACTGGTACGCGAAACAGCGACTCTTCGATGGTCGGTTGGGATCGCGACCGCGCAACTCAGTCATTAATGTTGACGATCCGTATGGTCTCGAGCTGGCGGAGTCGTTGGAGAAAGATGGTCTGCGTGTCATTCGCTATGCCGTTAAAGGCGACGGCGAAGTCACTGCTCGCGAGCCGCAGTTTTCGTTGAACGGGATGCGCTTCCGGCTTTCGACGCCCTCAGGCGAACGCGACTTTCATTCACCGCTTGTTGGACCACCACATATTTACAACACGCTTGCGGCCGTCGCGAGCGGGCTCGCGCTGGGTTATAGCCTCGACACGGTGACGGCAGCGCTGGAGAAGTGTACCGGCGCGCCGGGCCGCTTTGAGCGCGTGCCGCATGATGGTGATTTCTCGGTGGTCGTTGATTACGCGCACAGTGATGACGCGCTCTTGAATGTGTTGCGCACGGCGCGTGACGTCGTTAAGGGGAAGATCATCACGGTGTTTGGTTGTGGTGGCGATCGCGATCGGTCCAAGCGCGCACCGATGGGCGAAGCGGCGGGTAGCTTGAGCGATGTCGTGATTCTCACTTCAGACAATCCGCGGACGGAAGATCCGGAGCAGATTCTTTGTGATGCGGAAGAGGGGATTCAAAAGACAGGGAAGCCCTACCGCAAGATCGCGGATCGCACTGAAGCGATTCACCAGGCGATTTCCGAGGCGCGAGATGGCGATCTCGTGTTGATTGCCGGGAAAGGCCACGAGGACTATCAGATCATCGGCCGCGAGACGTTTCATTTCGATGATAAGGAAGTAGCCCGTGCGGCGCTCGTCCAGAGGGGTTAAAGTTATTTCGCAAGGAATTTTCCCGCAAAGGCGCAAAGGCGCAAAGAAATGCATTGCGAAAACTCTGCGTTCTTCTCTGCGCCTTTGCGCCCTTGCGGGAGTATCTTTTTGTTTGGCCGTAGGTGCACAACCCGCTTACGGCCCGCCAACGACGCTCACCACCATCAAAGAAAAATCGATCACGGAGAGCAGTGGACTCGTCGCCTCTCGCTCAACGCCGGGCGCCTTCTGGACTCACAACGATTCGGGTGATGGACCATTCATCTATGCATTCGATACGCGTGGCGATTCGCTCGGCATATTTCGTGTGAACGGAGCGGAGGCGCGTGATTGGGAAGATATCGCCGCCGGTCCTGGACCACAGGCCAACAAGTCGTACCTTTACATCGGCGACATCGGCGACAACGATGCGAAACGCGACGAAATCGTCGTCTATCGCGTCGCTGAACCGGCACTCACAGCTACGACTCGCAAGTTAACAAAGGCGCGTCCCGGATCAACCGAACCCGCCGCAGCGATCCGGCTTAGATATCCAGACGGCAAACACGACGCTGAAGCGCTGCTGGTCCACCCTACGACGGGCAACATTTACATCGTCAACAAAGTACCAATCGCTAATCCTGTAGTTTACGAAGCTACAGCGCCGTTCACCGCAGGCAAGTTAGTCACGATGAGACGAATCGGTGAGATTCGGGTGCCGAGTATCTTTGGCGGTGTGGTTACTGGAGGGAGTGTTTCTCCCGACGGACGTAGTGTTGCGCTCTGTGATTATTTTCAGGGTTACGAGATGGTCTTGCCCGCCGGCAGCAAAGACTTCGACGATATCTGGAAACAGAAGATGACGGGATTCGATCTCGGCAAGCGCAAACAGGGTGAATCTATTGCCTATCGACTCGACGGCAATGCCCTACTCGCGACCAGTGAAGGGAAACAGTCTCCGCTGATTCAGGTTGAACGTCTGCGGTCCAACAAGAAGTAAACGGGGACGCCCAAAAGGATCAGGAAGAGGCCAATGACTGACTGCCGTGGAGAGTTCCAAATGGTCATTATGATCAGCGCGCCTGAGACGACCAGGAACAGCACTGGCACAACTGGATAACCCCACGTCTTGTAAGGCCGTTCTGCGTCTGGTTCGCTGCGCCTGAATTTGAAAATCGAGGCCGCCACAAGAGCATAGAATAAAGTGAGCGCAAAGATCGCGTAATCCGTAAGCGTGTCGTACTCGCCTGAAAGCGCAACCACACACGCCCAAAAACACTGCACCACGAGCGCTCTGATCGGCACGTGCGTCCGTGGTGACACGTGGGCCAGGCTCTTCACGATTAGACCATCTTTCGCGAGCGCATACGGTATGCGCGCAGTGGCAAGGATCGATGCGTGAAGCGCGCCGAAAGATGACGACATCATGGCTGCGGCCATAAGTGTTACCGCAACGGGGCCGAGCAATCGTCTCACCACTTCCGCGGCCACCGACGAAGATGCGGGCACACTCGCAATTTCAGTCGGCGTCAGCACGTGAAAATAGTTCACGTTCACGAAAAGATAGAGCGCCATCACTACAAAGCCACCGCCAATCAAAGCCAGCGGCAGATTGCGTCCGGGATTCTTCACCTCGCCCGCCAGAAACGTGATGTTGTTCCAACCATCGTAAGCCCAAAGCGCACCTATCATCGCGGCCGCAAATCCAGCGACTCCGCCGCCCACGATGTCCACGCCTTCACAGGTCCCACCGCTATTAATGAGCGAAAGATTGCCCCAATTGCCATCGCTATAGAAGAAAGCGCCTAACCCGACACCAATCAACAGCGCGATCTTCACCCCAGTAAGCACACTCGCAACACCGCCGCTGACTCGAACTGCGGCGCAGTTAATTAATGTCGTGATGATGATCGCTGAGAGCGCGACGAGTTGTAGCCGTGTGAGCGAGACACTAAACCCACCGGGAAGTGCGAATGGTCCAAGTATGGTGGGTTTTAGAGCGCCCCCAACCAGATCATTGAGAAAGATCGCAAAGCCAACTGCGAGCGCTGCGGCTGAGGCCGTGCGCGCGATGAGAAACTGAGTCCAGCCATAGATAAACCCGAGTGGTCGCCCGTACGCATCACGCACGATCCCGTACTCACCAGCAGCTCGAGGCTTCATGGCGAGCAGTTCCGCATAAGTGAGCGCACCTGCCATCGCCAACAAACCAGCCAGAACCCACACGATCAGCGCTTTGCCCGGCGTTCCTACATTGCACGTCATCACGCGCGCTTTGAGAAACACGCCGGTGCCGATGATGTTGGCGACGTTGACTGAGATTGCCGCGACCAATCCCAGCCCGCGGATCAGTTGTGTATGTTCAGTTTGCATCAGTATCCGGTGTCGTTTGTGATCAGATCTTCGTAAGTATCGCGGCGTCGAATTAAAGTGGGAACGCCGTCTTTACTGATCAGCACGGCCGCGGGGAGTGGTCGCCCGTTGTAATGAAACATCTGCGCCAGCGAGTACGCACCGCAGTTCAAGAGCGCCAGCACTTCACCTGGTCCAACATCTTCGGGCAGTTTGCGATAGTCGGGAAGACGTCCCTCGCGTTCAATATCGAAATACACGTCGCCCGAATCACATAGAGGACCGGCAACCTTGTAGTCTCGTTCGTATGGCGCACCTGCTCGCGACGCAGAGATCAGGTGGTAGTACCACTTGTAATTGTTCATCGAGAGCATGATGTTGTAACCGGCGTCGGTCAATAACCAGACGTCATTTGTTTCCGGACGGCGCTTGATATTCCGCACTGTCGTGAGCACCAGGCCTGCATCAGCGATGACGCTACGTCCAGGCTCCAGCAGGATCGTTACCTGATCGAGCAAGTGTTCCGCGTTTGCAGCACGAGCCGATTCGCGTGCGACTCGCAATGCTTCAGTCAGCACTGCGGTCGGCTCGAGGTCGGCGCCGAGCATGTCGCGTTCGTGTTCCGGAAGTTGATCAGCCTGCGAACGATCGCGCAGATAATTAACGGGGATGCCGCCACCGAGATTGATGTGTTCGAGCGTGTGACCCGTTTCACGATGAATCGTGACGAGATGCTCCCACATGCTCTTGAACGCTTCGGCAAACGGCTCGACGTCGGGCGTTTGCGAACCGACGTGAATATGAATACCGCAAACCTGGACCAGATCCGGTCTTTCAAGTCCGCGACGAAACGCAGCGAGCACTTCTGACGATGAAATCCCAAACTTGGACGTCAAGAGTGCAGTTTGTAACCCGAGATGCGAGCGCGTGCCGATTTCAGGCACGAGTCGCAGCGTGATGCGCGCGGGACCAACGTCTTCACCGCGTGCTCGCAGTCGTTCCACGGATTGTTCGACTAAATCGATCTCGTAAATCGAGTCAACGTTGAGAGCGTAGATTCCGGCGCGTACCGCATCGTCGATTTCATCATCTGACTTGCTCGTGCCATTGAAGATGATCTGATCGGGCCGGAACCCGACACGCAACGCCTTGAATAGTTCGCCGCCGCTGTTGACTTCAATATCGATTCCCGACTCAAGGACGACTTTCAGGATCGCCATGTTTGAGTTTGCCTTCGACGCATAGCAAAACTTGATGGGGCGATCGACGGCGTCGGCGGCGCGTTGCAGGCGAGCGATGTTGTCGCGAATACGGCCCTCGGAAAAAACAAACAACGGCGAGTTGAATTCTTTCACCAGGTCGATGGTATCAACGCCATTGACGGTCAGGTGATCGTCGCGCACTTCGAGGTATCCCGGTATAGACCACGCGGGACACAGAGTGGCAATTCCAGATGACATTCTGTGATTTCAGCTCCAGATGGAAATGTTAGCCGCAGATAACGCGGATGAAATGCTCAATTCGAACGAACGAAACTATAGCTAAGCGTCCCGCTGACTTTGACTGGCTCACCCGCCAGCAATGTCGGCGAAAACCTCGCCAGCCGCGCCGCATTCACAGCCGCTGCTTGCAGATGTTGCGGACCAGAAACAGCCTTGGCATCAAGGACAGTGCCTTGCTCGTCGATTAAAACCTGGACCAGTACAACACCAGTCGCTTCACCTGCCGGAACTTCCGGTAATGGCAAGTAGAGAGCCTTTCCGTTCAGCATACCGCCCGCGATTGGCGCACGTTTCCCGGGCTGAGTTTGCTGCTGTGCCGGATTTTGTTCTTTGTGGGGAGTGACACCGGTTCCACCGCCTTCCGGAGTGTTCTCTTTGTTTGACGTATTCGGCAACTCAATCTCGCCTTCGGCGCCCGCGTTATTTTGGACCTGGTTCTTTGCTTCCTGGCCGGGGTTGGCGTTCGGATCTACATTCGTACTTGCTGTGATCTTTGGTGGTTCGTTTACCTTGTCAGGCAGCTCGAAAGAGCTCAGGAATTTTTCATCCAGCGCGTCGTCCTTTTTAGTGTTCAGCGTAACGATCGCGTAGAACCGCTTCTTCGTCACAAACGCGTTGACGGATCCGGTCAGGTCTCCAAGCGTCATCTTGTATGATCTGCCGGTGTGACCACGGAAGGCACGGCTGGTCACAAATGTAAGTTTCGTGAGCGTCTCTTTTGATCGAACTTTCGCCGGGAAGAAATTTTTGAATGCGTCGACATACGAGTTGAATCGCGCGAACTCGGTGTATTGTGCGGGATCGGATTTAATTCCGCTCAAGGATGCGATAGCGAGCACGGGGCCCGCGGACGAGGTCGCAAGGTACAACCGCGCATTGAGCTCCATCTTGTGATACGGAAAAGTGGTTGCCTCTTTGGTTAGGTTCTTCGGCATCAGCACCGTGAACTCTTCGTTCTCGGGACTGAGAGTCTCCCATTCCGTCCAGGCACCAGCGGGCTTCTGGGCCTGCGCCGAAAACGCGAAAGCGCTCAGCAGGAGTGTCGTAAGTGCCAAATGTAATCGACGAAAATACATGTCATTACCTCCCTCAGCTTTGAGCTTGACCACGTGGAGTTTGTTGTCGGAGACCTATGATAGGGTTTTCTCACGCAGCGACGCAACGGCGCCACGTCTTTCGTTACGGCGTTGCGCCGTTGCGTGAGAAATCAACCTGCGGCCATCTTGGCCTTCTCCATATCCACCAAAACGCGCCGCAGAATCTTTCCTGACGGTGATTTAGGTATCGTGTCGACGAATTCCAGATAGCGGATTCTTTTGTGTGGCGCGACTCGCTCGGCCACGAATTGGAGAATCGCTTCCGGCTCGATCCGTTCGCGCAAGACGAGGATCCCCTTCGGCACCTCTCCCGCTTCGTCGTCAGGATACGGAATCACCGCCGCGTCGGCGACGCAAGGATGCGTTAACAACACGGCTTCAAGCTCAGCCGGCGGTACCTGGAATCCTTTGTATTTGATCAACTCCTTCGCACGATCGACGATGAAGAAGTGTCCATCCTCATCTGCGTATCCGATGTCACCTGTGTGCAGCCAGTCGTCTGCGTCGATCGTTTGCGCGGTCGCATCCGGATTATTCAAGTAACCCGTCATGACCTGCGGTCCACGCACACAGACTTCGCCTCTCTCGTTTGGACCAAGCGGCTCGCCGGTTTCGAGGTCGATGATCTTACATTCGGTATTGGGCGCGGGAACCCCAACTGAGCCAAACTTGACCTGGTAGGGCGGCGCTGGTGATGAATGAGTTACCGGACTCGTCTCCGTCATTCCATAACCCTGGCGAACACTACATCCGAGACGGTCCATGCACGCGCGCGTCAACTCTTCGCCGAGTGGCGCAGCACCGGAAAAGATCGTCTTGAGGTTTGGTAACTTGTAATTGTCTACAATCGGATTCTTGCTCAAACTCAAAACGATTGGCGGCACGAGGTGCGCGAGCGTTACGTCGTAATCCTGAACAGCCTTCAGGAACGACTCCAGTTCAAAGCGTGGCATCGTTACGATCGTCGCGCCGGTGTAGAGACCCATGTTTAGAACTACAACCAGTCCGTAGATGTGAAACAGCGGCAACACGCAGATCAAGGTGTCACTCTCGTAGAAATAGCAGAGCCCCTCCATCTGACGGAGATTCGCGACGAGGTTGTAATGGGTGAGCATCACGCCTTTTGGAAGCCCGGTGGTCCCGCTTGAATATGGTAAGGCAACAAGATCTTCACGCGCGTTAATCGCTACTTGTTCGGCGCGACCGTTGTCGACGAGCAGGGAAGCGAATGGAGTTGCGTTTGGTGCTTCGCCGAAGACGAAAAGCTCGTCGATGTTAGCGTATTCAGCCCCTGCGGCTGCTTTTTCCACACAGCTCGGCACTGTTACGAGAAAGCGAGCGCCCGAGTCCTTGAGTTGATGCGCAATTTCGTACGGCGTGTACAGCGGGTTGATTGGCGTGACGATTCCACCTAGAGTCGCCACCGCATGAAAGGCGATGGCATACTCCGGGCAATTCGGACTGAGAATCCCGAACACTTCACCTTTTTTGAATCCGCGTTGCCGAAGGTTGTACGCCGCAATACTAATCGAGTCGGCCAGTTGTTTGTAACTGACTTTGCGGCCGGTTGGACCTTCGATCAGCGCGGGCTTGTCGGCAAGTTCTTCCGCGCGATGCATGGCGAACGGCGTAAGTGCAGTTTCAGGGATTTCTACATCTTCGTAGGGGCCTTTAATAATCATTTGGTTTACAGGATTCCAGGATTTTGCAGGATTTACGGGATTACTTGGGTTAATCTGTGTTCTGTGAAATCCTGTCGGTCGATACCTTAGCAGCATCATCACACCTCTGAAAAGAGAAAACGAAATGCCGGAAGCCGCGAACCGTCCCCTCAACATCATCTGTCTGGCGACCTATTTCAAAGGCGCTGATTTCATTCACGAGTGCAAAGCGCACGGTTGTCACGTGGTTTTGGTGACCAAAGAGAAGATGCTCAAGGAAGACTGGCCGCGCGAAAGTCTCGATGATCTGATTGCGGTGCCGAATGATGCGGGCCCGCCACTGTTTATCGATTTACTCGCATTTCTGGCTCGTAATCGAAAGATCGATCGAGTTATTGCGCTCGAGGAGTTTGACGTTGTGACGGCTGCATTGATGCGTGAGCATTTGTGTTTGCCAGGATTGAGCAGTTCCGGTGCGAAAGCCTTTCGCGACAAGTTGTCGATGGCGGTTCACAGCCAGCGAGCGGGAATCAATGTGCCGGATTTTGTTCCACTTGTTAATGCGGAAGAAGTTGAAGAATTCATGCAGCGGGTTCCTGGTCCATGGGTGATCAAGCCACGCTCCGATGTTTCCGCGATAGGGATTTCAAAAGTGAGCGAGCCGGAAGAGGTGCGTCGGGCGATCAGTGAGATGAACGAGCGTGAAAACTTGCGCGAACGTGCTTCTTATTATGTGCTGGCGCGATTCATTCCGGGTGAAGTCTTTCACGTCGATTCGGTGGTCAACGACGGCAAGGTTTTATTCGCGGGAACAAATCAGTACGGACGTCCGCCGATGCAGGTGGCGCATCAGGGCGGCGCCTATATTTCGCGCACACTCGAACGGGGATCGGCAGATGAGAAAACGCTGCTGACTATTAATAAGAAACTCGTACGCGCGCTTGGACTTGAGCGCGGCGCCACGCACGCTGAGTTTATCAAGAGTGATGCTGACGGAAAGTTTTACTTTCTCGAGATCGCAGCGCGTGTCGGTGGTGCTTACATTTCAGATGTGCTCGAAGCAGCGTCCGGAGTGAATCTCTGGCGCGAGTGGGCCCGCCTTGAGATCTTAGACGGCAAAGCGCCGTCGAAGATCACGCCTCTGCGTAAAGAATACGCCGGAATCATTTTGTCTTTAGCGAAACAGGAATACCCTGACACATCCGCCTACGCCGACGACGAAATCATCTCCCGCGTCAAGAAGCGGCACCACGCCGGTCTTATCGTCCGCGCCCCACGTCTCGACCGAGTCAATCAACTCCTGGACGACTACGGCCGTCGCTTCGTCGAAGACTTCGTCGCCGTCGCCCCACCCCCGGAAAGACCGGAGTAGATCAAACGTACTGTAGGGGCGGCCCTCCGTGGCCGCCCGTGGTTTTAGCGAGGCTTTAAGAAACTAGAGTCCCTGGTTTGGCGAACACTTATCAAAACCACGGGCGGCCACGGAGGGCCGCCCCTACAGTACGTTCCGCGGTTCTAAAGCGGATTAATCCGTGGCTGATTGACGTTGCAAATATTTATCCAACCAGTCCAGCACCGTGTGGAACCAGAGTTGGGAGTTTTGCGGTTTGAGGACCCAGTGGCCTTCGTCCGGGAAGATCAGGATCTTCGAGTCGATGCCTTTGCGCTGGACCGCGGTGAACAATTGCATGCCTTCACCGATCGGAACGCGATAGTCCAGCTCGCCGTGAATGATCAGGATCGGAGTGTTGAAGTTCTGCACGAACTTGTGCGGTGACCACCGTGCGTACATCGCCGGGTTGGTCCATGGTGTTCCTTTAAATTCCCAGTCCGGAAACCAAAGCTCTTCAGTCGTGCCGTACATGCTCTCGAGGTTGTAAACACCGTCGTGAGATACGAACACTTTGAATCGAACCAGCGGATGGTTGTTGTGTCCGAGTAGCCAGTTGACCATGTAGCCACCGTAACTCGCGCCCGCAGCGCCGATACGATTGCGATCGATGAAGGTGTTACGACGAAGGACCTCGGCGATGCCGTTCATCAGATCGGTGTAGACCTTACCGCCCCAGTCGCCGCTGATCTCGTTGACGAATTGTTGTCCATAACCGACCGATCCGCGCGGGTTCGGTGCAAACACAACGTAACCGGCGTTCGCAAAAACTTGCGGATTCCAACGATAACCCCAGTTGTCGTTCCACGCGCTTTGTGGCCCACCGTGAATCAATACCGCGAGTGGATATTTCCGGCTCGGATCGAAGTTATTCGGCTTGACGATGAAACCGTGATTCTTCTTCCCGAGCGCGCCGGTCCATTCGATCTCTTCCGCCTGTTTTAGATTGGCTTGCGCCATCAACTGCGCATTAGCTGATGACAATGCCGTCAATCCACTGCCATCGGCATTCGCCTTGTAAATCTCGGCCGGTGAAGCCATCGAGCTCGACGCGAAGACAAATCTGCCGTCGGGAGTGATGCGAAGGCTAGTCGCAAAGACGTTGGCAACGACCTTTTGTGGCGTGCCGCCGCCGAAAGGTATCTTGAAGATCGGGCTCTTACCACGATCCGCTGCCGTGAAGTAAATCGTATTTCCATCCGGTGAAAGAACCAGCTCTTCAACTTGCAGATCGAAATTTCGCGTTAACTCAACACTCGTTCCGCTCGCGCGGTTGTAGGCCATCAAGCGCCAGCGATCCGCTTCAAAGCCGGCCGTCGCTTGCGAGCGGTAGAGGATGAACTTGCCGTCGCGGGTGTAGATTGGACCAGCATCATAGCCGCGGTTGCGAACAGTGATATTCTTTGCTGGACCACCGGAAAGCGGCATCACGAAGATGTCGCTGTTGGTGGAGATGGCTTCGACTCTGTCGGGATTACGTAAGTATGCGATCTCAGTTGAGTCAGGCGAAAAGGCGTAGTCGACACCGGACGCCGCGGCGTAAGGTGGCGAGTCGAAATCACCACTCGTTAGATCGCGCGCGGTTCCGCCTTTGCTCGGTACGACGAACACGTGCGTGCGTTTTACGTCGCGCCATTCATCCCAATGTTTGTAGAGTAGTCGCGTGACGATGTGGGCTTTGACCTTGCTGCTTTCCGCTTGTTCGTCACGTTTCTTGTTGCAATCGTCGTTGTCGCAATCGGGAAAGACGTCTGAGGTGAACGCGATCCACTTTCCATCAGGGGACCACACCGGAGCGGCGGCGCCCGTTGAAATCTTGGTGACCTGTTCTTTGTTGTTGCCGTCGTTATCCATCACCCAGACCTGGCCGCCGGTCGTGTATGCGATCTTCTTTCCATCGGGCGACCAGCGAGGCGCGGATGACGAACTACTGCCGGAGGTCAACGGTTTCGCGTTACCGCCATCGATTGAGGTCACGTAGATCTGGTTGACGACTCGATTTGCATCGAAGTTGACGTCGCCGACGGTATAAGCGACACGCTTTCCATCGGGCGAGACCTGCGGATCGCCAACACGCCGGACTTTCAGCAGATCTTCAATCGTGTAGGTCTTTTGTGCAGTGGCGAGCGAGCACAGGCCAACGAGTAAAACGGCAACAAGAGCAACAAAACGCTTCATGGATCTTCCTCAGACAAATGAATTTTGAATCGGTTGGGAAAGCGTGAGTATTATTGCATCAAATACAGTTTTTTCGCATCCTCATGGGTTGTGCTTTGCTCTTAGTACTTTGTACTTTGTTAAGCAGGTCCAAGTACAAAGTACTAAGCACCAGGCACGAAGCTCAATCACATGATTCGTCGCATCATTGTTGCCATTGTGAGTCTGGCGCTGAGGATTTACTTTCAGCGCATTGAGGTCACGGGTGTCGAGCATGTGCCCCTAAACACCCCGGTAATTTTCGTCCTCAACCATCCGAATGCTCTCGTCGATCCGGTATTTTTATTCTCGCTCGCACCTCGACCGGTTTCATTTCTTGCGAAGGCGCCGCTCTTCCGCATGCCCGTCATCGGTTATCTCGTGAAGGCACTCGACTCACTGCCAGTTTATCGACGACAGGATGAGGGCCAGGATGTCACAAAGAACGAGGAGACATTCATTGCCGCGAGAAAACTTCTGGCACGAGGCGGAACCATCGGCATCTGTCCGGAAGGCGTTTCGCACGATGAGCCGGGACTGAAGCCAATCAAAACCGGCGCGGCGCGTATCTCGCTCGCAGCTGTCTCAACCGGCGAAGTCTCCGAACTGAAGATCGTCCCGGCGGGTCTTTATTACACGTCAAAGACACGTTTTCGAAGTGACGCTTTGCTCTACTTCGGAAATCCAATCGCAGTGGAGCCAGTTGAGCTTGAGCCCGATGGCACTCCGCCGCGCGAGGCTGTTCGTCAACTCTCCAGCAAGATTGAAAAAGCACTGCGCGAAGTAATTCTCGACGCCCAGCACGAAGAGGAACTGCAAACTACTGCGCGTGCAGAGCGAATCTTTTCATCCGCCTCAAACGACGGCGAACCGGACAGTCTCAAAGACGAGCTGCGACTACAACAACGATTTATCAAAGCGTATCCGATTATTCAGTCGCTTCACCCGGAACGCCTGCGCCGGCTCGAGTTGCGCATGCAGCGCTTCGAAGCTGAGTTGACCCAGGCAGGTGTCGACACGGACGAATTATCGCCGCCCGCCTCCACGATGAGAGTCGTCACAGCGATTGTGCGCCGCTCGATTGTGTTCCTATTGATGCTTGGACCAGCACTGATCGGCACGATCACGCACTATCCGGCCTACAAACTGGGCGGTTTCCTGGCTACGCGACTATCGCGCGATTCAGACGACGTCGTCTCGACTATCAAGATCATCTCAGCAATGTTGCTGTTTCCACTCACCTGGATTGTCCTGACGGTTCTTGGATACGTGTTCTTCGGCTGGCTGGTCGCAGTGCTGGTGCTCGTCGTGATTCCTTTTTGCAGTTATGCGGCAATTATTTTCTACGAAGAGTTGGACAAATCGATTGCCGGGCTGCGTGTGTTGACGTTTTTCCTGGTCGAAAGGCGATTCTTCGTAAGACTACTGGCGGAACGCAACGCGATTCGAGACGAAATCATAGCGCTGGGCAAAGAAACTCCGGCTGCCAGTGAATAGAGTAGGATTTGTGAGCAAAACGATTGTAAAACAGGGGGATTTGTTAGAACGCGAGGAAGAGCAAACTATTTTTTGCGCGCTTTGCTCTTTGTTGTTTTACTGGTCGACTTCTTCTTTGTAGAGCCACGACCCGAGCTCACCGATCTCCCTTTGCGGCCTTCACTCCTCAATTGCCCCGCATCCATGAGTTGCTCGTAAGCACCACGTACAACATTACGGGCTACCTTCAAAGAATTAGCGAGTTCACGCTCACTGGGGAGCAGGGCTCCTGCAGCCAACTCTCCCGCTTCAATCAGATCGTTTATCTGTTCCCGAATTTGCCGAGTCATCGACTCTGGTCGTTTTCGGTTGACACGAACATTTAGTCTCGATGCCATCGTTAACTCCCTTCATGATTAGTTTTGTTATGGGGGTTCGTAATGGATTCTAGCACCGACCATGCGAGTGTCAACCAGTTTTCTTTCCAGTAAGAAAAGGTTAGACCACCGTGAACTTGTCGTGATAGTGCGAACTAGCGAGAAGGCCCAATTAGACCATGCTTGCGGAGGATCTCGACAGTACGGTCCAACGGCAACGCTTCCACCGTTCGACCTCTTCCGGAAGTAGTGTTGGCCCGGAAAAGAGAGTTATAGATTGCCTCTTCGGTGGCTTCGATGACAGCGAGAAAGAGAGGTGAGACAGCGTCGTTTGAAAGTGTTTTGACGTTGCGAGGCGTGCTTCGCTGGTTTTGGCTGAGAGATCTGATGCGGACGTCGGGCGAAGTTGAGAAGGCGATGGCGTAATCGCCGCTGCCGTTGCTGCCCGCTGCGCCGGTCCTGGCGAGGCCCATCATAGCGCGGGCGGCCATGCGGTTCAGATTTCGGACATCGAGCGGCGCGTCCGTTGCGATCACGATGATTACTGAGCCATCAGGTACGTTAGGAGGAGCCGTAACTTCGTCCTTTAAATAATAGCGACCCAATTCGCGGCCTACCGGAGCGCCGTTGATAGTTAAAACTCCTCCGAAATTTGTTTGTACCAACACGCCGACCGTGAATCCCCCGAGGCTCTGTGGCAGTTTGCGAGAGGAAGTGCCGATGCCGCCTTTGAAGCCGAACGCCACCGTCCCGGTTCCTGCTCCGACTGAGCCTTCTGCGACCGCGCCGCCTTTCGCTCC
Organism: Pyrinomonadaceae bacterium; assembly: GCA_035278765.1. Lineage (GTDB taxonomy): Bacteria > Acidobacteriota > Blastocatellia > Pyrinomonadales > Pyrinomonadaceae > PSRF01. The sequence goes on along the minus strand of DATEIS010000147.1, from coordinate 18,018 downwards.
TTTAATTGCAGCGAAGACGTCATCGCGCGAAAGGTGCCGGCCGCGAATGTCGTTGAGATAGCCGTCGTTTGTTTCCGCGACGAGTGGGTTGATCGACTGGACGTCTTCGTTTCCGGGGAGCGCGAGCATGTAATCGATCAGAAAGTCGGCCGTGCGAGGGACGCTGAGAGTTGAAGTTAGCAGTATGGGTGTTTCAATTTCGCCCAACTCGTTTACTTGAGTAGAGCCGGCCAGTTTGCCAAACCCGTTTCCAACGAAGACAGCACCCGGCACCTTTTCGCGAAAGAGATTTCCGCCGTGCGGGAGGACGGCCGTGACGCCGGTGCGAACATTGTCACCACGAACGAGAGTTGTGTGACCGACGAGCACGCCTTCGACGTCCGTGATGGCGTTCAGCGGTCCGGGCGGAAGGATGCCGACAGTGATGCCAAGCTCACGAGCACGCGGTCTGTTTTGTGTGAATGCAGAGGACGTCATCGAAAACACAACAAGAATTAAGATCAGGCTTTTCATTTTGTCCACAGATTGCACAGATTACACAGATTATTTCGTCTGCGTAATCTGTGGATGGATTGGTTCGACGGGCAACTTCGCGTTTTGCCATAAATCCCAACCGCCGATGAGCGCTCGCGCTTTTGTCCAGCCAGCCTGACGAAGTTCCTGCGCCACCCGGGCGCTGGTAGCTTCGTTTGGTCAAGCACAGTAGGCAATCAGCCACGCATCCTTCGGTAGCTTCATTTCGTGCGCTTGCGGTACCACACCTTCGGGCGGCATGCGCACCGATCCCTTTGCCTGGAACTCGCTCGGCTCGCGACTTCGTTCAGTGCGAACGTCCAGGAGAATGACTTTCTCTCCCGATTTCTGCAGTTGTTCGAGTTCTTCGAGTGAAATGCTTTGCTTGCCGACTGACGGTGATGACTCGATGACCGGAAGCGCGCGCAATTGCATTGCTGGTTCAGGCTCTGACGCTGGTGGCGCTGGTGGCGGAGGTTCTTTGGGCTCTGATTTTGGCGCAATGCGCGTCAGCAACATCGGCGATGCACCGTGAACTATTACCGAGATCATCACGATGAGGGCAGAGATCCGGAAGAGTCGATCACTGCCTGCCACTCCCGCGAAAACCGGCAGCAGTATAAGCAGTAGTGAACTGAGTCCTCGCGGTCCGTACCAGGCAATGAGCAGACGTCCACGTCGATCCACATTCGATCCGATCAATGAGAGAAGATAAACGGGCACTCTGATCAGGATGGCAAAGACGGCAAAGATCACGGTTCGCGTATCGAGTCCTTGAAAACCAGTCCAAATCAACGAACTACCGAAGATCACAAACGTGAAGAGCAGCAGCATCTCCGCTGTTACGCCGCCGTACTCGATAAAGCAGTCGCAGAGTTCAACATCGAGTGCGGCTATCGTCATGCCTGCCGCAAACGCTGCAAGAAAACCACTGCCGTGCACGGCTTCGGCGGCGGCGAATGCCGAGAACGCCACACCGAGCGAGTAGAGCGATTCGTAATCACGGCGAATCCCGATGCGTTTACGGATCAGATCGAGTGCCGAGACGGCTATTAACCCAATCGCGATTCCGGCTCCCGGACCAAGGATGAACAGTCCGAAACCCATCTTCGCAAAAGTAAGTTCGTGGTGACCGGTCAAGGCGATCGCTACCACGACGATGGGCAACAACACGACATCGTTGAGGCCGCTCTCGAGTTGCAACGCATGACGCGCCTCGGGTGAGATGTCACGTCGTCGCAGCAGTCCTCGCAATAACACCGGATCAGTCGAAGCAAGCGCGGCGCCGAGAATCGCTGCTGATGCCGGTGCAATATCGAGGAGCCACCACGCCATGAAAGCTGTGAGCGCGGCGCAGACAATGCTGCCTGGCCCAAGCATGCGAAACGCGAGCCCGGCGCGCTGCCTGACTTCCTTAATATTGAGAGTTACTGCGTCAGTGAAGAGAACGAGTGTCAGACTGAGTGTGGAAACGATTCGCAGCACCGGAGACTCGAGACTCATGTCGAACACTCCGAACCCAGCCGGCCCGAGCGCTGCGCCGATAAAGATAAAAACTGCTACCTGTGGTAAACCGCTCCTGTCGACAAGCCCTGACAGGAGTGCCGACACAATGATAACGATCCCGATTATTGCGAGACCGGCCACTAACGATTCTGTAAACATTTGGCCCATCGTAACAAATCTGCGTTTATCCGCGTAAATCTGTGGCTAAAACCCTGATTTCAGTTTTTACTTGACAGATTCCGTCGTATGCCGTGAGATAAGCGCCCGTAACCGCCTTTTCTAAACCGACAAAGTAGGAATCCGATGAACCTTTCAGCACTGGATTGGACGGTAATCGTTGCTTATTTCGCTTTCAATCTCGGTATCGCCATTTACTACGCGCGCCGAGCGTCCGGTAGCACCAGCGAATTTTTCCTTTCGGGACGCAATGTGCCGTGGTGGCTGGCCGGTACTTCGATGGTGGCGACAACATTTGCCGCCGATACACCGCTCGCCGTGACCGGTTTCGTGGCCAAAAACGGAATCGCCGGCAACTGGCTCTGGTGGAACTTTGTCATGAGCGGAATGCTCACCGTCTTTCTTTACGCTCGACTGTGGCGACGCGCGGGCGTAATGACTGACATCGAGTTTGCCGAACTGCGTTACTCAGGCAAACCTGCTGCTTTCCTGCGTGGTTTTCGTGCGTTGTACCTCGGTCTGCCGATCAACTGCATCATCCTTGGCTGGGTAAATCTCGCGATGGTGAAGATTCTCGAGATCACGCTCGGCGTCGATAAGAGCGGCGCGATCAAAATCGTGATCGGCATGCTGATCTTCACCGCGTTCTACACCGCAATCTCGGGGCTGTGGGGAGTGCTTGTCACCGATCTATTCCAGTTCGCACTCAAGATGGGAATGGTGATCGTGCTTGCTATTCTCGCAGTCAATGCCGTTGGGGGAATCGATGGCATGAAGGCGAAGATCGGCGCGATGGACGCGGCCGCCGGCGCCGGTTCGCGACTCGCTTTCTTCCCAGAATTCGATTCGGCCTGGATGCCTGCGATAACGTTGTTTGTTTACCTCGGCGTGATCTGGTGGTCCACGTGGTATCCCGGTGCTGAACCGGGTGGCGGCGGTTACGTCGCGCAACGCATCTTCTCGGCGAAGAACGAGCGGCATGGATTACTGGCCACGCTCTGGTTCAACGTCGCTCACTATGCCTTGCGCCCGTGGCCCTGGATCCTGACGGCACTCGCATCGCTTATTCTTTATCCCGATCTTGTTGATAAAGAATCCGGTTACATCAAGACGTTGCTCGATCCGAACGTGTTTCCGTCGTACCTGCGCGGTTTTATGCTTGCCGCTTTTGCCGCGGCTTACATGTCAACGATCGGCACGCAACTCAACTGGGGCGCCTCTTACGTCATCAACGATTTCTATCGCCGCTTTCTAAACCGCAATGCAACAGATAAACACTACGTCATCGCATCGCAGGTCGTGACAGTGTTACTCATGATCGCGTCGTTAGTTATCACGTTCTACATGGAGTCGATCGGTGGCGCGTGGAAACTGCTGCTCGTTACGGGTGCAGGCACAGGCACAGTGTTGCTGTTACGCTGGTTCTGGTGGCGCATCAACGCGTGGTCCGAAGTGTCCGCGATGATCACCGCCGCGATAATCTCGATCTTTCTGCAAAAAGGATTGGGTTGGGATAGCGATGAGCCGCGACAATTTGCCTATCTGATGATCGTGACGGTTGGGATAACAACAATCGTGTGGGTTATCGTCACATTCTCGACCAGCCCTGAACCAGCGGAGAAACTCATTGCTTTCTATCGTCGCGTCAGACCCGAAGGACCGGGCTGGAACGAAATTGCTCATGAGGCCGGTCTCGCCGAATCGCATGCGCGGGGACGTTTGTCGCTGCAATTCGTGAATTGGATACTCGGATGCGCGTTGATTTATGGTTCCTTGTTTGGCATCGGAAAATTGATTTTTAAGGAGTGGGGGACGGGATTGCTATACTTACTAGTCGCGATTGTGGCAGGAGCGCTGATTTCACGGAATCTTTCGCGAGGAGAAATGACCGCTGACACGCTCCCACTTGAACATGCCGAAGAATCCGTCTAGTAAGCGAATTGTTTTCGCCGTCGATCTTGGAGGCACACATTTACGAGTAGCTCTCGTCGATGACACCGGGAGAATACTCGAACAACATAAACAGGATACTCCGAAAGGAGATTCTGCCGACGACATCATCGACGCCCTGGTCCAGGTATCAGAGCGTTGGGGCTGCAACGAGTTACCAGTCGTCGCGGTTTCGATAATGGTCCCCGGCGCTGTCGATGGCGCGAATGCAGTTGTCGTGCAAGCGCCAAACCTTCCTTCGTTAGTCAACTTCCCATTAAAAGCTGAACTGGAGCACAGGCTCGGCTGGCCCGTCTATCTCGAAAACGATGCAAACGCCGCGGCAGTTGGAGAGATGTGGATGGGCGCGGCGCGCGGCTGTCGCGATGTAATGAGCATCACACTCGGCACGGGTGTTGGTGGAGGTGTAATTCTTGACAGAAAGTTGTGGCGTGGTTCGCATGGTTCTGCGGGTGAGATTGGACACACGACTGTCGACCCGTTCAGTGGTTTGAAGTGCAAGTGTGGCAACACGGGTTGTCTTGAGTTGTTTGCGTCCGCGACTGCGATTGTGAGAATGACGCGAGAGACGTTGTCGTTGTTTCCTGAAACGAGTTTGAAAAGCGATGAGTTGACGGCGGAGCGGGTCTACGACGCCGGACGAGAAGGCGACGAACTGGCCCTTGCGGTTTTCAAACGCTTTGGGATGTATCTCGGAATCGGCCTTGCGAATCTGATCAATTTGATTGACCCACAGATCATTGTGATCACTGGCGGCGTCGTGAATGGTTGGGATTTGTTTGCCGGTGAGATGTATCGACAAGTTGAGGAACGGGCTTTCCGCACGACCGCACAGCAGGTGAAGATCGCGAAGGCTGAGTGTGGAGACAATGCCGGACTACTTGGTGCGGCTCGCTTAGCTTTACAGGATTGATGGAGTTCATCTTGTAAATCCTGTAAATCTTTTTAATCCTGTGAAACAAGTGGCCGAGCATGCAGTTTAGACAGGATTTACAAGATTTTCATGATTCACAAGATTTCCTTTAATGACTGCTCTAATTATTCACGGACACTTCTATCAGCCGCCACGTGAGAACCCATGGACTGGGGAGATCGATCCGCAGCCGAGCGCCGCGCCTTATCACGACTGGAACGAACGCATTCATGCGGAGTGCTACGCTCCAAACGTTAACAACTACCCTCAGATCAGTTTCAACTTTGGTCCAACACTGCTGTCGTGGCTTGCCAGTAAACATCCAGACACTTATCGGAAAATCATAGATGCCGACCGAGTGAGCGCCGCCGCGAGAGGCGGTCATGGCAATGCCATCGCGCAGGCGTACGGTCACGCGATTCTTCCGCTCTGTAATGAACGTGATCGTTTGACGCAAGTCCTCTGGGGACTGGCAGACTTTCGTTTTCGTTTCGGTCGCGAAGCCGAGTCGCTCTGGCTGCCGGAGACCGCCGCCAACGATCAGGTTCTTGCGTTGTTGATCGAGCAAGGCTTGCGATACGTGATCCTCGCGCCAAATCAGGCGAAGGGCGCGATTGATAGTTCGAAACCTTATCTCTTCCGGCATCCGGACGGATCCGGGCGTTCGCTTGCAGTCTTCTTTTACAATGGACCACTCGCACGGGCGATCGCTTTCGAGCGCGCGCTTGCGTCGAGCCGAGGTCTGGTTGACCTGTTTATTCGAGCCTCGCAGGGCGGTGATCTGGTAAATGTGGCAACGGATGGCGAGACGTACGGTCATCATTTCAAGTTTGGCGATCTTTGTTTGGCCCATGCGTTGGAGGTTGAGGCGAAGCAGGCCGGATTCTGGATCACGAATTACGCCGAGTATCTCGATCGGCATCCACCCGAGCTGGAAGTTGAGATTGATAACGGACCTGACGGTGAGGGAAGTTCGTGGAGTTGTGTGCATGGTGTAGGTCGTTGGTCGCGTGATTGTGGCTGCCATACGGGTGGTGAGCCTGGCTGGAATCAAAAGTGGCGACAGCCGTTGCGTGCAGCGTTTGAATTTCTGCGCGATGATGCGGTGGTGAAGTTTGAGAACGTGAGCGCCGGGTTGTTGTCGGATCCATGGGAAGCTCGCAATCAATATATCGGTGTGATTCTTGATCCTGCACACGTGCGCGAAGAGTTTTTGAAGCGACATGCTGTGAGTCAATCGGAAGAGTCGCGCATTTGGGATCTGTTAGAGATGCAGCGAAGCGCGTTGCTGATGTTTACGAGTTGTGGGTGGTTCTTTTCGGACCTCGCGGGGATCGAGACGATCCAGGTAATGCGTTATGCCGCGCGAGTCGTCGATCTGATGAATCAATTGGGTCTGGAAGCGCCACTAAAAAGGTTCCTGGAGATTCTTTCTGAAGCAAAGAGTAATCGACCTGAAAAGGGAAACGGAGCGGATCTCTTTCGAGAGCAACTTAAGCCACGGATAAACGCGGAACTTTAACGGATGATCGGTGAAATCGATCTGCATCTCTTTGGCGAAGGGCGCCACGAAGAGATCTACAAAAAGCTCGGCGCGCACGTTACGACGGCGGGCCGCAAGAAGGGCGTGTCTTTTGCCGTCTGGGCGCCGCATGCTAACGGCGTCAGCGTAGTCGGAGATTTCAACGGTTGGGACGGGCACGCTCATCAGATGAAAATGCTCGGGAATTCAGGTGTCTGGGAGTTGTTCATTCCAAAACTCGCGGAAGGCAGTCTCTACAAATTTGAGATCCGCGCGGCGAATACTCCGCCATTTTTTAAAGCCGATCCGTACGCCCAGTTCACTGAAGTCCCGCCCGACACTTCGTCGATTGTCTACACGTCCCGATACAAATTTCGTGATGCAAAGTGGATGAAGAGTCGTGCCGGCCGTGAGCACTTCCGCAAGCCACTCTCGATCTACGAAGTTCATTTCGGTTCGTGGCGTCGCAAGATGGAAGACGATAATCGCCCTTTCACTTACCGTGAGATGGCCGAACCGCTTGCGAATTACGTTGTGCAAATGGGCTTCACCCACGTGGAGTTTCTGCCGCTCAAAGAACATCCATATGGACCATCATGGGGTTACCAGGTCACTTACTATTACGCGCCCTCAGCCCGTTACGGTGAACCGGACGATCTTCGTTACCTCATCGACTACCTGCACCAGCGTGGCATCGGCGTGATCATGGATTGGGTGCCCGCGCATTTTCCGAAAGATGGATTTGCCCTCGGGCGCTTCGATGGCTCCGCACTTTATGAACACCTCGATCCGCGCAAAGGTGAACACCCGGATTGGGGCACGTACATCTTCAACTACGGTCGCAACGAAGTGCGCAATTTTCTCGTCGCGAATGCGCTCTACTGGTTCAACGAGTTTCATGTTGATGGATTGCGTGTCGATGCGGTGGCGTCGATGCTGTATCTCGACTACAGCCGCAAGGAAGGGCAGTGGGAGCCGAATCAGTTTGGTGGGCGCGAGAATCTGGAAGCGATTTCGTTGCTGAAGGAATTGAATGAAATAACGCATCGCGCGTGTCCCGGCATCATGATGATCGCGGAGGAGTCGACCGCGTGGCCCATGGTTAGTCATCCGATTTACGCGGGCGGACTGGGATTTGATTTCAAGTGGAACATGGGTTGGATGCACGACACGCTCAAGTATTTCCAGACCGATCCATTGTTTCGCGCGGGAAATCACAATGCATTGACCTTTGGTCTGGTCTATGCCTGGAGTGAGAACTTTATCCTTCCGTTTTCACACGACGAAGTGGTCCACATGAAGGGATCGCTGTTGAACAAGATGCCGGGCACGACGGAACAGAAGTTTGCCACCTTGCGCGCGCTATACGGTTACATGTGGGCACATCCCGGCAAGAAGCTGTTGTTTATGGGAGGCGAGTTTGGACAGTGGCGCGAGTGGACCGAGACTGAGAGTCTTGACTGGCATTTGATCGAAGACTCACTGCATGGCGGCGTGCAAAAGTTAGTGAGCGATCTGAATCGTCTATACGATCCGGAGCCCGCTCTCTGGGAAGCCGACGGCGAATCCTCCGGCTTCGAATGGCTCGACGTCGACAACGCCCGCGAAAATATCGTCGCCTTCATCCGTCGCTCGCCACAAACCGGTCGCGAACTCATCTGCATCTGTAACTTCTCCGCTGTTGCAAAGAAGGGTTATCAAGTCGAGTTACTAACTAACGGCAACTACGACCTCATCCTCAACACCAACTCCGAAACCTACGGCGGCCACAACGCCGTCACCATTAACGACGGCGCAATCGATCTCCCGCCACTAACCACCCTCTGGTTCTCGCCACGACAAGCCACAAAGAAAAGCCAGCCACAAAAAGGCACAAAAAGCACAAAAAAGAAAACCAGTAAGAGAACGAAGTAGTTAAGGTTGTGTTAGCCGCTTTCATGCCTGAACAATTATTTTGTGCTTTTTGTGCCTTTTTGTGGCTAAAATGGATCGCTTCTTTGTGCCCGTTTGTGGCCTATGTATGAGAAGTTCGAGGAGATAGACGGTACGCATCCCTGGCGGAACGTCAGTCCTGATGGCTACGTTGATTATCAGGCTCGCTATCGCCCGCACGGACGTGTCCTCTTTTTTAATTTTCCACTCGCCAAAGAGATGGGGCTGATCCCGTCTGATCATCCCTCAAGCATCAGCAAGGATCTCGAACAGGTAATACTCAATACCTTCGCCCTCCAGATCATCAACGAATACGATCTGGAGCAGGGAAAGAAGTTTCCTCCCGAAACAATCAAACCTCACCCTTACATGGCCACTCGCTATCTCCAAACTCAACATCGCAACAAACAAGGCAAGACTTCCGGTGACGGCAGAAGCATCTGGAATGGTTACTTAAAGAGCGACAAGCTGACCTTCGACATCTCGAGTCGCGGCACAGGAACCACGATTCTCAGCCCAGGCGCACAGGAAGCGCGAAAAGTCTTAGCCACAGGCGACACGACGTTCGGTTATTCATCAGGGCTTGCTGATCTCGACGAGATGCTAGGCAGTGCCGTCATGTCGGAAATCTTTTATCGCCAGGGCATTCCTACCGAACGTTGTCTGGCGGTGATCGGATTTCCCGATGCGACTGCAATCGGTGTCAGAACTGCACCCAACCTCATCCGTCCGGCGCATATGTTTCGCTATCTCAAGCTGGGCCGGCATCAGGAACTCAAAGCCTCAGTCGATTACTTCATCGATCGCGAAGTCGAAAACGGTTTCTGGAAGATCCCCGAAGACGAGAAAGAGCGTTATGCGAAAGCACTCGACTACTTCGCACGCTCTTACGCCAAACTCGCCGCGTTGCTCGAAGAGGAGTACATCTTCAACTGGCTCTCGTGGGATGGCGACAACATGCTCGCTAGTGGCGCTGTGCTCGACTACGGTTCGATCCGGCAGTTTGCTGCAAAACACGACAAGTATCGTTACCTTGATGTAGATCGTTACTCAGCCTCACTTGCCGAACAGCGCGGCTGGGCCAGGACGATTATTCAGGTCTTTGCGCAGACAATGTCATTCATCGAGTCGGGCGTGAAAGAGAATCTCAATAACTTCAAGAACGCCGACTGTCTGCGCATCTTCGACGAGACTTTCGCCCGCGAGCGAGATCAACGCATGCTCTGGCGAATCGGTTTCACCGCGGAACAGATCGAATATCTGATGAATAACGCCCAGAAAGAGATCAGAGACTTCGATCGAAGTTTGAGCTACTTCGAAGATCGAAAAGTCAGAAAGGGAATTGAAAAACTTCCAGACGGCTTCACACACAATCCCGTGTTTCTGATCCGCAATCTCCTGCGACTTTTGCCCGCATATTACGTGGCCCAAACAGCGAGTCGCGTTGACGACACCAGCGCGTACATGCCTGATGAGATTTTCTGCCGTATCATGGCCGCGTCATACGTCGGCAAGAACGATCTAAAACCGACAGCGACAACGACGTCGCACATAAAGGATTTTCAGGAGTGTTACCTGCGCCTCGTGGCTGCGTTTGGTGGTCCATTCGACATGGTTTTGAAGACGCTTCAGGAGCGATCGGCAATCATCAATCACCGCCACCGCATCACCGGCGACGCCGTCACATGGATTATCGAAGAAGTCATCGCCATGAAAGGAAAGATCAGAATCGACGGTCTACAGGAAGCCATCGACGCTTTCATCGACTCGCAGGTGTTGATTCCAGGAAAGTGGCAACCAGTTCCTCCGGAGAAACTCAACTCAAACACACTCAAGTCTCAGTTGCTGCAAAAGATTCAGCAAAACCTCGAAACCTACAAAGAATCGATTTAACCGAACGATGATCAATTGGGCTGAAGTTCGCGCGAAGTTTCCGGTTACGAGCAGGAGTGTTTACTTAAATACGGCTGCGGCTGGACCACTGGCGGAGTCTACTGCGAAAGCGGGAGCAGAGTATTACGAGCTGATGATGAACGATGGCGACGTTCACTGGGACGCGTGGCTCGCGCGTCGGGAGGAAGTGCGGAAACAGGTTGCGGGGTTTATCAATGCCGAACCCGAAGAGATTGGTTTCACTACCAACACGTCAAGTGGAATGAATCTGATCGTTGACGCACTCGAGAAGCACGGTGAAGTGATCTCGTCCGATCTGGAGTTCCCGGTAACGACGATTCCGTGGATGCACCGACGAGTTCCGGTCCACTTCGTGAAAGCGGTCGCGGGTGTTGTGCGGCCGGAAGACATTCGCGGGGCGATGAACACGCGCACCGGAATCATCTCGATGAGTTATGTCCAGTTTTCCAATGGGTTTCGAACCGATATCGAGGAGTTGGCGAGTCTTAAAGGGAATCACGCACTCGTAATCAATGCGAGCCAGGCGGCAGGAGCTTTCGAGATTGATGTGAAGCGCATGAAGATCGACGCGTTATGCACGACGGGTCACAAGTGGATGTTATCGGGATACGGCTCCGGATTTGTTTACATCAGCAAAGAGCTACAGGCAGCGGCGCGACAGAAATCTATCGGCTGGTTGAGCGTTCAGGATCCTTATGGGACGCGAAACGACGAAGTGCATTTGCGTCATGACATGTCGGCGCGGGCCGAGCTTGGCTGTCCGCATTTTGCGGGTGTGTTTGCGCTGGGCGCATCGATCGAGTTGATGCGGTCGATCGGAATCGCGAACATCAAAGCGCGCGCGCTGGAACTGAATCGCGTGTTGACGGCGAAGTTGAACGAGATCGGTTGGAAGGTTTTGTCGCCGCTTGATAACGAGAAGTTTCGTTCAGCGGAGACCCTCGTGGCCGCGGAAAATCCGGCGAAGATAGTCGCTGACTTAGCGGCGCAGAAAATTCTGGTTACTGAAAAGCCGGAAGGATTTCGAGTCGCAACCGATTTTTTTAACAACGAAGATGATATCGATCAGTTAATCCACAGATTACGATGATTTATTTGTGTAATCTGTGGACAGCTTTCTTTCCTTTTTTGGAAGTCGCTGGAGATGCACCATCCTCGAAGTTCTTGTGCGCGAGTGAGACGAACTTCTGCATGATCGGTGAGTCGTAGCCGTTGCTCAACTGCGCGATGCCGAGTTCCCAGTTGATCTGCGCGCCTTCAATCCACCAACGAATCAGTTTTCCTTTCTCGACTTCGTCCTTCACAGACTGAAGTGGCACGATCCCGACACCCATATCTTCTTCGACCATTCGCTTGATGGCTTGTTGCCGGCTCAATTCCATCGCCACGTGCAATGTCGCACCCGCCTGGGCAAAAAACTGATCGATCAAACGCCGCGTATTTCCGCCACGCTCACCGAGAATCAGCCGTTCACCGGCGAGCGTGTAGGCACTGATGGTCCGTTGTTTTGCGAGTTTGTGCCGCGGCGACGCAATTGCCACGAGCTGATCCTGGCTCAATCGCTCAGTTTTGATTCCGCGCACATCGACGGGAAGTGAAACGAAGGCAACATCGACCTCGCCACCCAGTATTTGGTCCACCAGCACTTCACTCGTTCCCGATATAACTGAGATTTCCGCGGCCGGATGTTGTTTCCGCAACTCCTTCAGGATCGCCGGCAACTGCTCAGATAGGACCATGGCCGACGCACTACCAATTCTCAGCCTGCCGCGCTCGGCCCCGGCTAGTTCGGCGATTTCGTCCAGCGCCGCATCATGCTCGCGCAGGATGTGACGCGCGCGTCGCAGCAGTTGCTCGCCCGCTTCAGTGAGGATTACGTGGCGCGGGGCACGTACAAAAACCTTTGCCCCAATTTCTGTCTCCAATTGTCTAATCTGCATGCTTATCGCCGCCTGGGTCACGTGTACCCGCAATGCTCCGGCGGTAAACGTGCCCGATTCAGCGATCGCTACGAAGGCGCGTAATTGTCGAATTTCCACAACAGCAGGCTCCCCGATATCAAGATGGATTATCGTAATAATAAAATCTTTTAGTTTCCATTATAAATCAGCGGACCCTAGAATAATCAATAATGTTAAATGGATGGTTGTTTTCTAGTCGGCCCGAGCCCCAACTGTGAGCACCGAACGACGAACAGCAGATGTCTCTCCGGCAAGACGCTTGCACGCGCAGAACTCGGTGGTTGGTGTCGACGGCGGCGGAACGAAGACAGAAGCCGTAATTATGGACGCCAATCTACAAGTGATTGGCGAAGGCATCGCCGGACCTTCGAACCCCTTGCGAGTCGGAATTGCGGGAGCCGCGGCAGCAGTGCGCGAGGCGATTGACGGTGCCTGCGCAGCGGCGAAGTTGCGGCGCGGTGATCTGATTGCAGCGCAAATTGGTCTTGCCGGGGCACGGCGGCGAGAACTGCGCGAACGCATGCGCGAGACTCTCATGCCACTCGGTGTCGGTGAGATTGAAGTTGTAACTGACGCGGATATAGCACTCTATGGGGCGACTGATGGCGCGCCGGGACTCGTTGTGATTGCCGGGACTGGCTCGATTTGTTGCGGCATCAACGCGCGGCACAGACGTTCCTGCGCGGGTGGTTGGGGACCGATTGCGGGTGACGAGGGCGGCGGCGCATGGCTTGCGCGGCGCGCTTTGCGTGCGGTGGCTTACGCGTCTGACGGGCGTGGTCCGGAAACCGCTCTTACCGATCTTGCCTGTGCGTATTTTCACGTCACCAGTGCCGACGATCTAACGACCGCGATCTACGCACCGACGATAACTAACGAACGGCTGGCCGGTTTTGGTCGGGATGTAGTTGATGCGGCGAAGGCCAATGACAAAGTGGCACTGCAAATCGTTGCCGATGGTGGCACTGAACTCGGACACGCCGCAGTGGCAGTGATTCGTCATCTGCAGATGGAGCGCGAGCGATTTCAAATTGCGTACGTTGGCGGCGTGTTTCGTTCGGCGGGCGATTTAATGCTCGAGACCTTACGCAACGAGGTGAAAAAGGTCGCGCCGCGTGCGTATTTCGAGCCGCCCCACTTCGCTCCGGCTGTCGCTGCCGCTAGAATGGCGCGTGAACGTATCAATCACATCGCTCTCGCAGTCTGATCCGTAGCGGCACAAGATGAATACGGAAACCGCGCTTCCAATCACCGAACAAGAGAATCCACGTTCAAAAGATCTCAGTTCACAGTCGACCGCGGAAATCGTCGCGCTCATGAACGACGAGGACGCTCTGGTCGCGGCAGCGGTGCAGCGTGTTCTCGGCGATGTTGTAAAGGCCGTTGATGAAACTGCTGCAAGACTCGCGAAGGGCGGACGTCTTTTCTACACAGGCACGGGAACTTCAGGACGACTCGGCGTGCTCGACGCATCTGAGTGTCCACCGACTTTTGGTGTGTCACCAGAGTTGGTCCAGGGCGTGATTGCCGGCGGTTATGACGCCTGTCATCGTGCGGTTGAAGCTTCAGAAGACGACGCGGATGCTGGCGCTGCTGATTTAAAGCAGAGAGGTTTTGGACCAGATGATGTGTTGGTCGGAATCGCGGCGTCGGGGAAAACGCCGTATACGGTTGGCGCGGTAAAGTTTGCGCGCTCGCTTGGAGCTTTCACGGTTGGGCTGACGGTTGTACCGGGCTCGCCGATTACAGAAGCCGCCGAGTTAAGCATCGTTCCGGTTGTTGGACCAGAAGTATTGACAGGTTCGAGCAGGCTCAAGGCCGGCACCGCGCAGAAGATGGTTCTGAACATGCTCTCGACTGCGACGATGGTGCGCCTGGGCTATGTGAGCGGCAACCGCATGTCGCATATGAAAGCGCGCAACATCAAGCTGCACGATCGCGCGGTGCGGATCATCGTGGCTGAAACTGGTTTGGACTACGAGTCAGCGGCAGCCGCGCTCGAAGCTGCGGGGAATGATTTGCAAGTTGCTTTAATTAAGACTAAGGCCTAGTTTCACAGCATTTACAAGATTTTTCAGGAATACCAGAATTTCTCTTTTGTGTTTTTTTTGCCTTTTTGTGGCCAATGAAAGCTTTCGATCTCATCATCATCTTTGGTTACCTGATCGGGATCGTTCTGTTTGGTACCTGGTTTGGCCGCAAGCAAAAGACCACGGCTGACTATTTTCTCGGCGATCGATCGATACCGTGGTGGGCGGTGGCGTTCTCGATCGTCGCGACAGAAACCTCCACTATCACGTTCATCTCAATACCCGGCGTTGCGTTTGCGCGTGGTGGCAACTTCGGATTTCTGCAACTCGTCTTCGGCTATCTGCTTGGTCGCATCGTAATCTCAATACTTTTTATTCCGTCTTACTTTCGTGGGGAGTTGATGACTGTTTATCAACTTCTCGACCAACGTTTCGGCGGGAAGATCAAGATGGTCGCCGCATCGCTGTTTGTCGTGATGCGGAATATCGCTGACGGTATTCGTTTACTGCTCACTGCAATCGTGCTTGCCGCGGTCTACGCCGCTTTCCAACCGGCGGCCAACGCCGAAACGATCATCATCGGTTCGATAATCCTGATCGGTCTCGCGATGATCATCTTTACGTATTTCGGCGGCATGGAGGCCGTGATCTGGGTTGAGGTTATCCAGCTCGGCATTTACATCGCCGGTGCAATTGCGGCAGCGATCGTTCTCATCAATTCAATCGATGGTGGCTTCGCAGCCGCAAGCTCTATCGCCACTCAATACGGCAAGTATTCGCTCTTTGACTTCGCCTTCGATCACACACGCACTTATACCTTCTGGTCGGGATTGATCGGTGGCTGCTTCCTGACAATGAGCACCCACGGCACCGATCAGTACCTGGTGCAGCGATATCTCTGCACCGATCACCCGCGGAAAGCTACGATCGCACTGCTGACGAGTGGCGGCATCGTGCTGGCGCAGTTCATCGGATTTCTTTTTATCGGCGTGTTGCTGTTCGCGTTCTACCATCCATTCACCGATCCGGCTTATGCGACCGCAGCGTCGACAGCTTTTCCGTTCACCGGAGGCGATCGCGTTTTTCCTGACTTCATCACGAAATACATGCCGACAGGGCTTTCCGGTCTGGTTGTCGCCGCGATTTTTGCGGCAGCGATGTCATCGTCGCTCAACTCGATTGCAGCGACTGCGGTGAACGATCTTTACAAACCGTTTCGACCTGATCGTGACGACAAGCACTACCTGAAAGTCTCACATGTGCTGACGTTGATTTGGGGCGTCGTGCAGATCGGTGTAGCGCTCGCGGTCAGAAACCAACCGGGATCGGCGTTGAGCATGGCGCTTTCGATAGCGTCGTTGATCAATGGCCCAATTCTCGGTGTTTTTCTGGTAGGAACGTTTTTGCGGCGCGTTAGTCAGCCACCCGCGTTGATCGGAATGCTGGTGAGCATCTGCTCGATGCTCTACGTATTCCTTGCAACGAAGATCGCGTGGACGTGGTACGTGTTTCTGGGAAGCTTGATCACATTCGTGGTTGCGTGGGGGGCGAGCTTTGCGTTCGCGCCTGCGACAAAGCAATTAGGTCCTATTGGGGGACCTATAGTTGATGAGGAATAGGATGCAAAAGCTCAATCGTTATTTTTCAATCTTATTGCTGTTAGCTGTGGTGGCGTTGCCGGTCAGGCCGCAGCCACTAAAGGTTAACGCCTTCAAGCGCGATCCTTCGTCAAAGGCGCTGAAATGGGCCAACGAGCAACTGCGCAAGATGTCGCTCGAAGAAAAGATCGGGCAACTGATCTCCGTCGGTGTCAACGCGACATTTCTCAACCAGGACTCCGATGCGTATCGCGCTCTCAAGCATCAGATCGAAGATAACAAAGTCGGTGGCATCATCCTTTTCCGTGGTCCAGTTTATGAATCGGTGATCCTGGTCAATCGGATGCAGGAGTTGGCGAAGTATCCGTTGCTCGTCTCCGCCGACCTCGAAGCCGGCGCCGGAATGCGATTCGAAGACACGGTCAATTTCCCTTGGAACATGGCGGTTGGCGCCACTGGCAATCCTGAATACGCGCGACGCCAGGGTGAGGTAACCGCGCGCGAAGCACGAGCGCTCGGAGTGCAACACATCTTTGCGCCCGTCGTCGACGTAAACAACAACGCTGCGAATCCCGTGATCAATGTGCGTTCGTATGGCGAAGATCCCGCGGAAGTCGCGCGCTTCGGAGTTGCGTTTACTGAAGGCGCGCAGGCTGCGGGCGCTATCGCGACGGCGAAACATTTTCCGGGACACGGCGACACAGCGGTCGATTCACATCGCGGGTTGCCGGAGATAAATGTCGGACGCGATCGTTTGAACTCAGTCGAGTTTGTACCTTTCAAGGCTTCGGTCGAGGCCGGAGTCGGGTCGGTGATGGTGGGCCACATCGCAATGCCGCAAATCGATGCGACCGCCGTCAAACCGTTACCGGAGAATATTAAGTCAAAGCCAACGGACACTACCGAAGGGGGCGAGATCATCGATGAGAAGGCAGCGATGCCCGCGACGATGTCTCCCGTGATTGGCAACATCCTCAGAAAAGATCTGAGGTTTCCGGGAATGATCGTCACTGACGCGCTGAGTATGAGTGGTCTGACGATCTATTTCACGCAGGAAGAGGCTGCGGTTCGCGCGCTTGAAGCCGGGGCCGACATGTTGCTCAAGCCTGCCGACGTTGATGCGTCATTTCGTGGCGTACACGAGGCTGTAAAGAGTGGTCGGATCACGGAGCAGCGGGTTGAGGAATCGGCCCGCAAGATACTCGCAGCGAAATACGATCTGGGCCTCGTGGACCAGCGCATCACTCCGGTTGACTCAATTGATCGAATTGTCGGAAGCCGCGACGTGCCGGCACTCGCGACCGAGATTGCTGAACATGCCGTCACACTTGTGCGCGACGAAGACAAGCTGGTGCCGCTGAAGAAACCTGAAGCCCGAATTTTCAATCTTGCAGTGACTAACGGCGACGATCGCAATTGGATCGCAAATGCTTTTGTGTCGCGACTTGGTCGTGGCGGTGTGAAAGTCGAAACCGTTGTGCTTGATGAACGCTCGACGGATCAGGACGTGCAGAAAGCGATTGAACGTGCGAAGTCTGCGGATCTGGTGATTGCGTCGTTGTATGGACGTGTTCGTTCGGGACAGGTTTTGAGTGTCGGGATACCTGACGCAGGTGCGCGAGCATTGTCGGCGCTTATTGCGGCAAAGTCGCCGATCGTCGGGATTAGTTTTGGTAATCCTTATTTACTTCAGAGTTTTCCGGGACTGCGAACTTACGTCGTAGCGTATGGCGACATGCCTTCGTTGCAACAGGCAGTCGCGCGCGCATTGCTGGGCGAAATCGATATCGGTGGGAAACTGCCGATCTCGTTGCCGGGTTTATATCCGCGGGGAACCGGGATTCAGGTGAAAAAGATCAAATGAAGCCACAGATGAAACGGATAAGAGCGATCGCAATCCCGTTTGTTGTTTTGGTGCTCGTGCAGTCTGCGCTGGCACAGATGCGGGTTGCGCAGCCTGAGTCAGTCTCAGTTTCGTCGGCTGGATTGGCGCGGATGGATG